>DROW01000174.1 GCA_011388675.1 Chloroflexota bacterium | reverse complement strand
TCCTGGATGTGCTGGATGCGGGAGAAGTTGACCGTGCTGGTACGGCGGACCATCCCGATGACCTCGTATCCCTTTTCCAGCAGGAACTCGGCCAGATAGGAGCCATCCTGCCCTGTGATTCCAGTGATCAGAGCCCTGGGCATACTTCAAACCTCCTCCGTTGAGATCTACGTCTGCCCCTCCGCGATCTGCTGTCGCCAGTAATCCAGCGTATCCCGCAGCGTCTGCTCGAAGGGGATCTCCGGCCGCCACCCGGTTCGCCGTCGGAACTTCTCCGCGCTTCCGTAGATAACTGGCGTGTCCACCGGACGGTACCGGGCGGGGTCGATCTCCACGCGGATGGAGACGGTGGAGAAGGAGAGGAGCGTCTCCAACACCCAGCGGATAGAGCGGGGCTGCCCCGACGCCAGGTTGTACACCTCGCCCGGCCCCCCTTGGACAGCAGCGAGGTAATAGGCGCGGACGATGTCCCGGACGTCGGTGAAATCCCGCGCCGCCTCCAGGTTCCCCACGCGGACCACCGGTTCCTGGAGGCCCGCCTCGATGCGGGCGATCTGGCTGGCGAAGGCGGGCACGACGAAACGGGGGGACTGGCCCGGCCCCGTGTGGTTGAAGGGCCGCAGGCGGATCACCTCCACCCCATAGGCCAGGTAGTACTGCAAGCCGAGAAAATCCTGCGCGATCTTGCTGACCGCGTAGGGGTTGGCCGGGCGCAAAGGGCTTTCCTCCGTCAGGGGCAAATCCTCCTGGGCCGGATAGCCGTACTCCTCGTTGGAGCCGATTACGATCACCCGCGCCGGATGCGCCGAGCGGCGAACCGCCTCCAGGAGGTTCAACTGGGACCGGATGTTGTTCTCCAGCGTCTCCCACGGATCGGCAAAGGAGGCGGGCACAAACGATTGGGCCGCGAGGTGGAAGATCACGTCCGGCGTGAAGGAATCCACCAAGTCCCCCACCTGCCTCGGGTCCCGCAGATCGACCTTCGCCCATCGCATCCGGGGAACGTCCTTACAGGGCGGCCTGAGATCGGCGCGGCAGGTCCCTAGAAGTTCCCAATCGGTATGGGTCAGCAGGTAGGCCCGCAGATGGCCTCCCACAAACCCCTCTGCTCCGGTGATCAGCGCGCGCACAGGACCTCCTCCTTGCTCACGTCGGCGATTATACCCCACTACGGGAAGGGCTGCAAACCTCGGTTGACACCTACTCCCGTTGGTGGTACAAAAAGGGGAATCTATCGGCAAGAGAGAAAGGGAGGGCGAATGGCAATTACCCAGTCACCCGGTCACCCAGTCACCCATATCCTCCTCATCCGCCACGGTCAGACTCAGTGGAACCGGGAGGCCCGTTTTCGGGGGCAGACCGACATCCCGCTGGACGAGACGGGTCAGCGCCAGGCCCAGGCGACGGCGGAGTACGTCGTCGCCCGCTGGGCACCTACGGCGATCTACGCCAGCCCCCTTCGCCGGGCGATGCAGACAGCAGAGGCCATCGCCAGCCTGCAGGGGCTCACCGTGCAGCCGCTGGACGGGCTGATGGACATCCACTTCGGCGAACTGCAGGGGATGGCCTTCGCCGAGGCGCGGGAGCGGTATCCGGACTTAATGCTGGCCTGGAGGGACGCCCCCCACACGGTTCAGTTCCCCGGCGGGGAGAGCCTGGAGGTCGTCCGGCGACGCGGCACGGCCGCACTGCGGCAGGTCGCCGAACGCCACCTCGGCCAGACGATCGCCCTGGTGGCCCACACGGTGGTCAACCAGGTCCTCCTCTGTGCGGTGCTCGGCCTGGGGAACGACCATTTCTGGTCTGTACGGCAGGATACTTGCGCGGTGAACGTGATCGAATGGCATGGCGAGGAACGGTACCGATTAGCCCTGATGAACGATACCAGCCATCTATGGCGGATGAAGTGAGCCTGGAGCGGTGTGAGGCGGCCCTTCGCACGCTGGCCGCCCAGGCAGGCCGACTGACCCCCCGGCGGGTCCAGGCAGTGCTGCGGCGCTACCCCCGCCCCGACGGGGGGCTCTTCACCCGCGATCAGTTGCTGCGCGTCTACCGCCACCTCTGCACCGAGGGACGGATGGCCTACGACCCTCGCCTGGCCCAGGCCCTCTCCCGCAAGCCCACCCGCACCATCTCCGGCGTCGCGCCGGTCTCCGTCCTCACCCCACCCCACCCCTGCCGCGGCACCTGCATCTACTGCCCCAACGACCCCTCCTCCCCCAAGTCCTACCTGCCGGACGAGCCGGGGGTCCAGCGGGCCCGCCGGTTCGAGTACGATCCCTTCGCCCAGACCGCCGGGCGGGTCCGCGCCCTGGAGAACATCGGCCACCCCACTGACAAGGTGGAACTCCTCATCCTCGGCGGCACCTGGTCGGACTACCCCGCCGACTATCAGGAGTGGTTCGTCCACCGCTGCCTGGACGCGCTGAACGAGCGGGAGGCTCCGTCGCTGGAGGAGGCGCAGCGGCTGAACGAGACCGCGCCCCACCGACAGGTCGGCCTGGTCGTGGAGACCCGGCCCGACCGCGTCACCCTGGGGGAGGTGCGGAGGCTCCGTCGGCTGGGGGTGACGAAGGTGCAGTTGGGCGCGCAGAGCCTGGACGACCGGATCCTGGCCCTCAACCGGCGGGGGCACACCGTCGAGCAGACCCGCGAGGCGGTCCGCAGGCTCCGCCTGGCGGGGTTCAAGATCGTCCTCCACTGGATGCCCAACCTCTACGGGGCCACGCCGGAGAGCGACCTGGAGGACTTCCGTCGCCTCTGGGACGATCCCGCGCTGCGGCCCGACGAGTTGAAGATCTATCCCTGCCTGCTGATCGAGGGGACCGAACTGTACGAACTGTGGCGGGCGGGGAAGTACGAGCCGTACGACGAGGAAACCCTGGTCCGATTGCTGATGGCCTGCAAGACCCTCATCCCGCCCTACTGCCGGGTCAACCGACTGATGCGGGACATCCCCGCACCGGACATCGTTGCCGGGGTCACCAAGTCCAATCTCCGCCAGATCGTGCAGGAACGGATGGCGCAGGAGGGGTGGGTCTGCCGGTGCATCCGGTGCCGGGAGGTGCGGGGGGAGCCGGTGGAACCGGAGAGCCTCCGCCTGACCCTCACCACTTACGAGACCGACGGCACGGTGGAGCACTTCCTGGCCTACGAGACGGAGGAGGGTCGGCTGGCGGGGTTCCTGCGGCTCTCGTTCCCCCAAGTCGAGCCGGAGATGGAGGAACTGCACGGCTGCGCAATAGTGCGGGAACTCCACGTCTACGGCCCGGCGCTGCCGCTAGGGGACAGAAGAGACGGCCGACCACAGCACGTCGGACTGGGAACGCGGTTGTTGGAAAAGGCCCAGGCAATGACCCGGGAGGCAGGCTACCGGCACCTGGCGGTCATCGCCGCGGTGGGCACACGGCCCTACTACCGGCAACGGGGGTTCCGGCTGGTAGGGACCTATATGCGACGGACCGTGTAGTCCCCCAGAAAGGAAAACGCCCTTGACAGAATCTTGAACCTTCAAACCCGGCGCTCACCGAAAGCGACCGGGGTCCTCCTCACGGGGATTCGGGCACCTGCGGACACCCTCTCGCCTCCCATCCAGCCCACTCTTCCTCTGTTTGCATCTCCATCGACTCCCACCGGTCCCCTAGACGGCGGACGAGATAGCCGGAGACGCAGGTGCGCCATTCCCCGTACGGGCAACTCCAGCACTGAAAGGCGACCTCAACGCACCACACCTCCTCCACCCCAGCCGTGGCGTCCTCCGGCAAGAGATGGGCTCTGTGGGCGGAGAGGATGCGCGGCTCCTCTTCAGGGATGAAGGAAGAGAGTACCGCCTCCTTGGCCCCTCTGGGAAGCGAAGTACAGCCGACCAGCAAGAGGCACACCGCCAACAGGACGGTACCTGAAGCAATCCTCCGAGCGTCCATCCTGCCCCTCCCAAGGGGAGTATAGTCCGAGGAGGAACGCTTGTCAAAATACAGGAAAGGAGAATCTAATGAAAACGAAGTGGATGGTCATCAGCAGCATCATCGTGATCCTCACGATCTTGCCCTTAGGCGCGATTCACGCCCAGGGACCGAGCGGTCCCGAGGAACCGGGGTATCTCCCGGGGATGTCTGAACCAGCCCCGATGGGAGGTGCAGCGATCGAGGCAACCTCCGCCACTACCTACGCCTACTCGGGCGGTCCCGCCTACGATAGCGGTTGGATCTCCATAGACCCCGGCGAGGCGGAGACGCTCACCCATAACCTGGGGGGAGACGTGGACGATTACGTCGTGGATATGCAGTACTGGACAAGTAGCGGCAACAATGGGGTCAACCTCCGCTACTGCGGCGGGGCGGACTTCGGGGCCAAGTCGTTCGGTGGCTCAGCGGAGGACGAGCGGGTAGGGGCCTACTGGCGCAGCCTCACCACCTCCACCATCACCGTCTACCGCCGCCCGGAGGACATCTACGCCGAGCGTGTGCGCATCCGCATCTGGGTCGATGCTTACCCTGACTACGACAGCGGCTGGATCTCCCTGACGCCAGGGGCCACAGGCACGACCCTCAACCACAACCTCGGAGGCAACGTCGACGACTACGTGGTCTATATGGAGTACCGTAACAGCGACAGCGGCGTCAACCAGCGCTACTACGGCGGGGCGGACTTCGGAGCCCTGGCCTTCAACGGCACCCGGGAGGACGACCGGGTGGGAGTGTACTGGCGGTCCCTGAACACCACTAGCATCACCCTCTTCCGCCGCGCGGAGGACGATTACGCCGAGCAGGTCCGCGTCCGCATCTGGGTCCGGCCCAACCCCACCTACGACAGCGGATGGGTCTCCCTGGGCACCGATCAGGTGAAGACGCTGTACCACAACATCGGCGGCGATCCCGACGACTACGTGGTCTACATGGAATATTGGAGCGGGGGCAGCGGCATCAACCAGCGGTATTTCGGCGGGATGGATTTCGGAGCCCATCCGCCCTCGGGGATGAACGAGGATGATCGGGTGGGAGCCTACTGGCGCAGCCTCGACGACTCCTCCATCACCGTTTACCGCCGCCCCGAGGACATCTACGCCGAGCAGGTCCGCATCCGCATCTGGCGTTACTGGACCCCCACCTACCCCGATTACGACAGCGGTTGGGTCTCCATAGGACAAAACGAGGCCAAAACCATCACCCACGATCTGGGGGGCGACACGGACGACTACCTGGTGGATATGCAGTACAGGATGAGCGGCAACAACGGAGTCAACCTCCGCTACTACGGCGGGGCGGACTTCGGAGCCAAGTCGTTCGGCGGCTCAGCGGAGAACGAGCGGGTGGGAGCCTATTGGCGCAGCCTCACCTCCTCCTCCATCACCGTTTACCGCCGCCCCGAGGACATCTACGCCGAACAGGTCCGCGTCCGCATCTGGAAGATGCCCCAACCGGACTACGACAGCGGCTGGGTCTCCCTGGCCCAAGACACTTCCACCACCCTGAACCACAACCTGGGAGGGTCCATTGGCGATTACCTGGTCGACCTGCAGTACAGGAACACAGGCAGCGGCGTGAATCAGCGCTACTACGGCGGGGCGGACTTCGGAGACCATCCGCCCTCGGGGATGAACGAGGACGATCGGGTGGGAGCCTACTGGCGTAGCCTCGACAACTCCTCCATCACCGTTTACCGCCGCCCCGAGGACATCTACGCCGAGCAGGTGCGCGTGCGCATATGGCGAATGGCAGCGCCGGACTACGACAGCGACTGGACGCTCATCGGGCGGGACGTGTCTCAGACGTTTACCCACAACCTAGGAGGAAATCCGTACGACTACTTGGTAGTGATGTGGCAATTCAGTGCCTCGAACGGCGTGAACCAGCGGCACTACGGCGGGGCCGACTTCGGCGCCAACCCCCCGGCGGGCTACAACGCCGACGACCGAGTGGGAACCTACTGGCGCAGCCTCACTTCCTCCTCCATCACCGTCTACCGCCGTCCCGAAGACGGCTTCGCCGACTACGTCGAGGTCCGGATCTGGCGCCTCCCCTCCCGCGTCTTCCTCCCCCTCGTCCTGCGCGGCCATTAGCACAGGAGGTACCCTGTGAACGCAAAGGGCTCTAAACTGGGAACCGTCGCTCGTCTGCTTCTCGGCACCGTGTTGCTGTTGACCGGAATGCTTCTACCTGCGAGGGGGGTGTCTTCCACCCCCCTCGCGGACACCATCGCTGCTGCTCCCACCTCCGGCCCGCCGGGGACCTGGACGCTGGTCACCGGCACCTTCTCCGGTTATGGCCCCTTCGACACGGTCTCCCTGTACTGGGACACCCTCTACACCGGACGCCACCTCGGCTCCACGTCGCTCCGGTCCGACGGCACGTTCGCCCTGCCCGTGGTCGTCCCTCCGGAGGCCTCGGAGGGCGTCCACCAGATCTTCGCCGACGTCAACGCAGGCTACGCCCAGGCCTCCACTCCCTTCACCGTCACCACCCCCACCCTGGCAGCCGCCTATATCTACGACGCCGACGTAAACACCGCCGAGGCCTTCAAGGACCTGCTGGTCGCCAACGGGGTGAACACAACCCTGGTGCCGCTGAGCCAGGTCGCGGACACCGACTTCTCCCCCTACCACCTGATCCTCGTCGGCAACGACACCGGCGGGGGCTACGACTGGTCGGGGTCAGACGGCGCTCGGGAAAAGATCCAGGGGTCCGGGAAACCCATCCTCGGCCTCGGAGGGGGAGGGGCCTCCCTGTTCCAGGAACTCGACCTGTTTATCAAGTGGGGACAGGGCTGGACCGCTCTGAACCGAACGGACATCAACGTCGTGGATCCGAACGATCCGATATGGAGCCTCCCCTACCGTATCCCTATCGACAATCGCCTCGTCACCCTGTACGATACCCCCAACACCCACGTGGCGATCTATATGCCCTCCCCCCTCGCCAACGTCCTGCCCGTAGGCCGGCAGAGCGACAACGACATCCACTACCCCTTGATCGAGGAGGACGGTCGTTACTTCCTCTGGGGATTCTACGCCGGTCCCGACAGTATGAGCCAGACCGGCAAGGACGTCTTCGTCAACGTCGTCTGGTCCCTCATCGAGCGGATGAAAGTGGACACCCTGATCCTGACCGACTACGGTCGGATGGAGGACCTGGGGTATGCACACGCCGACGTCGTCGATCTGACGAACGACGTCAGCACGCTGGTCGGGACCTCATCCGACCTCACTAATATGACCGCCCTCCATCGGGACCTGAGCGATCACGCGCCGTCCGATCTCCAGACCACCTGCGCCAACTGGGAGGGGAACGAGGGAAGCGTGGAGGCGAACAACGCCTGCGTGACGGCCATCGACGGTTATATCGAACACCTCAAGCAGGCCGCATATCCCAACCTCTCCTACCTCATCATCGTCGGTGCCAACGAGGTGATCCCGATGAAGGCGCGGGAACAGGACCACCTGTTTTCGGCCCAGGAACGGTTTTGGGGCGCCAACCTGCCCGACCCCGACAGTTACATCCGCCAACTCTACTCCACGCCCGGTCAGGTCAACGGCTGGGGCCACTACCTCACCGACTCCATCTACGGCGACCTCTCCTACGTCGACGACGGCTGGGGCGACCAGCACGAACTGGTCCCCGAACTGGCGGTGGGCCGCCTGGTGGAGACGCCCTCCCAGATCGGCGATCTGATCGACACCTATCTCGCCAGTTACGGCCGTTTCTCCCGTGCGGACCAGATCTCCATCGCCTCCTCTGATTACCTGGACGGCGGTACGCTGGCAGCCGACTGGATGGGAACCAGCACCGACGATGACCTCGTGCAATGTTCGTACGACTCTAACGACGTACCACCCAAGTTGAACGCCGGAAGCGACCTGGTTTACTTCGGGGGGCATGGGGACTACAACGCTATCTCCACGAGCGCGGAGGCGTTCTACGCTGGCGACCACCCCTCCTACGGCGACACGGCCGCCCTGAACGACCTGCCCAACGCCGTCATCGTCACCTCCGGGTGCCACAACGGGGCCAGTTTCGGCAACCAACTCTACCACGCCCCCGACGCCGGCACCACCTACTCCGAGTTCCCCGAGGAGTTCGCCGAGAGAGAGGTGGGCATCTACGTGGGGGCCACCGGCTACACGGCGATCTCCTCCACGGGCTGCAGCACCGACACGAGCGGGACACGGCACAACGAAAAACTGTCCACATACATCATCCAGCACCTCGCCCAAGACGGCTGCATCACGGCCGGAGAGGCCTTCCGGCGGGCCGTCAACAGTTACGTGACCGACGTCGGCGGGATCGGAACCGTCGAGCGCCGGGTCATCGCCATCACCACCCTCTACGGCATTCCCAACTACCGCGCCCGGTGCTTCCTCCTCCCACCCTGGTCGTGGGACCGATACTGGCTGCGACCGGAGTACCTCGACCCCCCGCCCTATCTCGAACCCGGCATCCTTCGCTACCGCGTGGAACTGCGGGTGCCCGAATGGACCATCCACAAGGTGGGCTCCGAGTGGTATCTGAAGATCCCGGGGGCAGGTTACGGCGGGCGTTTCGATGAGCCCCCCTTCCCCGTCTTCAAGGCCTGGACCCTCCTGCCTCCCGGCTCGGCGGTTACCAGCGTGGAATGGGATCAGGCCGCCTCTCAAAGCACGACCTGGGTGGCCGACGGTGCAATGTACGTGCCCCCGAGCGGCGATGGCAACGGTCAAGGGATGGTGAGGGAGCGATTCGAGGCCGATGGTCTCTACCCGACGCAACCCTACTCCGTCTACACGACCACCGCCGCTAGCGGAGCGGGCACGCTGGCCGGGTTAGCCGTCATCCCGCTGCAACACGATCCCAACACCCTCACCACCACCCTCTGGACCCGAATGGTCTTCACCGTAACCTGCCAGACCGGGGCCTCCACCGATGCCGACGGGGACGGCCTACCCACGTACTGGGAGGTGGGTCGGGGGTTAGACCCCAACGACGCCACAGGAGATAACGGCGCATCGGGGGACCCCGACGGCGATGGCCTGACCAACGAGCAGGAGTTCGACAGGTGGACGGACCCGCTGGATGCGGACACCGACGACGACGGGTGGCAGGACGGGGAGGAAGTGGCCCGAAACACCGATCCGCTCAACCCCGGCTCCCACCCCCGGCTGCTTTTCCTGCCCCTCATCCTGCGCGGGGGATAACGGGAATACAATTTGATAGGTATCGCTGCCCCCCCGCCGCCTGCGGCGGGCTGCCCCCTCCCCGCTTGCGGGGAGGGGGCAGCAGAGGTGAGGTTGAGACGGAACGTCGCCCTCCTCGTTCTGAAAGTCCCGGTCGCCCCAACTACGTAAGACCTGGTATGGTATAATTACGGAAACTCTGTGTCCCTGCTGTCTCCGTGGTTAGCACTTGGAAAGAGAAGATGCGCAAACCGCTCGCCCTCTCCAACTGGAAAATGGCGATGACACTGGCCCAGACACGGGCCTTCATCCGGGAATTCCTCCCCCGCGTGGCGGATCTGGTGGAGCGGGTGGAGATCGTCGTCTGCCCGCCGTATACGGCGATCCACACCCTGGCGGAGGCCCTGCGGGGGACGGGGATCAGTGTGGGCGGGCAGGACCTGTGGCCCGGCCCCGGCGAGGCCCACACCGGCGCGATCTCCGGCCCCCTCCTGGTCGACGCCGGAGCCACCTGGGTGATGGTCGGCCACTGGGAGGTACGCCGTCGGCTGGGGGAAGACGACCCGGCGGTCAACCGGAAGGTGCGGGCGGCCCTCGACGCCGGCCTGCGCCCCATCCTGCTGGTGGGGGAACCCTACGGCGAGCCCTTCGACCCCGACCGACTTGCCACCCTGCTGGCCGGATGCAGCGGCGAGGAGATCACCCGGATGGCCTTCGTCTACGAGCCGGAGGGAGCCATCGGGCGGGCAGAGCCGGTGTCGCCAGCCCACGTCGCCGCCGGCTGCCGGGCCATCCGCCGGTGGATCATCCAACGGCACGGAGAAGCGACGGCAGAGGCAGTCCGCATCATCTACGGCGGTTCCGTCACCCCGGAGCACGCCGGCGCGCTGCTGGCCGACCCCGACGTGGACGGGCTGGGGGCCAGCCGCCGCGGGCGCGACCCCGTCGCCTTCGCCCAGATCGTGCGACAAATCGCCGAACTCCACAGGAGGTGAGATCGATATGGACCAACGAACCTACCGTGGCGAGATCGAGCCGGACGCGCTGGCCGACGCCCTCGTCGCCCAGTTCAACCGGGGCGACCTGATGGCGCAGAAGATTGGGCACGGCGACCACGTCCTCGTCCAGATCGCCTCCCGCGACTGGGAGTGGGGCGGCCCCCAGACGGCGTTGACCGTCGGCATCGCCCGCGTCGAGGGCGGAGTCCGGGTCTCCCTGGGCCAACAGCGGTGGCTGGGGGCCGTGGCCGACCTGGCTCAGACCGGCCTGCTGGCCCTCATCAACCCCCTCTCCCTCATCACCCGCATCGACGACATCGCCCGCTCCATCTCCGGCTTGACCCTGCCCCAGCAGGTGTGGGCGGCGGTGGAGCACTACTGCGAGAGCGTGGGGGCCAGTCTCGGCCTGCGGGCGGAGGAGACGGTCGTCGTCTGCCCGTACTGCGGCGTGGGCAACCCCATCGGTGCCCCCAAGTGCTCCGCCTGCGGCGCGCCCCTGGGCGACGTCCAACCGGTGAAATGCCCCCGTTGCGGCGCGCTGATGGAGCCAGGCGCCCGCTTCTGCAGCCAATGCGGTGCCCGCCTCTCCGGGCCGGACGACGAACCACGATCCTCCGGCTCCCTGCGCGACCGGTTCCGCCGAGGCCCCCGGCGCGGGGGCAACTGACCCCCTCCGCCCCCCGTCAAGGGCCAAACAACACTCCTTGACGCACCGTCGTTCTGCCATTATAATATCCCCGCCGAAAAGGGCGGCCGCAGGGCCGCCGTTTGTGTGAGGCCCGACGATGTGGGAACGACTGAAAGAGATCGAACAACGATACGAAGAACTGACCCGCCTGCTGGCAGATCCCGCCGTGGCGTCGGACCCAGCGAGGCTGACCGAACTGGCCCGCGAACGGAGTAGCCTTGAGGAACTGGTTGCCCTCTACCGGGAGCACAAGGACCTCGAACGGGAACTGAAAGAGACACGCCCCCTGCTAGAGGAGAACGATCCGGAACTGCGAGAACTGGCCGAGGCGGAGGTCGCCCGGCTGGAGGAGCGACTGAGCGAACTGGCACAACGGCTGCGGCTGCTCCTCCTGCCGAAGGACCCCCGAGACGAGCGGGACGTGATTATGGAAATCCGCGCGGGCGCAGGAGGGGACGAGGCCGGGCTCTTTGCCGCCGACCTGTATCGGATGTACACCCGGTACGCCGAGCGCCAGGGATGGAAGACCGAACTCCTGAGCGCCCATTCCACGGGCATCGGCGGCTTTAAGGAGGTGATCTTCGAGGTCCGGGGGAAGGGAGCCTTCTCCCGCCTGAAGTTTGAAAGCGGCGTCCACCGGGTACAGCGTATCCCGGTTACCGAATCCTCCGGTCGCATTCACACCTCCACCGCCACCGTGGCCGTCCTCCCAGAGGCGGAAGAGGTGGAGGTCCACATCGATCCGAAAGACCTGGAGATCGAGGTTTACGGGTCCTCCGGCCCCGGCGGCCAGCATATGCAAAAGAACGCTACGGCCGTCCGCATCACCCACAAACCCACCGGCATCGTCGTCGCCTGCGAGTCGGAGCGGTCCCAGAGCCAGAACAAGGCGCGAGCCCTTGCCATCCTCCGCGCCCGTCTCTACGAGATCGAACGGCGGAAACAACAAGAGGAGATCGCCGCAACGCGGCGCAATCAGGTGGGCACCGGCGAGCGGAGCGAGAAGATCCGCACCTACAACTTCCCCCAGAACCGGGTTACCGACCACCGCATCGGCCTGACCATCTACCGGCTGCCGGACGTGCTGGACGGCGATCTGGACCTGATCATCGACGCGCTGATCGCCCACGAACAGGAGGAACGGTTGAAAGAGATGGCGGAAAAGGAACCCGAGGTTGCGTAGCCCCGCCTTTCCAGGCCGTCCTTTCGACGGTTCGACCGACAGGCCACCTGCGGGAGATGAGCGTTGAACGGGCTCCAACACCCCATCGTGATGGGCCAGGAAGTGGCAAGGGGACCTTCGGGATTCTCGATAGGGGAAGCCCTGGTTGAGGGCACGGACCGCCTCCGTTCCATCGCCGATTCCGCCCGCCTGGAGGCAGAGTGCCTCCTTTCCCACGTCACCGGCCTCTCCCGCGAGGCGCTGCTCGCCCACCCCGAGCGCCTCCTCGCCCCCCAGGAGATGGCCCGTTACCGACACCTCCTCCGCCGCCGCGCAACGGGGTATCCCCTACCCTACTTAACCGGCCACATCGAGTTCTACGGCCTGGACTTCGTGGTCACCCCCGACGTGCTGATCCCCCGGCCGGAGACGGAGACGCTGGTAGATCTGGCCCTTGCTTGCCGACCGCGGACGGTGGTGGACGTGGGGACCGGCAGTGGATGCATCGCCGTGGCCCTCGCCATCCATCTCCCAGAGACCCAAGTGTACGCCACCGACATCTCGATGTCCGCCCTGCGGGTGGCCGTCCTGAACGCCCGACGCCACGGCGTGGCCCACCAGATCCGCTTCCTCCAGTGCGACCTGGCGACCCCGCTCCTCGGCCCGGTGGACCTGCTGGTCTCCAACCCTCCCTATGTGGCGACGGAGGAGTGGTCCGACCTCCCCCGGTCGATCCGCGAGCACGAGCCCCGTCTCGCCCTGGACGGGGGGCGGAACGGCCTGGAGGTGATCCGTCGGCTTCTGGAGGAGGCCCCACGCCTGTTGCGACCGGGCGGTACGCTTCTGATCGAGATCGGTGCCGGGCAGGGAAGGGCCGCACTGAACCTGGCCCGCGCTCTCCTCCCCACGGCCAGGCCGACCCTCCACCCCGACCTAGCAGGACGCGACCGCGTACTGGAGGTGCAATGGCGACCCAGGTGATCCGTGCAACCGAAGAGGGAGCAATCGAGCGCGCCGCTGAGGTGCTGCGTGGCGGAGGACTGGTCGTCTTCCCGACCGACACCGTCTACGGCCTGGCGGCACACGTGGGCGATCGGGAGGCGATCGCCCGCATCTACGAAGCAAAAGGGCGCAACACCAGCCGCCCCATCGCCCTCCTGCTCTCCGACGTCGAACACCTCCCAAAGGTGGCTGTCCTGCCGGAATCGATCCTCCCCCTCGCCCGCCGGTTCTGGCCCGGAGGACTGACCCTGGTGGTCCCCAAGACCGACGCCGTACCGACCGTCGTGAGCCCCGGACCGACGGTGGGGGTCCGCATCCCCGACCTCGACCTGGCCCGGGGGATCATCCGGGCTGCGGGCGGCGTCCTCGCGGTTACCAGCGCCAACCTCTCCGGTCAGCCGGCCGCGCTGACGGCCCAAGAGGCCCTGGAGCAACTGGCGGGCCGGGTGGATCTGATCGTGGACGGCGGGCCCTGTCGGGGCGGGATCCCCTCCACCGTGCTGGATTGCACCGTCTGGCCACCGGCGATCCTGCGGGAAGGAGCGATCCCCGAGGCGGAGATTCGGGCGGCGCTGGCCGAACAGGAAAGGCAACGAGCACCAGAGGACGGATAACTTCTTACCGAATCGAAGGAAAGGAGCACGTTGGGTATGAAGGAACAAGGCGTAACGGTCTGGTTCACCGGTCTCTCCGGCTCCGGAAAGACCACGATCGCCAAACGAGTCGAACAGGAACTGCGAGAGCGAGGCCTGCGGGTGGAACGGCTGGACGGGGACATCGTCCGCCAGGCGCTGACGCGGGACCTGGGGTTCAGCAAGGAGGACCGGGACAAGAACATCGAGCGGGTAACCTTCGTCGCCAAGATGCTCACAAAAAACGGCGTCGTGGTCCTCTGCTCGTTCATCTCCCCCTACCGGGAGCGACGGGCGAAGACGCGCCAGGAGATCGAAGAGGTCGGTACCTTCATCGAGGTCTACGTGGAGTGCCCGCTGGAGGTCTGCGCCGAGCGGGATGTCAAAGGACTCTACGCCAAGGCCTTCGCAGGCGAGATCCAAAACTTCACCGGCGTCTCCGATCCCTATGAGCCGCCGGAGAACCCGGAGATCGTCTGCCACACGGCGGAGGAGACCGTTGAGGAGAGCGCGGCGAAGGTGATCGCCTACCTGGAGGACCACGGGCTGATCCCGCGAGCGGAGCGGGCAGCGCCGGAGGCCTACATCGAGATGGAGGACACCTACGGCGCGCACAACTACCATCCGCTGGACGTGGTCATCACCCGCGCGGAAGGGGTGTGGGTATGGGACGTGGAAGGGAAACGGTACATCGACTTCCTCAGCGCCTACTCCGCCCTCAACCAGGGCCACGTCCACCCGCGCATCCTGCGGGCACTGGAGGCCCAGGCCCGACGGGTCACCCTCACCTCCCGCGCCTTCCGCAACGACCAGTTGCCCCTGTTGGAGAAGGAACTGTGCGAACTGACCGGCTTCGAGATGATGCTGCCGATGAACTCCGGCGCGGAAGCGGTGGAGACGGCCCTGAAAGCGGCCCGGAAGTGGGGGTACACCGTCAAGGGCGTCCCCCCCAACCGGGCACAGATCATCACCTGCGCCGGGAACTTCCACGGGCGGACGATCACCATCATCGGCTTCTCCACCGTGGAGCAGTACCGGGAAGGGTTCGGCCCCTTCACGCCAGGGTTCGTCACGATCCCCTACGGCGACGCGGACGCACTGGAGGCGGCGATCACGCCGGAGACGGTCGCCTTCCTGGTGGAGCCGATCCAGGGCGAGGGTGGCATCATCGTCCCACCGGAGGGCTACCTGCGGCGGGTCCGCGAGATCTGCGACCGGCACAACGTCCTCCTCATCGCCGACGAGATCCAGACCGGCCTGGGCCGCACCGGACGGCTGCTGGCGTGCGATTGGGAGGGGGTCAAGCCGGACGTGGTGACCCTGGGCAAGGCCCTCTCCGGCGGCTTCTACCCGGTGTCGGCCGTGCTGGCCTCGCGGGAAGTGCTGGGGGTCTTCCGGCCAGGCGACCACGGCTCCACCTTCGGCGGCAACCCGCTGGCCTGCGCCGTGGCCCGGGAAGCCCTGCGCGTCCTGGTAGAGGAAGGGCTGATCGAGCGGGCGGCGGAGATGGGGGAGTACCTGATGGGCCGCCTGCAACGGATCGAAAGCCCCTACATCAAAGAGATACGGGGGAAAGGGCTGCTGATCGGCGTCGAACTGCTGCCGGAGGCGGGCGGGGCCCGCCGCTTCTGCGAGGCCCTGAAGGACGAAGGGGGGCTCTGCAAAGAAACCCACGAACACGTCATCCGATTCGCCCCGCCACTGGTGATCGGCCGGGAGGAGATCGATTGGGCGATGGAGCGGGTCGAGAAAGTGCTGACCCGGTAACCCGAATCTCGCCGTGGAGGCGCGGAGGGCGCAGAGGGCAAGGGAAAAACGCTGACTCTGCACCCTCCGCTTGTCCTTCCCCCTCTTTTGGCTTACAATCGCAGCAGGAAGATTGAGCGACGAGGAGGGACCCGATGAGACGTGTACGATGCCAGCGATGCGGCCATATGTTCAGCCTCAGCCGTGAGGCGGTGATCGCCGCGCTGGAGGAACTTCGAGAGAAAGATCTGGAATACTACACCTTCGAGTGCCCCCGGTGTCGGCACGTGGTGAAGGTCCCCCGCGCCGACCTGGAACGGATGGCCCCCCGCTCATAGCCTTAAGAGGAGGGAGGGAGCAATCGCAGGGGCTGCGTCGGTGCCCCCGGCCACCGTTCGATCTCCGGCGGTGAGTCGTCGAACCACTCCCCATAGATCGCTGCAAACGTCCCGTCCTGGACCATTGCCTCCAGCGTGAGGTTCACCAGATCGCGGAAGGAGGAATCGCCGGGGGGCAGGCCGAAGGCAAGGGGGACCGAGGTCAGCCGGTCGGCCGTCACCCCAAGCCCTGGCGTGGCGTAGGCAGGCCCCAGCAACTCGGTGCGCTCTCCGACGATGGCCACCACCTCCCCCGCCTGCAGGGCCGCAATCGCCTCGTCCAATGTCGCTTTGGGGACGATGACCGGGGAGATGTGCAGATCCTGAGCGATCCGCTGCAGGGCCTCCCCACCCCCGGAGCCGGAGACGATCGCCACCGGCTGCCCGTCCAGGTCGGCGATTCCCTCGATACCAGACCCCGCCTGGACCATCAGGCTCTGCCCGGCCAGATAGACCGTCAGGCTGAAATCCACCGCCAATTCCGCTTCCTGCGTGTGGGGGATCGCGCCGATCAGCAGATCGGCCTCCCCATCCCGCAACATCCGCATCCCCTCGTCCATCGTTACCGGCAGGAGGTCCACCGCCAGAGGGTCCCCCAGCCACCGTTCGGCCAGCGCGGCCAGCAGGCGAACCTCGTACCCAGCCGGCGCACCCGTGGCATCGACATAGGCGAACGGCGGTCGGTCGGCCACCATCGCCACCCGCAGTCGCCCCCGGTTACGGACGCCATCCATCGTCCCCGAGACTCTCTTGGCTCCCCCGGCCTCCTCCAGCGTGATCGTCGCCGCTCCGGGCCAGATCTCCACGGAGGGCCACGGAGCCCCCGGGAACCACCGCTCGTACAGCCCGGCGAACGTCCCGTCCGACCACATCTCCTGAAACGTCAGGGCGACCAGGTCGGCGAAGCCCGGCTCGTTGGGCGGGTAGGCTGGGGCCACCGGGATCTGCGTGTACAGGCCGACCACCTGCAGGCCGGAGCCGGGCGTCAATCCCCGGACCAGGCGGTGGTGAAGGTCGGCCACCGCGTCCACCTCCCCGTCGATCAACCCTGCGATCGCCCGGTCCAGCGTGGGATACGTCTGGAACGTAGGAGTGAACTCGACCGTGGCGGCCAGCGCATCGGCCGCCTCCGAACCCTCTTCGATCCCCACGACCCGCCCGACGAGGTCCACTGGGGAGGTGATCGACATCGCGTCCGAGGCCCGCACCAACAGAGCCTGTCCGTCCAGAAAATAGGTCGGACCGAAATCGACCTCTTCCTCCCGCTCCTGCGTGTGGGCCAGCGCCGCCAGCGTCAGATCGACGTCCCCCGACAGCAGATGTCTCACCGCCGTGTCGGATCGCACCTGCCGGAACCGGACGGCGTCGGGGTCTCCCAGCCAGCGGCGAGCCAACTCCCGCCCCAGGTCCACCTCAAACCCGGCCAGGGTCCCCTCCTCGGTCACAGAGCAGATCGACGGCAGGTCGTACCGCACGCCGACGATCAGATACCCCCGGGTTCGAATGCGCTGGGGCAGGGGAACGCCCGAAGGCAAGGGCGTAGGCGTAGGCGCGCTGCCCGCCGGAGGAGGGGGGGTCGCCTCTGAAGCGCATCCGACCAGCAGCGCTACCAGCAACAGGACGTACAACGGGAACAGGAACTGTCGTTTCATTCCTCCACCTCGATCCGGTTACGATGTCGGCCAGAAAAGAGGCGGCCAAACCGCATCAGCAGCCCGAGGTCTCCCTCGACCGCATACCGCCCCTCCATCATCGCCTGGGCGCCGTTGACCTCCCCCCGAACGATCCCCAGCCAGACCTCCGCAGGGGTGCGAATGGTCAACGTGGGCGCGGGGTGCTCCCCCTCGTAGGCCGCACACTGTCCGTCGGCGATGAGGAGGTAATACCTCCCCGGCTCCTCGCCCTCCACCTCGAACTGGATCACCGCCTTCAGGTCGCCGGCCTCCTCGGGCCGGAAGGCGACCGCCATCCCGGCGACCGCATCCCGCACCGTGTCCAGGGAGCGGGGTGGGAGAAGCAGCCGTGCCTGAGGCGCATCCGACCGGGTGGTGGCCTGCGAAGGAGGCGGCTCCACCCCCAGGCTCCGCCAATAGGCATTCGCCATCCGCGCATAGACCGCCGGATCCGCGATCAGGGGCCTGCTGAGCACCGCCCGGGTTTCCGGGAGGATCTCGCCCCTCTCCACCACCTCCGCTCCGGCCTGCCGCGCCGCGTCCAGATACCACCCCATCCGCTCCCGCAGCGGGGATCGGAGCAACTCCCCTCCCGCACAGAGAACGCTCCCGGCCCATTCCAGATCCGGCGAGTCGGCGAAACGGAGGAACGTCTCCTCCAGCCCGGAAAAGTGATGGGGCTCCGGGAAACCGCAGTTGGAGATGAGGACCACCTTCTTCGGCCAAACGTCTGGACGGCGCATCGGATGGATGTAGTGGTGCCCCCGGCGAACGATGTGAGGGAGCGCGAGGGGAATCAGCCGATCCATAAAGTCCTTCATCAGGCCGGAAACGGTGAACACGTAGAGCGGGGTCGCGAAGACGAGGATGCGGGCCTCGATCACTCTCTCAAGGAGCGCGGGCATATCGTCCTGATGGATACAGACGCCCGGGGTCTTGGTCCAGCAAGTGAAGCACCCCGTGCAGTGCCGAATCGTCTTCTCCTTGAGATAGACGACCTCTGCCTCCGCCCCCGCGCTCCGGGCCCCCTCCAGGAAGGCTTGCAGGATGACCTCGGTGTTCCCCTGGCGGCCACGCGGGCTACCGTTGATCGCCAGTATCCTCACGGATCACCTCCTCTCGGGGCCTCCGCCCCAACAGGCTCCTATCTTACCACACACGCGAGGTTCAATCAATCCACGGCAGTGCCACCCGCCAGCCGTTATACCGACGGTCGGACAAGTGGTATTACAGACCCGCCCCAGAAACTTAATTTGCATTTGACGGTGAATATGATATAATATGAAGTCGATTGAAGACCTAGACTTTCTCACAAGGGGGTACCGGCATGTTCAGAGAACGGATCAAACAGGCATACGAAAGTCTCACACCCAGTTTCAAGCGCCTGGCCGATTTCATCCTCAACAACGAACTGGACGTCGCTTTTATGACGGCGACGGAACTGGCCAGCGCCCTCGGCGTCGACGCCGCCACGGTTGTCCGCTTCTCCCAGACGCTGGGCTACTCCGGCTACCGCGAACTGGCCCGCGAGATCAAGCGACGTGTGAAGGAGGACCTCACCGCGGCCTACGCGAAGTTCCCGGAGGCCAAAACCGACGCGGAGCGACTGCAGGCCCTGCTGGAGCACCAGCGCCATACGCTGGGGATGGCCGTGGCCCAGGTATCCGAAGAGGCGGCCGCGATCGTAGGGATGATCGCTGAGGCGCAGCGCGTCTGGGTCGTCGGGGAGGGAA
Source organism: Chloroflexota bacterium (assembly GCA_011388675.1). Classification (GTDB taxonomy): domain Bacteria; phylum Chloroflexota; class Anaerolineae; order B4-G1; family DUEL01; genus DUEL01. The sequence continues at coordinate 30,567 of DROW01000174.1, read as the reverse complement.
CGGGCACCAGCCTGGCCTCCCTTTTCGTGGACTACCTGCGGATGGCGGGGGTCAACGCCGCCGTCCTCCACGCCGATCCGGCCCGCGCCGCCTTCATCGTCAAAGACCTGGGGCCGGAGGACCTGGTTCTGGGCATTGGCGTCCCGGGAGCCGGCGTGGACACCGCCGCGGTCCTTCGCGCCGCCCAGGAGAAGAAGGCAAAGACCGGTGCCATCAGCGTCTCCCTGGTCACCCCGCCGGCGCAGACCACCGAACACGTCCTCGTCTGCCCCGCGCAGACTCCGCTGGGAGTGCCCTCCATCGCTACCCTCGTCGCCGTGATGATGGCCATCTGGCAGGCCCTCCTGGCCCGCGACGAAGAGCAGATGGAGGCGCGCATCAACGCGCTGCATCAGACCTACGCTGACCTGTTGAGCAAGCAGGCAGAGGAAAGCAAACGCGGAGACATCTACCGCGTCTGGCGGGAGGTCTAACCCACCTCCCGCCCAGGCGGCTCGTACAAGGCCGATCCCTCCCCGTCTACTGGGCGGGTGAGCAGGATCGGCCTTGTTGGTTCCCTACTCCTGTGGTACACTTGACACCCAGATCGATGCAAGGAGGCGAAATGGGGGCAAAGAAGGGTCGTGTGGTCTCCGGGGCCCGTCCCACGGGCCGCCAGCACCTGGGTAACTACCTGGGGGCCATCCGCAACTACGTCGCGCTCCAGGAAGACTACGAATGCATCTACTTCGTCGCCGACCTGCACGCTCTGACCACCCTGAAGGACACCGACAAGATCCGCGAGTGGACCTACGAGATGGCCCTGGACTGGTTGGCCGCCGGGATCGATCCGGAGAAGACCATCCTCTTCATCCAGTCCCACACCCCCCAGGTCTCCGAACTGCACACCATCCTGTCGATGCTCACCCCCCTCGGCTGGCTGACCCGGCTCCCCACCTTCAAAGAGAAGGTCCGCCAGCAGCCGGACAACGTCAACTACGGCCTGGTCGGCTACCCGGTGCTGATGACCGCCGACATCGTCCTCTACAAAGCGGACACGGTGCCGGTGGGAAGGGACCAGGCCCCCCACCTGGAACTTGCCCGCGAGATCGTGCGCCGTTTCAACTACCACTTCGGCGAGGTCCTCGTCGAGCCGCAGGCCAAATACACCGATTTCCCCAAGGTGCTGGGCATCGACGGGCAGCAGAAGATGAGCAAATCGCTGAACAACCACATCGAGATCGCCGCCGAGCCGGAGGAGATCCGGGAGCGGGTGATGCGGATGGTTACCGACCCCCAGCGCACCCACCGGCACATCCCCGGCCGGCCGGAGGTGTGCAACGTCTTCACCTTCCACGGCTTCTTCTCCCCCGACGACGTCGAGCAGATCGAACAGGACTGTCGGACGGCGCGGATCGGCTGTGTGGACTGCAAGCGGCTGCTGGCGCAGAACATCGCCGACTACTTCGCGCCGTTCCGTGAGCGCCGGGCCGCGCTGGCCGCCGAGCCGGACCACATCTGGGACGTCCTGGCGGACGGCGCTCGTCGGGCTACCGCCATCGCCTCCCAGGTCCTCGCCGAGGTCAAGGAGGCCATCGGCCTCCCACCGGTCCGATGAGCGACGAAGCGACCACCGTAGCCCATCTACGTCGGCAGGTCGCCGCCTTCGTGGCCGCCCGGGAGTGGGAGATCTACCACACGCCCAGGAACCTGAGCGTCGCCATCGCCATCGAGGCCGCGGAACTGATGGAGCACTTCCTCTGGCTCTCCCCCGAGCAGGCCGCTGCGGCGATGGAAAACCCTCGTCGACGGGCAGCGGTCGTCGACGAACTGGCCGACGTGTTGATCTACGCCTTGAGTCTGGCGAACGCGCTGGGGGCGGACGTCAGCGAGGCGGTGCAGGCTAAATTGGCCCGCAACGAGCAACGGTTCCCCCCCGAAGAATGGCGGGGACGGGCCCGAGGGATAGACGATGCGAGCACTGGTCCAGAGGGTTAGTCAGGCAGCGGTGTCCGTAGACGGGGAAACGATCGCCCGGATCGGGCGGGGCGTCGTCGTCCTGGTGGGGGTCACCCACGGCGACGCCGAGGAGCAGGCGGCGTGGCTGGCCCGCAAGGTGGCCGGCCTGCGCATCTTCGAGGACGAGCACGGCAAGATGAACGCCAGCCTGCTGGATGTGGAGGGGGAGGCCCTGGTGGTCTCTCAGTTCACCCTCTACGCTGACGCCCGAAAGGGGCGAAGGCCTTCTTTCGTTAACGCGGCCCCGCCGGAGGTGGCGGAGCCGCTGGTGGACCTGTTCGCCCGCGTCCTCGCGGAGACCGGCGTCCCAGTGAAGACCGGCCTCTTCGGCGCCCATATGCTGGTACAGATCTACAACGACGGTCCGGTCACCATCCTCCTGGAGCGGTAGGTTTACCACCCTCGCCGCAGAGACGCAGAGGGCGCAGAGTCCTCCAACTTCTTTCAACTCTCTGCGCCCTCCGTGTCTCTGCGGTGCAAAAAGTGCGCAGCGTGGGGACCTCTCCCCACGTAATCACCGCAGGACTCCGTGCCTCGATGCCTGGAGCCGCTCCCCCTATCGCACCCGCCGCCGCCACTCCTCCTTCACTTCCAGCGCGCTGAGGTCGCCGCTCGTATCCAAGAACTGCCGCAGCAGCCGGTTAAACTTGTTCATCTCGTCCAGCATCGGGAAGTGGCGGGATTCCTCCAGACAGATGACCCGGACGTTGTCTTCCTCGTCCCACCGTCTCCTGCGCTCTTTCTCCTCCGGCCTCTGAATCAACGGATCGTGCCCCCCGTAGACCAAGAGGACGGGGACGCTGACCAGCGCCAGATCCCGACGCAGGTCCATCTGCATCACCGCACGCACGGTATCGGCGACGGCAAGCCCATCCGCTTTTCTGGCCTCCAGCCTCACCTCGGGGTACTCGCTGGCCTGTCGACGGCCCAAGACGCGCGCCAGGATGTCATCGCCGTTGCCTGAGAAGGAGGCCAGAGACCGCCCGACGGCCGTCCCGTCCAGCGGCACACTGACTCCCATCACCTGCTCCACCCGCTCAGGCGACTCCACCGCCAGGCGGAGCGCCACCACCCCACCCAGGGCATGCCCCACTAACGGCGCGCGCACAATCCCCATCTCGTCCATAAACCGGCGCACCTGCGCGACGTATTCAGAGAGCGTATATCCGCCCTGCCGCCGGTCCGAATCGCCAAACCCCCACAGGTCCAGCGCGTAGGTCCGGTACCGGTCGGAAAGGTCGTCCATCGTCGGCACCCAGTAACGCCAGGAGCCCAGCCAGCCGTGGATCAAGATCAGTGGCCGGCCCCGGCCCAGGGCCTCATAATGGACCAACCCGCTCTCGATAATAACCGCGCTCATTGCTCGCGCACCGTTCGCGCTCTACCCCGTTTGCTCCAGAATCCGCTTCACCTGAGCGATCAACTCATCCGGAACGAAGGGCTTAATGATGTAGTCCACTGCCCCCGATTCGAACCCCTCCTGGACCTCCCGATCCTGCCCCTTTGCGGAGAGGAAGACGACCGGGATGTCCTCCGTCTGCGGGTTCTCCTTCAGCCGTCGGCAGACCTCGTACCCCGTCATCTTGGGCATACGGACATCCAGCAGGATCAGGGCGGGCCTTTCTTCGGCCACTTTCTGCAGCGCTTCGGCACCGTTGTTGGCCAGCACGACGTCGTAGCCGGCGAAGCGGAGCGTGAAGGCGATCAACTCGCGTATGTCCTTTTCGTCTTCGGCAACGAGGATCTTCGTCACGGCTTCATCCCTCCGTTATCTAGGACCCTTGAGAATCGCCCAACAGTTTCGTGATCTCCTGAACCAGGTCTTCCACCGCAAACGGCTTGGCGAGGAAGCGGGCGGCTCCCAGGGTGAAGGCCTCCTCCCTGCGCTCGATCCGCCCCGGACTGCCCGTCATCACCATTACCGGGATGTCGCGGGTGAGCGGGTTGGACTTGAGGCCCCGCAAAACCTGGTAGCCGTCGATGTCCGGCAACTTCAGGTCCAGCAGGACGAGGGCCGGATGAACATCGCGGGCGACCTGGAGCGCGCGGCGACCGTGCCGCGTGGTGCGCACCCCCAGCCCGTGCCGCCGGAGGGCCTCCCGGATCAACTGGAGCGTGTCGCTGTCGTCGTCGACCACCAGGATCGGGCCCCGTCGCCCCAGACCCCGCTGCACCGCCCGCAGCAAGGTCTCCTCGTCGATCGGCTTGGTCACATATCCGACCGCGCCCAGGCGGAGGCTTTCTTCCTTAGAAGACACAACTGAAACAACCACCACCGGGATCGCCGTCGTCTCCGGCTCCTCTTTCAACCGCTGCAACACGGCCAACCCGTTGATGTCCGGCAACAGCAGGTCCAGCGTGATCAGCGCCGGCTCCATCTCCCGCGCCAACTGAAGGGCCTCCCGCCCGGTCGCAGCGATCCTCACTTGGAACCCCGCCGCCTCCAGGTGGTATCGGATCAGATTCGCCACGTCGTGGTCGTCCTCGACCACGAGGACCAGCGGCGGTTCCGGCTCCGGGGCCAGGGCGGCCGCCTGCACCGCCTCGGCGAGGGGCAGGGTGAACGTGAACGTGCTCCCCTCCCCCAGTTCGCTCTCCACCCAGATCTCCCCACCGTGCATCTCGACGAGGGAGGCCGTGATGGGCAGCCCCAGGCCGGTCCCCGGGGTCTCCTGCACCAGAGGGTCGTCGGCCCGGAAGAACCGGTCGAAGATCTTCTTCTGATTCTCCTCGGAGATCCCGATGCCGGTGTCGGCCACGGAGACTTCCATTTTCTCTCCGCGGACCCGAGCGGATATGGTGATCTCGCCTCCCGGCGGGGTGTACTGGATCGCGTTCCCGACCAGGTTGATGAGGATCTGCGCGATCCGATCGCTGTCCCCCCACACGGCCGGCAGATCCGGCGACACTTCGACCCTGATCTCCAGATCCCGGCTGCTGGCCCGCGGCTGCAACGAACTGACCACCTGGTCGACCACCTCCTGGATCAGCACTGGCTTCAGGTTCAGTTCGATCCGCCCGCTCTCGATGCGGGAGATGTCCAGCAGGTCGTTGACCAGGGCGGTCAACCGATCGGCGTTGTTGCGGATGATGGTCACGAAGTGGCGCTGCTGCTCCGTCAATTCACCCACAGCCCCCATCAGCAGCAGGTCGGTGTACCCTTTGATCGAGGTCATCGGCGTGCGCAACTCGTGGGAAACGGTGGAGACGAACTCGCTCTTCGCCCGCTCCGCCTCGACCTCGGCGGTGATGTCGCGGAAGACGGAGACGGTGCCGAGGTACTCGGACCCCATAATCACCGGGGAGATATGCACGCTGACGATCCGGTCGCCGATCTGCACCCGCTCGGCGGTGAAGTCGCCGGGGATGTGATCGGCCGGGTTGGCGGCCCATTCCTCGATAGCGTCCAGCCAGGCCCGTCCCTCCGCCCCGTAAAGGCCCAGCATCTCCCGCGTCGTCCGCCCCAGCACCTCTTCGCGGGAGACTCCCAGGACCCGCTCGGCGGCCGCGTTGAAGAGGATGACCCGGCCATCGGCGTCGGTAACCATCACGCCGTCGGCCACGCCCTCCAGGATGGCCTGACTCTTGGCCGCCTCGACCTGCTGCTGCTTGAGCATCGCGCCCAACTGCTCGGCCTGCTCGCGGATCAGGTTGTAGAGAGCCGCGTTGCCCACCGCGTTGGAGATCTGGTAAGCCGCTGCCTCCGCCACCCGCAGATGGTCCACGTCGAAGTAGCCGGGGCGGCTGTGGTAGAGCATCAGCGTGCCCGAGACGTCCCCGGCGCGGCTGAGGGGCACCGCCAGACACGCCCGGTGGACCGGCTCGTCGTTCTCCTCGACGACCCACCGCTCATCTTCCCGCAGATCCTCCACCAGGACCGCCTCGTCCCGCTCGATGACCCACCAGGCCAACCCCTCCCCGGGTCGCCATCGGACGGGGGTTCCGCCGGGAGGCACCGGGCCCGACCCGCCGACCGCCGCCCGCCGGATCAGCCGGTCGGGCTGACCGGGGTCCCGCAGGATGACCACCCCTCGCTCCGCCCCAACCGCCTGGGCGACCAACTCCAACGTCCGGTTCAGCACGTGGTCCAGATCCAGACTGCTGGAGACCTCCGAGGCGATCCGGTACAACACTTCCACCCGGTCCCGCTCGACGGTCAACTCCTCCAGCGCCTGGGCCAGCGCCCTCGTCCGTTCCTCGACCCGGCGCTCCAGTTCCTGGGTGAACCGATGGACCTCCTCGTACAGACGGGCGTTCTGCATCGCCACGGCCGCCTGGTTAACCAACGCCTGAGCCAGCCGGACCGACCCAGGGGCGAATGAACCCCCATCCAGCCGGCACAGTTCCACCAGACCGACCGTCTGCCCACGGGCGACCATCGGCAGAAGCAGGGCGGTGCCGGAGTCAGTGGCCTCCTCGCCGAGGGCGGAGGAGGGCAGCGAAAGCGATTCCTGGGTCAACAGGACCTCGACGGCGGCCGCATACCTCGTCGCGCCGTAATCGGACCCTATGAGGCTTTCGTCGACCCCTTCCTTCCCAATCGCCCAGACCACCGTCAGACGCCCGGCCTCCCGATCCCACTCGGAGATCACGCACCGCTCCGCCCCGGTCATTGCGAGGACCCGGTCGCCCAGGGCCTGGAGCACCCAGTTGAGGTCGAGGGTAGAGGAGAGGGCCTGGCTTCCCTCCAGCAACGTGGCGAGTTCCTGGGAGCGCCGGACGGCCTCGTCCAGGAGTCGGGCGTTCTGCACCGCCACCGCCACCTGGTCGGCCAGGGCGATGAGGGTCGCCACGTCCGTGGACGAGAACGGCTCCCGATAGCGCCGGTCCACCGCCAGCACGCCGACCACCTGGTCGCCGAAGGTGAGGGGGGTCAGGACGACCGCGCCGCCGTGGAGGTACTCTCCCTCCCCCGTCACTTCCTCCTCAATGTTTCCCACGGTGAGCGGCATACCGGTAGCCGCCACCCGTCCGACCATCCCCTCGCCCGGGGGATAGGTGTACGCCTGCAGGCTCTCCAGATCGTGCCCGTAGGCCGCCCGTGGCACATATCGGCCGCTCTCCTCGTCGAACAGGAAAAGGACGCTGCCGGTGCTCTCCACCAGGTGCCCCGTGGCCTCCACCACCGTCTGGAGGACCTGCTCCAAGCCTTGTTTGGCGATGACCGACCGGTTCAACTCGTTGAAGAAGGTCAGAAGGTCCAGCCGCCGCTGGAGGGCCTCCACCAGCCGCGCGTTTTCCACGGCCACAGCGGCCTGGACCGCGAAGGTCTCCAACGCCTCAATCGTGGCCCGGTCCGGCACCCGCCCGTCCCGCGGCTCGTCCACGCTGAGGATGCCCCGCACCTCCCCTCCGGGGCCCAGCAACGGCACAATCAGCATATCCTGCGGATGCCACCGACCGGGCTCCCTGTGAATCTCCGCGATCTCTCGCTCGTACACGTCGAGGACGCCACGCCAGTGGGCCTGCTCCTCGGCGGGGATGTAGTAACTCTGGCTGATCCGGAACTCATCTCGCATCACCGTCTGCAGGGCAGACCACGGCTGGGTCGTCCGCTTCATCTGTTCCACCACGTCCACCGGCAATCCGGCGGCGGCCATCCGGCGCAACCGTGGCGGATCTCCCTCCAGCACGCTGATCAACACCAGGTTGAAGCCGACGCTTTCTTGAATGGCGTAGGCGATCTCTTCAAGCACGTCCTCCAGCGGCCGGTCGGACCGGATGGCTTGGCCGATCTCCAGGACGTGGCTCAGCTGGTCGGCCTGCCGGCGGAGGATCTCGCTGCGCTCCATCTGCTCCCGGTAGAAGTGAGCGTTTCCCACGGCGACGGCGAGGTTGGTAGCCAACGCCTCGACGAACGCGCGGGCCTCTTCATCGAAGGGGCCTGCGGCGCGGCTCTCCAGCAGGAGGAGGCCCGCCAGGTCGTCGCCCAGGCGGAAGGGGGCCAACACAGCAGAGCGGGCCCCTTCCTCCCCCCACGCCGTGCGGCCCTCGGCGGAGGCATCGTCCACCCGGACCAGATTCCCCTCCTGCATCACCTCCCACAGCGCTGTCCCCTGCGGGGGTTCCCGCACGGCCTCCCGCAAGGCAGCCTGCTCTTCCTCCAGGTAGCCGACACAGAAGGCGAGGTCCCAATCGCCCGTTTCGAGATCCCGCAGGAGGACGGCACACCGATCGGCCTGGCAAAAACGGACCGCCTCCTCGGCCACGACTCGATAGATCCGTTCCGGATCGAAGGTCAGGCTCAACTCCCGGCCGACGCGGCCCAGGCCGGAGAGGGCAGTCCCCCAGCGAGCGGCCCGCTCCTCCATCTGTCGCCGTTGGGAATTCAACCGCTGCTCGGCCCGACGGGAGATCAGGACGGGGAGGAGGACCCCAGCGACGAGGCTCAGGCCAACGAGCACCAGTTCATACACCGCCTGGACGAGCGATCCCGAGATCAACGCCTGAATGGTTCCGGGGAGCAAAAGAGCGAGGGAAAGGATCGTCCCCACCAGACCCGCTTCTTTTCCGGCGACACCTGCCAGGACGCCCACGGCCATCGGCACCAGCAGCCGGAGCACCGGCTGCCACTCGGCCGGCGTGTGGTTGAGGCCATAAGCCAGCCACAGCAACAGCGCGACGATGCTGATCGCGACGATTGCCCTGGGCTGAAGAACAGGGGATGCCCGCCTACGCACCGGTCCGCTCACCTTCCGCTTCCGTCTCCGCATCCAACGAGGCTATGGTCGCCGCCCCTCCCGCCGGGCCGCCGCGGCCGCCTCGGTGATCTCCCGGATGTCCGTAAAGGGCCCGTCGTCGCTCGTGATGACGCCGATCGCCAGGGTCATCAACCCCACCTTCCGCTCGTTGCCCTCGTCGTCCCGCACCACGATGTAGCCCTGCTGGCGGGCCTTGAAGTCGTAGTGGGTGCCGATCCCCTCGGAGAAGCGTCGCTCCAGATCCTTCACCAGCGGCTCGACCAGGGACTTCTCGGTGATGATCAGGAAATCGTCCCCTCCCACGTGGCCGATGAAATCGTCCGGCGTGCCGACGGCGTCCACCGATTCGCCGATGACCATCGCCGTGTAGCGGAGGACCTCGTCGCCGGCGACGAATCCGTACACCTCGGTGAAGGCGTCGAGACCGTTGATGCCGATGTAAAGGATGCCCCAATCGTCCCGACGCATCAGCCGACGCAGCTGCTCCTCGATCAACTTAGCGCTGGGCAACCCGGTCGTCGGATTGGTGAGGCTCTCGTAGGTCGCGCGGGCCATCGCGTTCCGCACCCGCAGTTTCAGTTCCTCGACGTCGAAGGGCTTGGTGATGTAGTCGTCGGCCCCCAGTTCCAAGCCGTGGATCTTGTCGGACCGTTCGTCCTTCTGGGTGAGGAAGATGATGGGGATGTGGCTGGTACGCAGGTTGCTGCGCAGCCGTCGGCAGACCTCATACCCATCGATGTCCGGGAGCATGATGTCGAGCACCACCACGTTGGGCAGCTGCTGCCGACACATCTCCAGCGCATCCTCTCCCCGCGGGGCCACCGAGACCTCGTACCCCTGGCTCTGGAAGTAGATGCGGAGCATGTTCGAGATGTCGAAATCGTCCTCTACGATCAGGATTCTTCCCTCGCTCATCGTGCAACCTCCGCCTGGACCAGGCTAACGCGGGCCGTTTTCTCCTCTACGCTGGCGACGGACGGCCCGAAGCCGCGCCTCCTCCACAGGTCGTTCGAACGCCAAGAACTCCGCCGGCCGGAAACCGTGCCGCTGGGTGATCTGCTCGATCTCCGCGATCCTCTCAAGAGAGAGGTCCTTCCCTACCGTATAATCCTCAAATCGCCCCTCCAGAGCCAACGCGATCGTCTCCGCCATACAGGCGAACGTCAACCCTGGCGGCAAGCCGTAGTCGAAGCCAAAATCGACGCCCTCCGGCGTTTTCACCAACCCCCCATCGATCAGGAGGACGTCCTTCCGCTCCTCCATCACGCGCGGGGAGACATCCCGCGGCCGGGCGACGTCGCACACCACCGCCCCCGGTTTGAGGTGCTGCGGGAAGATCAGCGGCTGCCCCGCGCTGGTCGCCGTGAGGATCAGGTCCGCCTCAACGATCGCCTCGACCTGTGTGGAGGGCTTCACCGTCACGCCCGTCTCCTCGGCGATCCGATCCGCCAATCTCTGCAGCGCCCTTTCCCTGCGGGCCACCAGGATCAAGCGGGGGACCTTCCGCGCCAGCCATCGGGCACTCGCCGAACCGATGGCCCCCGTCGCGCCCACCACCGCGGCCACAGCCCGCTCCTGCTCGACGCCCACCGCCCGACCCGCTTCCAGCAGCGCGCGGACGGAGACGGCGACGGTGTAACTGTCGCCGGACGTTACCGGCACGTCCAGCGCCTTCGCCACCGTCAACCCGCCGTCCCCCACCACCGAGGTATACGCCCCCAACCCGAGGATCCGCGCCCCCAGGCGCTCGGCCAGCCTTCCCGTCTGAATGATCTTTCGGTAGACCAGCCGGGTAGGCAGGCGGAGCATCTGCTGGGCGGTCAGCGGGCAGGCCAGGAGGAACCCCTCCACCTCCCGCCCCGTCGCCGGAGACCGGACCCCCGTGACCCGCGAAAGGACCAGCGGCGGCCAGTAGCGCGAGAAGAAGTGGATCAGCCGAACCGGCAGGATCCGGGCCAGGAAGGGGTATTTTCGCGCTACATCCGCCTTGGGCTCTAGCGGGTGGATAATGAAAGCGAACCGGTCCATTGGCAACGTTCGGTAACTCTGAAAGACGCCAGCGAAGGCGCGGACCCCGTGGCCCTCACGGCCCCCTACCCCCCTCAGCGGGGCGGAGGGTAGAGCCGCGGATGCATCCGCATTCCACCGGGTATCTTGTGCAGGTCGCTTTCCTCAAACGTAACGTTCTTCTCGATCACCCTCCGTTCTGCCGATGGCACCAACACCGTGTCCGACTCGATCGTCCGGGCCGGGTAGACGACCATCCCGGAACCGATCCGGCAGTTATGGCCCACGCACCCGCCCAGGACCGGCATATTGGTCGGCTCCAGTTTCCCATCGTAGGGGACCCGAAGGGGTTTCGGGATCAGGTTGAAGTCGGTGAACGTATTTCCCGCCCCGATGAAAGAGTTTCGCCCCACCACGCATAACTGGAGACACGTGTTCTGGGCGACCATTGAGTCCTCCATCAGGACCGTCATAAACAGAGAAGCCCGGAAGGGCAGGAAGCAGCGGTCGCTGACGACGCTGAGCAGAAGTTGGCACCCCTGGGCGATGTCCACGTTGTTGCCGATGATGCAGTTATCGATGACGACGCCCGGGCCGATGGTGACGTTGTCGCCGATGGTCGTCGGCCCGCGGATGACCGCGCTGGGATCGATGGAGCAGTTTCGCCCGATCTTCACCACGGCGGACGAAGAGAGAACCTGCTTCTGCTCAAGGAGCGCCCGCCAGAGCAGGCGCAGGGGCAGGCGGACACTTCGCTCCACGTCCCGCTCGAACCGCGCCCCCCTGGCGAACACCCCAAAGACGATGTTGGCCAGCAGTACGTGGACCCAGGTCTCGATGGCCAGAAACGCTTTGGTCGGCACGTTGTAGACCAGGTCGCCCATCTCGTTGGACATATGGGTCGGGACGTGGTAGTACCCCACTTCCCGCGGCTCGGTGTGCATCACCAGGGGGCGGACGTTCTCCTCGATTCCGTAGGGGAAGTACCACATATCGGCGACATACAGTTCCCCCTCCCTGCGGATCGTTCGCTGGAGGGGGAGGGCGTGCTCGGCGATCGCCTTGTCGTCCAGCGGGAAGGCCACCTGGCACGCCTTGCCCAACCTTCGCGCCTTGGTGAGGAAGGCCTCGATGAACTCCTGGTCGAAGAAGAGGTTCTCCCGGTAGACCAGGGTCTCCACCCGCTCCGGGCCGATCTCCTCAAACGAATCCACCTCCCGCTCCTGGGTTACGTAAGGCGCGAGCAGATCCCGCTGGTAGAGCCACAACGGCTTATTCAGCACCCTCAGGTCGCGGGCGGGTTCGTTGAAGGGCGATATCGGCTTGCGGTCCCGGAGAATGATCTTCCGCATCTTACCTCAATCGACAGGCTGCCTGCTGATCCGAACGGCGCAGGCCTCATCCCCAGCGGCGATACAGGCCACCTCCTCCACATCGAAGTTCCGTCCGCCGCTGACCCAGTAGAGCCCTTCTTGGAGGAAGCCGACCGTCGCGTGGCAGCAGGGGGCGGTCACCTCGCGCCCCCAGCAAACCCCGCAGCGGTCGACAAGCCACACGAGGTCCTCCTCGTCCTCCTCCAGACGGACACGGTGGTCGCTGAACCGGTTGAACACCTCGGCGGAGACCTCCAACCCGATACGGACCTTCATCTCCAGCGGAACCACCCGAAAGGCCAGATCCGCCACGCCCAGCATTGGGCCGAAGTCCTTGATACCGAACCGAAAGCAGGCCCGGCCGATCCTCAGGGCCAGCGCACGCCCCCCGCGCGGCCCGTACATCTCGTCCAGCGCGGTGAACAGCCGCGAGACGTCGTCGAAAAGGAAGTCCATATCGAAGTTGTTCGGCGGGTACCGCCCCTGCAGGTGGCGCAGATTGGCCAGGTTCAGGATCGCCGTCAGCCCGTTCTGCCCCATCACTTCCTCCATCGCCAGGAGGAGGATCCGCCCCATCTTGTTGGGGAAAGCGTAGGCGAGTTGGTCCGGCTCGGCCGTGTTCCTCGAAGCAGATGGCATCGCTAGCCCTTCCTATCGATCAAGAAACTCTCCCAACGTAGCGTGAAACCGGTCCGGCTCGTCCAGCATCGGGAAGTGGCCGGATTGATCGAAGTAGGCGACCTGGCCGAACGGAGCGTGCCGCTCCAGCAGCTCCCCCTGCTTCGGGTCGACGATCCGGTCCCTGAGACCGTAGATCCCCAGGACCGGCACCTGGATTTCTTTCAGGCGCGGGGTCAGGTCCGTCTTCCGCAGCGAAGCGATGCTGTAATGAAAGGAGTGCAGCGTTGTACGGGAAAGGTCCTGCTCGAACATCCCATACCAGCGCTTCCAGTCGCGGGTCAGGAAAGGGGAGAACAGGCGCACCCCCAGGGGGAGGACGCCCGGGATCCCGTAGGCGAGGGCGGCCAGGTACCGTTTGGCGGCCAGTTTCAGGATCAATGCGAGGCCGTCGCCGCTGATCGGAGACCCCACCACGGCCACCTTCTCCACGCGCTCGGGGTAAGTCAGGGCCAGGCTGAGAGAAACCGTCCCCCCCATCGAATGCCCCATCACGGGGGCCCTTTCCAGCCCCATCCGTTCCATAAACTGCATCACCATCTCGACGTAATCGGAGACGCCGAACTGATCCCCCTTCTTCGCCGACTCACCAAACCCCCAGAAATCCAGCGCATACGTCTTGTACCGGTCCCTCAACGCCTCCATTGTGCTGACCCAATAACTCCACGATCCCAGCCAGCAATGGAGGAAGATGACCGGCTGGCCGCGTCCATAGGCCTCGTAGTGCACCAACCCTCGATCGGTGACGATCGAACTCATACCTTCCCTACCGAGCGCCGGTATAGACCACCCGCTTTCCTTATCATATCATACCATTAACCACGGGGAAGAGGGCCCTGTGTTCCAACTCGATTACGAAGCGGTTACGAGCGTCGCCCGATCCGAACAGGTCATCACAGCCAAAGAAAGGGGGTCGAACGGCTCGACCCCGCCCTTCCATTTCTGTAGGACGCCCTCCTCGGCCTACTGCGCAGACTCGCCCTCCTCTCCCTCCTGGTCGTCCATCGTTTCCAGGATGGAATACAGCAACTCCAGCAACACCCGCTTCACGCTTTCCTTGTCGGTGGCGACGCAGGGAATGACCTTCACGTCGCGGGGGATGCGGAGCGCGATCCGCAGGTCCTCCGGCTCCCACGCGTCTTCCAGATCCTGTTTGTTCGCCGCTACCACGTAGGGCGTCGGCGCGTAGTTGTAAAACGTATCGAGGATCTCCCGCGCCTCCCGGAACGTCTCCGGCCGCGTGCTGTCCACGACCACAACGAAACCCAGCATCCCCTCGGAGAGGATCTCCCACATAAAGTCGAATCGGCGCTGTCCAGGCGTCCCGAAAAGGTAGAGAACCAGGTCCTCGTCGATGGTGATGCGGCCGAAGTCCATCGCCACCGTGGTGCGGTCCTTGATCTTTTCCTCGTCCCGAGTGATCTTTGCCTCGGTCTCGACGACGTCGATCTCGCTGACGCTCTGGATGAACTGCGTCTTTCCGGCCGCAAAGGGGCCAGTAACAACCATCTTCAGCGTTTGCATATCCTACAGCTCCCGGATGCGGTCGATCAGTCGTTGGATGATGCTCCGTTTCACTGCTGGACGTCGTGGCCTCGGTGGAGTGCCAGGAGGCGCACCCGGGGGAGGCTTCCGCTCCACACCTTCCGGGGGTACCAACTCCACCAACCCCGCCTGCAGCAGGCCGTAGACGATGCGCCGGATCTGGAAATCGCTCATATTGTTGTACTGAGCAATCTGGCGAATCGTGTTCCGGGGATTGATGAAGGAAACGACCCGCCATTCCTCAACGGTGAGGTTGATGGTCCGCATACGGGCATCTGGGCGATCCGTGAACTTAAGGGCCATATCCAGGTTGGGCAGTTCCTCCTCCAGCCGGGCCGATTCCTTCAGCCGACGGCTGCCCTCCATAATCACGTTCTCCAGGTCGATGGGGACGGTGATCCGGCCCTCAATGGGAAGCAGGCCGGGCTCGAAGCGGAACGTGCCCTCCGTCCAGTTGAACAACTGGTACACCGTCTCCAGCGTGTGCTCCCGCACGCTGCGGACGATGTCCTCCTGGGATACATAGCCCGCGTTGATCAGCAGCAGCCCCAGTTCCTTGTCGTTTTTGATGTCGGACCGAGCACGGATGGTGCGCGCTTGCTCCTCGGTGAGTTTCCCGGCCTTGAGGAGAATGGTGACCAGGCGATCGTCCTGCCCGTCGAGACCAGCGTAGATCAACTTCCCCTCTTTGAAGCAGAGCCGGGCCCGCGCGTCCTTGGTCTCAATAGTCAGCGTCCCTGTCTTCCGTGCCAGGTTGATCAGGTTGAACAACTGAGTGGTGTTGAAGTCGCGCAGATTCCCTTTCAGCGCCATATCCTGCCTGCCTTCTTAGCGGAGCCTTCAGGTCCCCCGTCTTCCCCAACTCTCGTCGAAGTGACTTGATTATACCTGTTCTTCCAATACAGTCAACTTGTCTTTCCGCCGGGGGTGTGCTTCAGAATAGGAGCGGATTGAGGAGGGCCCGAACGCCCTCAGCCCCCTCAGGGATCATTACGGCGGAGGCTCCCCAGCGACGCGCCCGCCGCGTTCCGCCAGGGAGACGATTCGGTCATACCCCCCTTCGACGATCCGCTCCAACTCGTCCGCCACCACCCGGTAGACGCCGAGCGGCCGCCCATAGGGGTCCTCCACGCCAAAGGATCCGCCGATCATCTCCGCCAGCAGGTGGACCCGATCCGCCAGGTCGGGGAAGGCCAGCCGCAGCGCTTCGACGTGGTCGGGGGTCATCCCGAGAACCAGGTCGGCCCGCTCCAGCATCTGCCGGGTGACCCGGCGGGACCGGTGGTGATCGATGCGGTACCCCCGCTCCGCCATAACCCGGATCGCCGGCTCGCTGGCCGGCAGGCCCTCTTCCGCCCACAGGCCAGCCGACGCGACCTCCCAGTCCTTCCGGCGGGGGTCCCGCTCCAGGCGAGACCGCAGGATCGCCGCCGCCATCGGGGAACGGCACAGATTGCCCGCACACACGAAGAGAACTCGCCTCACCATCCCTCTCTCCGCGACGTCAGGATCTCGACCAGCGCCAGCAGCCCGCCGGAGACGACGGACTGGCCCCCCATCAGAACGGGGATCTCCGCCGCCGCCGCCGCCCGGGCGAACGCCCGCAGGAACGGGTCCGCGACCTCCTGCCAGCGGAACAGATCGGCCGCGAACCGGTCGGCCCGGGAGGGCCACCGTCCGCGCGCGGCCAGGATCACACGGTTGTCCATCAGCACCGCGTCGGCCAGATCGCCCAGGGTGGAGAAAAAACCCTCCAGCCCCACCTGTTCCAGGTACTCGGCGAGAAGGGAACGAACCTCTCCCCGACGAAGCCGCCCGCTGGCGACCATCCCGCGCTCCTCCACGTACATCCGCACCCAGCACCGGGTAGCCCTCTCCAGCGCGGTCCAGGCAGCCGACGAGGAGCGGCCGATCACGGCCAACAGCCCCCCCTCCCGTTCCATCGCCGCCAGCACGCCCTCAAGGGCGTCCCCAGGCCAATCGAGCGCGCGCAAGACCTCCCGCAGGCGCGACGGCGTGTTCGGGTGAGCCCGCGCGATCAGCAGGTCGGCCGGGGTGTCCAGATCGAACCGGGTGGCCGCCGAGGGGGGGAGGGCGCGCGTCGGTAACCCCGCCTCGTGGGCCAGCGCCCACGCCAGCCCGTTATCCCGCTCCTGGGCGGAGACGAGGGACAGCCATTCCTCCGTGGCACGGAAGGCAACCCAATCGGAAGAATGAAGGTTGTTGGTCACGACCGCCACCCTTCCGGCGGCGAAATCGGCAAGGGCCCTCCGCCACGCGGACGGGGACATCAACGGGGCCGCTCCCCCGCCGGCGTACAACACCCCGTTCAGCCGGTAGCGACGGACGAGGCCGGCCAGCCGACGGCCGAAGTGGAACGGCTCGCCCGGCCGGTCGAGGTCGACCTCCACGGGCAGGTGGGTCAGCGACGCCGTCCAGCGGGGGTCGTCGGTGGCGACGACGGCCCGCGCCACGCACCCGGCCTCCAGCAACGCCTCCAGAAGGTCGCACGCCGCAGCCTCCCGCGCCCGGCGAACCGCCCGCTCGACCGGGCTGCGCGCCTCCCCACCCACCATCAGGACCAGCGTCACCCCACCAGCCATCGCGCTTCCACATTTCTACATAAGGAAGCCCGGCAGGTCGACCTACCGGGCTCCCACGCTTCGCTGCGTCGACCTCGGCCTCACCTGATCTGAGGCATAATCAACCCATAGTTCCCATCACGGCGCCGATAGACGACGTTGATCTCCCCCTCGTTTGCGTTCAGGAAAACGAAGAACTGATGCCCCAGCAACTCCATCTGTTCGATGGCCTCCTCGGGCGTCATCGGCACCATGTCGAACCGCTTGATGCGGACCAGGGTGCCGCCGCCTTCCTCTTCCTCGGGCGGCGGGGCGGTACGCGCCCCACCCGACCGCTGCCATCGATCCTGTCTCCGCTCCTTGTACCGGGAGATCTGCCGTCGCATCTTGTCCACCGCGACATCGATGGCGGCGAACAGGTCTCCCGCCCGCTCCTCAGCCCGAAGGACCGTCCCGCCAACCCAAGCGGTCAACTGGGCCACCTGTCGCTGGTCGCTGGACCGGGCACTCTCCACCGAGAGATCGACCCGCACCTCGTCCAGGTTCGGCAGGTAGCGGTTCAACTTAGAGACTTTCTTCTCCACATACTCCCGGAGACGGGGTGTGATCTCCAGATTCCGCGCGTTCAACTGAATGTCCATCTTCATCCTCCAGAGTAAAGTGGTCTTTTTCCCTTAAGGTGCCCTGGCCAGCGTCAGCGCCCAGATCTGACGCGCGCCGCCCGCCCTAAGAGCATCCGCGCACGCCTCAAGCGTGGCCCCGGTGGTACAGACGTCGTCCACCACCAGAACCCGTCGTCCCCGCACGTCCTCCCGACACCGGAAGGCTCCCTGGACGTTCCGTCGTCGCTCCGCCCTCCCCAACTCCATCTGGGGATGGGTGTTCCGCACCCGGACGAGGGCCTCTTCTCGAACCGGGCGCTGGACGCGCTGGGCCAGCGCGGAAGCCAACAGCGCCGCCTGGTTGTAGCCGCGCTGCCGCAACCGACGGGGGTGCAGCGGAACCGGCACGATCAAGTCGATCTCCACCGGCCGTTCCAGCCACTTTTCGGCCATCAGCGCCCCCAGCGGCTCCGCCAGCCCCCGCTGCCCCCGGTACTTCAGCCGATGGACTGCCGTCCGGATCACCCCCTGGAAGAGGAACACGGAACGAATCCCATCGATACGCAGAGGGTGGTCGGCGCATCGCCTGCAAAGGCCCTCCTTTTGGAGAGGGAGGCCGCACCGTTGGCAAACCGGCCCGCGAACGAAAGGGAGCGAGGAAACACATTCGGCACAGAGCCACGTCCCTACCCGCTGGCACACGAGGCACCGGGGGGGAAACAGCAGGTCGAGAACCCAGCACCTCAAACGACCGATGACGTCGACGTCCGGCATCCCGCTTCGTAGTCGGCAACGATGAAGACGCCCGCTCCACTCACGGCCCCATGACGTTGCTATGGCCCAGGATGTCCTTCAGGTTGATCGCTGCCGGGCCAAGGATGATGGCGAACAGCGAAGGGAAGATCAAAAGCACGGCGGGGAGCATGATCTTCACCGGGGCCTTCCGCGCCTCCTCCTCCGCCCGCTGCCGCCGCCGCACCCTCATCTGGTCCGACTGGATACGCAGCACCTTGGCGATGCTCACCCCCAACTGCTCGGCCTGGATGATGGCCGCCGCAAAGGTGGAGAACTCCGGCAGGTCCACGGTATCCGCCATCTCCCGCAGGGCTTCACGGCGCAGTTTGCCCAGACGGATCTCCTGGAGCACTCGGGCGAACCCCTCGCTCAGTTCGTTGTCCCACTTCTCCACCACTTTGGCCATCGCTGCGTCGAACCCCAGGCCCGCTTCAACGCAGATGGTCAGCAGGTCCAGCGCGTCGGGCAGCGCCTTCAGGATCTCCCGCTTCCGCCGACTGATCCGGGAACCCAGCCACAGCACGGGAAGGAAATGGCCGAGGGCCGCTGTCACGACGATCATCCCCGCCTTTTGGAACGGCGAGGCATCGCTCTTCGAAGCGATGAGGATCGCCAGCGCGCCCATCACGGCCATCAGGACATACCGGATGGCGATGAACTCCGCCGGGCCCATCCGGTAGATCAACCCGGCCAACTCCAGGTTACGGCGGGTCCGCGCGAGCGTCTGCTCCGGCGTGAAACGGGCGATGAAATCAGCCAGTTTCCGCAGCCAGGGACGGAGGACCCGCTCGGAAAACGGCTGGGAGAGTTCGATCTCCTCAAGGGAGGGAGGACGCTCCAGCGTCCCCAACTGGGTCAGCCGCTCCTCGACGGTGGCTTCCTCCCGTGATCCCAACAGGCCGATCACGATGAGGGTCAGCCCTCCCACAACGGAGACGATCAGCACGACCAGGACGATTGCGCTCATTCCCACCTCAAAGCGATCACACCTCGATTTCCACGATCTTGCGGATGACCAGGTTGCCTATGATGACCCCCAGGGCTGCGAAACCCAGCACCGGCCAGCCGCAGGTCCGATCCTCGAACAGCGGCCGAATGAAGTCGGGGTTGATGGTGTAGATCAGGATGGCGACCACGACGGGCAACAGGCTGACGATGTACCCCGAATACCGCCCCTGGGCGGTGAGGGCCCGGATCTCGCCCTGGATGCGGATTCGCTCGCGGATGGTGAAACTGATCGCGTCCAGCACTTCCGCGAGGTTGCCGCCCACCTCCCGCTGCACGTTCATCGCCGTGATCATCAGGTCGAGGTCGTCGGAGGGGACGCGGCGCAGGAGGTTGTTGAGGGCCTCCTCCATACTGAGGCCCAACTGGACCTCGCGGACGACCCGCCGGAATTCCTCCGAGGCTGGTGGGCCCATCTCCTCGGCCACTGCCTCCATCGCCTGCAGCACGCTGTACCCGGCACGCAGGCCGTTGACCAGCATGTTGATCGTATCGCTCAACTGGGAGTTAAACGCATTCAGGCGACGCTGCTGGAGGAAGGAGACGTACCAGCGGGGGGCGAAGAAGCCCAGGACCGCGCCACCCAGCCCGAACAGCGGGTTGTGGTGGCCGAAGAAGTAAGCCAGGAAGGCGAAGAGGATGACGGAGATCACGGTGGCAGCGATGAACTCGCCCGCCGTCAACTTCAAATTGGCGCGCGCCAATTGGGTCCGAATGTTCTCGGCGAACCCTCGGCCCGAAATGGCCCGCTCCAGCCGCTCCCCCAACGGGGACCGTCGCGCGCCTCTGGCGGCCTCCCGCGTCTCCGGCTCGCCGATCGGGGCCGTGTACCGCCCCAACCGCTCCTCCACCTCCGATCGTCGCCCTCGGATGAAGAGGTAGACGCCGTACCCGAAGAAGACCGCCAGGACGAGGACGGTGACAAGGACCGGGACGTCCATCGCTTGCCTCTCTCCTTTGCCTTACAGGCGGAACCGTCCACCCACTCCGAAGATCGTCGGCGGCAGATGGATCCCGGCCGCCTCGATCCGGTCCATAAACTTCGGTCGGATGCCGGTGGGGCGAAGGGAACCGATCACTCGGCCCTTCTCGTAGCCGGCCAGTTCGAACTTGAAGATGTCGGACATGACGATCACGTCGCCCTCCATCCCCTCGATCTCGCTGATGTTGACCACCTTCCGGCTTCCGTCCCGCATCCGCTCCAACTGCACGATGAGATCCAGCGCCGAGGCGATCTGCTCACGGATCGCCCGGTGCGGCAGGTCCATACCGGCCATCAGAATCATGTTCTCCAGACGAGCGAGGGCATCCCGCGGGGTGTTGGCGTGGATGGTCG
The DNA here is from genome assembly GCA_011388675.1 of Chloroflexota bacterium. Taxonomy (GTDB): domain Bacteria; phylum Chloroflexota; class Anaerolineae; order B4-G1; family DUEL01; genus DUEL01. The sequence goes on along the minus strand of DROW01000174.1, from coordinate 9,945 downwards.
TCATCGATCCCTCGTGGCCCGTGTTCATCGCCTGGAGCATGTCGAACGCCTCCGGCCCCCGGCACTCGCCGACGATGATCCGGTCGGGCCGCATCCGCAGGCTGTTGATGACCAAATCCCGGATCGTTACCTCGCCCCGCCCCTCGATGTTGGGGGGACGGGATTCCAGGGGGACCACGTGTTCCTGCTGCAACTGCAACTCGGCAGCGTTCTCGATGGTGATGATCCGCTCGTCGTTAGGAATGAAGGCCGAGAGGACGTTCAGCAGCGTAGTCTTGCCGGTGCCGGTACCGCCGGAGACGACGATGTTCAACTTCGCCTGAACACACGCTTTGAGGAACTCCACCGCCTCTGGGGTGATCGAGCCCAGTTCGATCAGCCGCTCCGCCGTGAGGGGGATCTTGAAGAACTTCCGGATGGTCAGCACCGGGCCGATCAGCGAAAGCGGCGGGATGATGGCGTTGACGCGGGACCCATCCGGCAAACGGGCGTCCTGATAAGGGACGCTCTCGTCGATCCGGCGGCCCAGCGGAGCCACGATCCGCTCGATGATCCTCATCAGGTGCTCGTCCGACTCGAAGGTGGCTCGCACCCGCTCGATCTTCCCGTTCCGCTCCACGTAGATGTTCTTGGGCCCGTTGACCATGATCTCAGTGATCGTCGGATCGCGCAGGAGGGGCTCCAGCGGCCCCAGGCCCAGGATCTCGGCGACGATCTGTTCGAACAGCCGCTCCCGCTCGGCCCGGCTGAGGACGATCCGCTCCTCCGCCAGGAGCGCTTCGTACATCTCCCGGATGGTCCGCCGAACCTCCTCCTCGCGGGAGACGTCCAGCGTCGGGTCGAGTTCGGCGATCAGTTTGTTCTGAATGCGCGTCTTCAGATCCTTGAAGGTGTCCCGCGTGACGGAGGGGGGAGCCCCTGCCACCGACACACGCCGGTCCGGCCCCCCCTCTCCGGTCCGTCCGACCTGCTGTTTGGCCTTCTCAATTCTCCGCAGAAGCGACATCTCTCAACCCCTTCGCCCGTTGGGCCACCCTGTTGTCACCGTAGGATGCGTCCTAACAGACGACGACTGACCTCGGCTTCCACGTCTTCCTCTTCCTCTTCCGAGGCGATTTGCTCCAACCGCTCTAGGACGGCATGAGCGAGCCGTGCGAACCCCCTGGCCACCGCGCTGTTCCGTTCCTCGCTGATCAGAGGCACGCCACGGTTGGCGGCCGAGAAACCGGCCCGTTCGTCGTATGGGATGTGTCCGATCGCCGGTATCAGCGCGCGCTCGATCTGGTCCACACGCAACCCCGTCCGCCGATCGGCCGCGTTGATCACCAGTGCCACCTTCTCGTCCGGATAATCCAGTTTGCGCGCCAGGTCGAGGAAGAGGCGGGCCGACTTCACGGCAGGGATCAAGGGGTCCAGCACGACCAGGATAAGCGTGGCCTCGTCGAGCAGAGCCAGGCTCAGGTCATCCACCCAGCTCCACGTGTCGGCCACCACGTAGTCGAACTGTTCGAGCATCTTGCCGACCACGGCCCGGATGACCCGCCCGATTCCCTCATCCCCCTCGGCCGCCCGCAGGCTCTCGGCTGCCTCCGGGTGGGGCGGGGCCAGCAGAGCCTTGATGCCCGTCGGATGAGGGGTCAGCACACTGGTCAACAGGTCGGCATCCAACTCATCGACCCGCCCTGCCAGATCGGCAAGGCTTCGGTTGGTCTGCAGGTTCAGCATCACCCCCACGTCTCCGAACTGGAGGCTGCCATCCAGCACGGCGACCTTCTTGCTGACCCCCAGGTGCTCCTGCAGGGCAATGGCCAGGTTGACGGCCACGGTGGTACAACCGACGCCGCCCTTCGGCGCGAAGACGGTGATCAACTGTCCCCGTCGGGCGGGACCGGGCTGGCCGGAGACGGGCTGGGCGACGGTGGGAGGAGCGATGCGCGCCGCCTGGGTCTTCCCGATCTCGTAGGCCCGCCGAATGGCGTTGATCAACTCGTCGCCGCTCGGCGGCTTGACCAGATAGTCCCGCGCCCCGGCCGCCATCGCCCGGCGCATATAGCCCGTCTCCCCCTGCACGGAGAGGATGACGATCTGCGCCGTGGGCACTTCCTGCACGATCTGCTCGGTAGCGGTGATCCCGTCTATCCCCGGGAGGTTGATGTCCATCAATACGACGTGGGGGTGGAGTTCCCGGGCGAGTTGGACCCCCTCCTCCCCCGTGGCGGCCGTCGCCACCACCTCGATCTCAGGGTCGAAGGAAAGGAGTTTGCGCAGGTTCTCCCGCGTCTCCGCGACGTCGTCGACGATCAGGACGCGAATTCGCTCCTCGGATCTATCCACCACCCCTACTCCTCTGCAGGCACCTCATCTCCCTACTCGGCCGGCCCTCCTCCGCCGGTCTCCACCGGTGGGTTGATCCCGTAGGGCAACTTGGGCGGCGGCTCGATGCCGTACGTATTCATCAGGTACTGAAGGGTCACCGGATACGTACCCGGCACCTGCCCCGTCTCGCCGGTGCGCCGCAGCACGAGGGTGATCCGAGCGTTGCTCAGCCGAGCGAACTCCAGGATAGCCGCCTCCTGACGGGTTACAGCCAGGGTTACAGGGAGTTCGGTCGGCGGGCGCGTCTCCTCTCCGGCGGTCTCTCCTCCGCCTGCGCCTCCCTGGCCACCTTCCCCCTCCTGTTCCGTCCCGCGCCAATCGCCGACGCGCAGCACGACGGCGTCCTGCACCGTCAACTGGGTTACCAGCCGCGGGCGCTGCCCCTCACTGGGCGTGATGCTCACCAACCATCCGTTGGGCAGCGCCTCCAACCGCCCCTGGACGCCGCTCGTACACTCCTCCCCCTCCGGAGGGGAGACGCAGGTTTGCTGATTGGGGAGTATCGTCTGGAACTCCTCATCCAGGTCCACCAGAGGGAAGGAAAGCAACACGTCCACATGGTCCCCGGCTCGGATCGCCCAGGCCACGCTGGTGTACCGGGAGATGGGCAGAGCGTAGGCGACCTCTTTCTCCTCAGGGATCTGCATCGCAGCCGGGCCTCCGGAGGGGAGCAGTTCGCCCGGTTCAACCAGCATGCTCTCCAGTATCGGCATCCCGCGAGGGATGAAAGTGCTGGCCACCTTCCCGATGACCTCCTGGGCCTCGTAGAACGCCCCCATCGGCACGGACCCGCTAGGCCACGGCTCAAGGACGACCGCGTCCTCAGTGATGTCCTTGCCCTGCGGAATGTTCTGCGCCGAGACCACGATGGTAACCGTCTCCCCCTCCTCTGGGGGAGCCTCTTGGCTCGGGGCAGGCTGGGGCCGTGCAGGCTTCAGCAAACGGGGGAGCAGAAGGACGGCAGCCACACCAGCGACGATGATGATCAACCCAACCAGAATCAGCGATCGGCGTCCGCGCATCGTTTCCTCCTTCAGAAGATCCAGGACTGGATGCCGGGTATCCTAATCAAAATGATACTCGTTTCATAGGAGAAGTCAAGCCATCTTTAATCAAACAAATTCCGTGTTATTTTAGAGTAATGCAACCTTAACCGATAGAACTCGACCTCGCGTCCGGGCCGCGGCGCGGAACGTTGTCCCCCCCACACATTGTGTTATAATCCCCTCACACCAGGTATGAGGAGATCGATGGGCACTCCCCTCTCCATCGTGCGCGATCGGTTGGCCCGCGCCGCGTTCAAGCATCAGCCCCGCTATGAGGTCCCCGGATGGTGGTGCAACCCGCACGGACCACCTCTCCGTCGGGCGGTGCGTCCCCACCGCTTCTACCTGCGCCGGATCAACGAGATCCTGTCCTCCCCTCCCCACCCGTCCCCTGCCGACGGGGAGCGAGGATGGTCTCGCCAAGCGGTAACGTACAGCCTCCTGGTGCGCGCCACCACCGCCTTCGACCACGATGGGGATGGGGAGATCGCACCGGAGCCGACGGAGGGAGGGTGGCGGGAAACGGGCACATTTCTCAAAAGTATCGCCCTGCTCCCGACGCTCCGCCAGATGGGCTTCAACACCCTCCACCTCCTCCCCATCACCGCCATCGGTCAGTACGGGAAAAAGGGGAACCTGGGCTCGATCTACGCGGTCCAGAACCCCTACCGACTCGACCCGCTTCTGGCAGAACCCGCGCTGGGGCTGGATGTGGAGACGGAGCTCGCCGCCTTCGTCGAGGCCGCCCACCGGCTGGGGATGCGGGTCGTGGTCGAGTTCGCCCTCCGCACCGCCGCGCTGGACGCCGACTGGGTGGCCGAACACCCCGAGTGGTTCTACTGGATCCGGGCCGACATCCCCGACCGCCAGGCAACAGACCCGAAAGGGAACGGCTACGGCCCTCCCCTCTTCCCCCCCGAGGAACTGGCTCGGATCAAGGAGCAGGTCGCCCGGGGCGACCTGAAAGACCTTCCTCCGCCACCGGCCACCTATCGGGCGATGTTCCTCCCTCCCCCACCCGCCCACTCCGTCCACAAAGAGGGGGGACAGTGGATCGGCATCCTCCCCGATGGCACGCGGGTCCGCATCCCCGGCGCGTTCGCCGACTGGCCCCCAGACGATCCGCAGCCGCCGTGGACGGACGTTACCTACCTCCGGCTGTACGATCACCCGGACTTCAACTACATCGCGTACAACACGATCCGGATGTACGACGAGCGGCTGGCCCAGGCCGAGAACCGCGTGGAGTCCCTCTGGCAGCGGATCACCCAGATCATCCCTTCTTATCAGCGACGGTTCGGGATCGACGGCGCGCTGCTGGATATGGGGCACGCCCTGCCGGGGGACCTGAAGCGCCGGATCGTGGAAGCCGCTCGCCAGATCGACCCGGGCTTCGCATTCTGGTCCGAGACCTTTTCATACGACGGGGAGGCAGCGGCGCAGGGGTACGACGCCGTCGTTGGGAACTACTGGTGGCTGGTCTGGCGTCCCTCTCTCCTGCTCGAAGGTCTACTCCGCCCGCTGACACGGGAACGGTTTTCCCTTCCCTTCCTCGCCGCGCCGGAGACCCACAACACCCCCCGGGCGGCAGCCCGCCCCGGCGGCTTGACCGCCGCCCGCGCCGCCTGGGCCCTGGGCTGCCTTCTCCCCGGCATCCCTTTCTGCCATTCCGGCCTGGAACTGGGGGAGACCCTTCCGGTCAACACCGGCCTGGACTTCTCCCCTGAGGAGGTGGCCCGCTATCCGGCCGAACGATTGCCCCTCTTCAGCACCGCTGCCTACGGCTGGGAGAGCGAATCCCACCTGATCGACTGGATCCGTCGGACACTGGCGATCCGCCGCCGCTTCGCGGATCTGGTGACGAACCCCGACCCCGCCACGTTCGACCTGGTGCCATCAGACAACCCGCACGTATGGGCCGTGGTCCGCCGGAGCGGGGAGAAGGGAATCGCCATCGTGATCAACACGGACCCAAGCCATCCCCAGTCCTTTACCCTGCACCTCCCCCCCGCCCGCTTCCTGCTCGGCGATTCCAGCGCCTCCGAGGGGCACCTTCCTCCCGCCGGATGTGCCCTGTTCGACCTGGGGAGCGGTGCCTCCCCATAAAGCGATAGCCTCCCGCCGACGGGAGGCTACTTCCACAACGTTCTACCCAGTGCCCCGGAGAGGACTCGAACCTCCACGCCCTTACGGGCACAGGCCCTCAACCTGCTGCGTATGCCAATTCCGCCACCGGGGCATCCGGTCCTAATTATAACCATCCTTCCCCACTTGTCAACCCGTCCCTGGCGGGGTACAATCCCGACGCGGCTGTCACCTCCCCGGGGAAAGACAGAAGAAGAGAACAGAGAGGAAAAAGGAGGATGCGGATGCGGATCGTGGTGGATGCGATGGGGTCGGACAATCGGCCTGTGCCGGACGTGGCGGGGGCGGTGATGGCGGCCCGCGAATGGGGCGAGGAAATCCTGCTGGTCGGGCCGGAGGACACGGTGAAGGCCGAACTCTCCAAACACGAAACGGCAGGGCTGCCCCTCACCGTGGTCCACGCCCCCGAGGTGATCGGGATGGACGAGCACACCGATGCGGTCAAGGCGAAGAAAGACTCCTCCATCCGGGTGGGAATGCGGCTGGTCAAAGAGGGGAAGGCGGAAGCCTTCGTCTCCGCCGGGAACACCGCCGCCGTCCTGGCCTCGGCCCTTTTCGACCTGGGCCGCATCCGGGGGCCGGGAGGCAAAGTGCGCCGTCCGGCCCTGGCGACCATCTACCCGGTCGCCGACGATCCCATCCTCCTCATCGACAACGGCGCGACCACGGATTGTCGTCCGGAGGACCTGCTCCAGTTCGCTCGGATGGGCGTCGCCTACGTGCAGAGGATGTGGGGGGTCGAAAGCCCCCGCGTCGGCCTGGTCTCCAACGGAGAGGAGCCGGAGAAGGGGAGCATCCTGGTCCGGGAGGCCTACGCCCTGCTTGCCCAGAGCGACCTCAATTTCGTGGGCAATGTGGAGCCCAAAGAGATCACGCGGGGGATGACCGACATCGCCCTCACCGACGGCTTCACCGGCAACGTGATGTTGAAGACTACCGAGGCCATCGCCTCGTTTATGCTCCGCTTTCTGAAGCGGGAACTGACCAGGGGCGGTCTGAGCAAGGCGGGATTGGTGCTGATGGCACCGGGGCTGATCGCAGCGCTGCCCGGCCTGATCCTCCTGGCACCCGCCCTGAAGCGGATCGTCCGCCGGATGGACTACGCCGAGTACGGCGGGGCCCTGTTGATGGGGGTCGACGGTATCGTGATCATCGGCCACGGCCGCTCCAACGCCAAAGCGGTGAAGAACGCCATCCGGCAGGCCCGGCGGGCCGTGGAAAGCGAGGTACTGGAAGCCATCCGCGCTGCCGTATCCTAGCCACGGAGACACGGGAGACACCGAAAGTCAAAGGAGCGACAATGCGAATCATAGCCAACGAACGTTACATCGAGCGTCGTGCCAAAGCCGGCCGCTACCTCAGCCTGGCTGGCCTGCTCGTCCTGCTCGCGGCCTTCGTCTTCTCGTGGTTCCAACTCCGGAGCCCCACCCTGATGCCCCTTGCGCTGGGCGCAGCATTAACCATCGGCGTCATCCTCTCCTACCTCGGCGGCTACTATATGGAGCAGTTCGGCGGCCCCACGGCCCACTACAAAGGGGTGCGCAACGCCCTCAAAGGGCTGGACAACCGATACACGCTGCTCCAGTACGTCCTGCCGGTCCCACACGTTCTGCTGGGCCCCGACGGGCTTACCGTCTTCGCCGTGCGTTCCCAGCCCGGCGAGGTTACCTACGCCGACGGTAAGTGGAGCCATTACCAGCGCGGAAAGTTCTTCCGCGAACTGGCCGGGCAGGAACGGCTGGGGAGGCCCGAACTGGACGCCGAAGCGCAGGTGGAACAGATGAAGCGATACCTGGAGAAACACCTCCCCGGGACCGAGGTCCCCATCCAGGGAGTGGTGCTTTTCATCAACCCGGACGTGCGGCTCGACCTGAAAGACCCTCCGGTGCCGGTTTTCCACAGCAAGAAGGTCAAGTCCTGGCTTCGTGGGCCGGGAGCGCGGAAGAACCTGCCCGTAGAAGTGCGGCAACAACTGGAAGAAGTGTTGATCAAGGAGTAATTCCCCCCGGCCGTCGATTCGGGCCGCCGGGCGATCCCCGTCCTCTCACCACCGTGAGGACCAGCCCGATGAGGAGGGCTACACCTGCCGCTCCCAGTCCCCTCCAGAGGCTGCGAGGGGAGAACCACATCTCCACCCGGTGTCTTCCGGCCGGGACGAGAACCCCGCGGAAGGCCGCGTCGGTCTGGTAGATGGGCGACGGCTCGCCATCCACCGCGGCACGCCAGCCGGGGTAGAAAGTATCGGAAAGGACCAGCAGGGCAGGCGCATCCGTCTCCACGTACACAGCGAGCCGGTTCGAGCCGTAATACCCCACCTCGATCCGCCCAGCCCCCTTTTCCTCCAAGCGGGGCCCGCCCTGGACGACGGCGACCTCCTCAGGGCGGAAGTCTTCGTCAAGCACCCGCTCCAGGGCCTCGCCGTAATCCGCCACCACCTCCGTGCGATAGACCAGCCACACGCGCGGAAGGGCCAGCGTGTTGAGGTGGACGTCCACTGTTGGATCGTCGACGAAGACCGGCCAGATCCCCTCCCCGCCGACCGGTGCTCCTTTGGGGACGATGATGTATTTCACCCCTAGAAGCCGATAGGCAGGGCTGGTCGCCGACGGGATACTCCAGCGCAACACGTTGAACTCCCGCAGTTCCATCGGGTCGCCCGTGCCCTGGGGCACCTCGAAGCCGGCCATCTGAAGGGCCGCGGGGGGCCACAGGTTCCGCACCTCCGGATCCACGTCCACACGAAACCAGCCGGGGTCGGCCTGGAGGAAAGCCAGAGCGGCCTCGTGGTCGGCTGGCACGGGGACCGGTTCCACCTCCACCAGCGATCCGCTGGCGACCAACTCCGCCACCAAAAGCACCAGGGGGAAGGCCCGCCAGAGCACGTGGTTGGAAAAGAACAACAGAGCGGGGATCAGCGCCCAGGCCAGCAGGGCCGCCGCCCGCAACCCACCGACGGCCCGCAGGAAAGGATCGCCCGAGGGAACGCGCGCAGCCAGCCACGGAGCCGTCGCCCAGAGCAGAAGCCCCACTCCGGCCAATGAGAGGGCCAGGATCCGACGCAACCTGCCAGAACCCCGGAGATGGTGAAACCCCAACGCCGCACCGACGGCCAGCGTGAAGGAGACGAGGTAAGCGGCCCGGCCGGTCTTTCCCATTCGGGCCAGCAACTCCACCCTGGCGATCATCGGCCCCAGGGGCCCGTTGAACCCCAAAGCGAAGAGCACACTCAGGCCACCCAGCAGCCAGAGAAAGCGGGTACGCGAACGACGGACGTCGGCCAGGAGGCCAGGGACGGCCAGATAGAGGGCCACCGCCCCCACATAGGCGCTCTCTATCCGCCCCCAATCGCCCCAGAAGTACCGCACCCCTCGACCGTGGAACCAGGGCGAGAGGAGGTCGATCAGCATTTCCGGCGGCCAGTGGTAACCCCTGACCAACAACAGGGGCGTCCCGGCCCGGTCGCTCAGCGGGTAACGCTCTAGGGCGGGCAACAGGACGGGGAGCGTCATACTGAGGGCGATCCCACCGGTCAACAAGAGAGAGCCAAGTCGCCGGGGGGCAGAGGCAAGCGGCGGTTCCAGACACCGCCACAAGGCATAGAGGACCAGGGCAGCCGCTCCCAGAAGAGCCGTCTGAATATGCCCACATAGTCCCAGCATAGCAACTGGAAGGGCAGTCCACAACACCCAACGCCGATGTTCCACCGCCCGGTCCACGGCCAGGAAACTCCACGGAAGCCAGGCCAGACCGTCGTTGATCTGAGGATGGCCCAGGTGGGTGAGGAACGGGTCGGAGAGCGCATAAGCAGCAGCACCGATAGCGGCCGCTCCATAGCCCAGACGCCAGCGAGGGGAGCGCAAGAGGACGTACATCCCCACGCCCCCGATAAATAGTGGAAGACTCCCGCGCAGGAGAACCGCCCACCTCGGAATGGGATACACCAGAAACAGCGGCCAGTTCAACGGATTCAGCAGGCCGTACTGCGACTCGGCAATGATGGGGTCTCCGCCCATCAGCCGGTTGTTCCACAGGGGGAAGACGCCCCTGTGGAGCCATTCGGAGACAAAGGACCAGACGGGGTACAACTGGCCCCAGAGGTCTCCACCGCCGAGTGGGAACCGGTACCCCAGCAGCCAAACCGGCCAGAGGTATAGAAACAAGACGGCCCCAATCACCACAGGGCCAACGAGGTGCTTCCGCCTCACGGCTCTACCCGTATCGTCTGCAGGACGATGTGGTCCCCGCCCGCCGCAGGGCCGGACACCACGCGGAGTCGCTGCAAGCCAGGCCAATCGTACATCCCCACCGAAAGGACATATTCGCCCGGCGGCATATCGGGCGGCAGCGGGACGGGGTGCGTGTCGTCCACCACGATCCC
>DROW01000173.1 GCA_011388675.1 Chloroflexota bacterium | reverse complement strand
CGTGCGCTGGAAATCGGAGACCACGCGCCCACCGGAGACGAGGTAAGCCAGCGCTCCGAGATAACTGATCCCCCAGGCGGAACTGCCTTTGAGCACGCCCTCTGGATCGAAGAGCAGGAGAAGGTAGTCCGGGTCGGCGATGACGAACCCACCCGGAAGGTCGAAGTGCGTGGCGGCGAAGTAGACGTTCATCAACACCTGGTCCGACACCGTCGGGCCTAGAGCGACCGTGGGGTCGAAGCCGATCTGCTCCAGGAGCGACGGACGGCAGGCCACGCCCCACCGCCGAACCCGAAGGACGCACCCGGGCTCGCCCGGCCAGATCTTCGGACAGACGGCGGCGTACCCGGCTGGTAACTGGATCGTGACCGCGTACTCGCGGAGAGAACCGTCGTCCTGCACCGCCCAATAGCAGACCCGCCAGTTCTCCACCGGATAGAGGCCCGGCAGATTGTTGATCACCTCTGCATCGGGTGAGGTCGTGCTGGGCCGGTATGCGTTGCCTCCCTTGCCTCCCATCTCCTCACTCCGCCGACCGGGCCACCTCCAGCACCCGCTCGAACTCTTCGATGTAGGCCGCAGCCACCCCTGGATCGTGGATGATCAGGACGTTCTCGTCGTTCTGCTCGTCGGCGCTCAGCGTGAAGTTGAACGAGCCGGTAACCACGATCCGGTCATCCACGATGAGCACCTTGTGATGCATAATGTAGGGATTCCCGTCGGTCACGACGTCCACGCCGCCAGCCAGCAGCCGGTCGAACTCGCTGTAGGCATCCTGTACGGTCCGTGCCTCGATCACTCCCTCCACCTCGACCCCCTGCCGGGCCAAGTCGATGAGCGCGTCCGCCAGTCGCGCGCTGGTGAAGTGGTAGGCCATAAAGCGAACGTGGTCGCGGGCCCGGGAGAGCGCGTCGAGGATGCCGTCCATCGCTCCGTCCTCTGGAGCAAAGTACACCTGGAGACGGGCGGCCTCCGGCTCCGCTCCCACTTCGATCACCGGATAGGGGGTGGTATCCGGAGAGGACGGGCCGAACAGCCCGGAGAACATCTCGTCGAACTCGGTGGCGTAATCCTGGGCCAGCAGCCGGGAGGCAACGAGGAGAGCGTTGTTGTCGTTTCGATACGTACCGTTCTCCGTCAGGTTCCAGGAGCCGGTCCATACCCAGGCCCCGTCGACCACGACGAACTTGTCGTGCATCAGCCCCCGATCTTCCTCTGGCCGGGCAACGACGGGGATCCCGGCCTCCCGCAGCCGGGTTACGGCCTCCTCGTCGGCGTGAGCGCCGTCGGTGACCAGGCGGACCTGGACGTCGTCATCGTGGGCCCGAATCAGCGCCTCGGTCACCGTCTTTAGATCCAGGTCGTAGGCCGCCACGTCCACCCGTTCCTGCGCGGCGTCGATCAACGCGACCAGGTCGGCATCGATCCCGCCGGTGTAGGTGGAAGGCCCGTCCCCCGGAGAGCGTGGGGCGGTGAAGTAGACGGTAACCCACTCGCCGGCAACGGTCTCCCGGGCGGGCCGCCGACCCAACCATCCCCCTCCGACGCACTGCTGTAGCAACAGGGCGAGCACGACGAGCGAGAGGAACAGAAGGCCGCCCGGCCGCGACCGGGAACGCCGCCCTGTCTTCCCCTCCTCCAGCGCCCGGGCATCCACCTCCAGGAGCGCCTGCACCCACTCCAGTTGCCCGGTCGGGGGTTTCCCCCGCGCTTCCTCGGCGATCCTCCGTACCGCCCGCCGCAGGGCGTGCAGGCGGGCCTTTCGTTCCCTGGACGAACCCTCCGTCTCTTGCACGATCCGCTCCGCCTCTCGGGTCGCCCATTCCAGAAGCCGTTGGGCCGCCGTGTCGGTCAGATCAGCGGTCAGGCTTTCGTCCTCGAAAATCCGCTCGAAGATCCCTTGCTCTTCCCTCGGGTTCCCCATCGCGTTACAAGTATAGCCCACTCCCTGGGAGAGGCAAGACCGCTGGCGTCCGCCCCGCCTGAACAGGCGAGGCAGGCCAGACGTTCCACGCCCCAGGGCCATCGCATCCTCGCGAGAACGGCTGTCGAGCCCCTTCCTCGCCCCTCCGTCCGGACAGGCCTTGACAATTCTTCTGGATGATGGTATGATAAGCGCGCTTTTAGCACTCTTGGTCATAGAGTGCTAAACTTAATTGGAGGTGAACCCCTTTCATCTTCGCAAGGAGGTGACAGATGGGCATCAAGATCAAGCCGCTGGGTGATCGCGTGGTCGTGGAGCCGATCGAAGAAGAGGTGCAGACCTTCGCCGGTGGCAAACTTGTGTTGCCGGACACCGCCAAGGAGAAGCCGCAGCAGGGCAAGGTGCTGGCGGTGGGCCCGGGCCGTCGGGACGAGGAAGGCAAGCGCATCCCGATGGACGTGAAGGTCGGCGACACGGTGATCTACGCCAAGTACTCCGGCACGACCTTCAAGACCCCCGAGGGGAAAGAGTTTCTCATCCTGAAAGAAAGCGACATCCTGGCGATCCTTGAGGAAGACTAGGTTACTGACAGATCCTAAATCCGTGAGAAAAGGAGGAGGCGATGGCGAAGCAATTGGTTTTCAGTGAAGAGGCACGCGCGAAACTGAAGCGCGGTATCGACACCCTGGCGGAAGCGGTGGTGACTACGCTGGGGCCGAAGGGCCGCAACGTGGCGTTGGACAAGAAGTGGGGCTCCCCCACCATCACCCACGACGGGGTGACGGTGGCCAAAGAGATCGAACTGCCCGATCCGTTCGAGAATATGGGGGCCCAGTTGCTGAAAGAGGCGGCCACCAAGACGAACGACATCGCCGGTGATGGGACCACCACGGCGACCCTCCTGGCGCACATCATCATCACCGAGGGGATGAAGAACGTGGCCGCTGGTGCCAACCCGATGCTGCTCAAGCGGGGTATCCTGGAGGGCGCCAAGGCGGTGGTGAAGGCGATCGAGGAGCAGGCGATCGACGTGACCACCAAGGAGGAGATCGCCAACGTGGCCGCCATCTCCGCGCAGGATCGGGAGATCGGCGAACTGATCGCCGAGGTGATGGACAAGGTCGGCAAGGACGGCGTGATCACCGTCGAGGAAGGGAAGGGGCTGGAGTTCGAGACCGAGTACGTGGAGGGTATGCAGTTCGACCGCGGTTACATCAGCCCCTACTTCGTCACCAACCCCGAGACGATGGAGGCGGTGATCGAGGAACCCTATATCCTCATCCACGACAAGAAGATCTCCGCCGCCGAGGACCTGATGCCCATCCTGGAGAAACTGGTCCAGGCCGGCGAGCGCAACCTGGTCGTCATCGCTGAGGACGTGGACGGCTCCGCGCTGGCGACCCTGGTCCTCAACAAGATGCGCGGCCTGCTCAACTGCCTGGCGGTGAAGGCCCCCGGCTTCGGCGAGCGGCGCAAGGCGATGCTCCACGACATCGCCATCCTCACCGGCGGGCACGTGATCACCGAGGAGGAGGGCCGCAAACTGGATAGCGCCACGCTGGAGGACCTGGGTCGGGCCGACAAGGTGGTCTCCACCAAGGAGGACACCACCATCATCGGCGGCCGCGGCGACGAGGAAGCCATCAAGGGCCGGATGGAGCAGATCAAGGTCGAGATCGAGAAGTCGACCTCCGACTACGACCGGGAGAAACTGCAGGAGCGGCTGGCCAAGTTGGCTGGCGGCGTGGCCATCATCGGCGTCGGCGCGGCCACCGAGACCGAATTGAAGGAAAAGAAGCACCGCGTCGAGGACGCCCTCTCGGCGACCCGGGCGGCGGTGGAGGAGGGCATCGTGCCCGGCGGCGGCGTGGCGCTCCTGAACGCCATCAAAGCGCTGGACGAGGTGAAGATGGAGTTCGCCGACGAGCAGACCGGCGTGAACATCCTCCGCACCGCCCTGGAGGCTCCGATGCGGAAGATCGCCGAGAACGCCGGCTACGACGGCGCGGTGATCGTGGACACGGTCCGCCGGATGCAGAAGGACAAGAAGAACCCGCGCATCGGCTTCAACGTCCTCACCGGGGAGTTCGTGGATATGGTCGAGGCTGGCGTCATCGACCCGGCCAAGGTGACCAAGGGTGCGGTGGAGAACGCAGCCTCCATCGCGGCGATGATCCTCTCCACCGAGGCGCTCATCACCGACATCCCGGAGGAGGAGAAGCAGCAGACGCCGATGCCGGAGTACTAATCGGCGCGGCGGGCCGAAAAGCGGCCAGACCCAAAAACGGGAGAGGGGCGCACGGGAAGCGCCCCTCTTTCAATTCCCCTCCGCGTGAAGAAAAGGGCTGCCGCATCTTCGCAAGAACGGCTGCCGAGGCCCCCCTCCCCCCGCTTGCGGAGGGGAGGGGGAGAGGTGCAGGGGAGGGGTCGGGGGGTAACAAACCCCCTGCGCAAAAATGCGATGGCCCTGAGAGGAGGGGAAAGGAAGGTTGCCGCCCCGCGCGCCCTGTGTTATAATTCCGCCGTGGACGTTGAAAGGCTTCCTCGGTGGGCCGTCCGGGAAGAAGACCGGAGATGGATGGCGGAGGCCCTGGCCGAGGCAGAGAAAGCCCTGGCCCACGGGGACGTGCCGGTAGGGGCGGTCGCCGTTTGGGATGGGCGGATCGTGGGGCGTGGGCACAACCGACGGGAGGTGGACCGGGACCCCACGGCCCACGCGGAGATGATCGCCCTGCGGGAGGCGGCCCGCACTTTGGGCGGCTGGCGGCTCCGGGGAGTGACGCTCTACTGCACGCTGGAGCCGTGCCCGATGTGCGCCGGGGCGATGGTCCAGGCCCAGATCGACCGCCTGGTCTATGGAGCGGACGACCCTAAAGCCGGGGCCGCCGGTTCGGTGGTGGAATTGCTGCGGGAGCCCTGGCTCCACCACCGTCCCGCGGTGACGCGAGGGGTGCTCGCCGAGGAAGCGAGGGCCCTCCTCAACCGCTTCTTCGCCGACCTGCGGGCCCGGTGAACAACCCAGTCCACACCACGCACGGAGGGGTGCCGGAGTGGACGATCGGGACGGTCTCGAAAACCGTTGTGGCCTTTATGGTCACCGTGGGTTCGAATCCCACCCCCTCCGCCACGGCGGGCAGGAGTTCCCCCTGCCCGCTTTGATTATCCACCGGCCCCTACGACCCTGCGGCCACACCATTTTCCTTTCGCCGGCCGACATCCGAACGCACGTCCGAAGGTGGCAGCGAGAGGTTGCAGCCTTCGTGGAGGTGGTGTACAATCCCCCTCACGATGGACCGGAGGTCGGGCGAGCGCTCCCATTGGGTCTGTGACCTCCATACCCACACCGTGTATTCCCGCGACGGGTTGACCTCGCTGGAAACCTTTCTCCGTGCCTGCCGCCGGAAGGGGCTGGACCGCGTCGCCGTGACGGATCACAACACCATCGAGGGTGCGCTCCAACTGAAGGAGATGGACCCGGAACGGATCATCGTCGGGCAGGAAATCTACACCACCCGCGGGGAACTGATCGCGTACTTCCTCAGGCGACCGATCCCCGCCGGGCTCTCGCCGGAGGAAAGCATCGATCGGGTCCACGAGCAGGGCGGGGTGGTCGGCATCTCGCACCCTCTGGACCGGCTCCGACGGGAGGCGATGCGGAGGGCCACCTTCGATCTGCTGGACCGGATCGACTTTCTGGAGGGGTTCAACGCCCGCTGTTTGTTCCCGGCGGATAACGACGCCGCCCGCGCCCTGGCCCTCCAGCACGGCCTGCCGGTGACCGCCGGCAGCGATGCCCACACCCCCTGGGAGATCGGCCGGGCAGTCGTGACCCTGCCTCCCTTCGACTCCCCCGCGGCTTTCCTGGAGAGCCTGCGGGACGGAGAGATCCAGGGCCGGATCAGCCCCCCCTGGCTGCACGTGTTCTCCACCTACGCCAAGATCGCCCATCGGTTAGGGTGGACCTCCACGCCTGCAACTTCGGAGGAGGATCGCTGATGGAGATTCTTGCTGGTTTGCTGGTCGTCCTTGTCCTGGCGATCGTGCCGATGGTGTTATACGCGACGGTTCTCTGGTGGTTCGACCGGTACGAGAAGGAGCCACTGCGCCTCATCATCGCCGCTTTTCTCTGGGGAGCCGTGCCCGCCGTCATCTTCTCCTTCATCTCCCAGGTCCTGCTGGATATCCCCCTCCAGGAAATGATCAAACCGGGTCTGGGGGCCGACCTGGTCTCGGCCACCGTGATCGCTCCGATCACGGAGGAGCCCTTCAAAGGCCTGGCCCTTCTGCTGCTCCTTCTCTTCTACCGGCGGGAGATCGATACTCCGCTGGACGGCATTCTGTACGGGGGCCTGGTCGGCTTCGGGTTCGCCGCGACGGAGAACCTGCTGTATTTCCTGAGCGTGTTCGACAGAGGAGGGGTACCGGCGACGTTGGAATTGGCCTTCTTCCGGGCGGTCCTCTTCGGCCTCAACCACGCCCTCTTCACCGGCTGCACGGGCTTGGGGATCGCCCTGGCCCGCACCTCCCCCCGCTGGGCGGTCAAGATCGCCGCTCCGTTCCTGGGCCTGGGGGCGGGGGCCACCCTCCACGCCCTCCACAACGCCGGAGCCACCCTGGCCGGCGCGACCTGCTGGCCGCTGCTGTTCAGCCTGGCTTCCGACTGGGGCGGAGTGATCACCCTGTTCGCCATCCTCATCTGGCTCTCCGTCCGCGAGCGGGCCTGGATCGTCCGTTACCTGAAAGGCGAGGTCGAGCAGGGAACGATCAGCGAGGCCGACTACCGCGTGATCCAGTCCTACTGGGCCCGGGTCCGGGAGCGCACCCGGGTCCTGCTCCGCGGGGACCTCGTCCGTTGGTGGCGGCTGGGGAAGTTCTACCGGCTGGCTACAGAACTGGCCTTCGCCAAGCACCGCCGGTCCTCCTTCCGGGGGGAGAGGGAAACCCATCGTCAGATCCAGCGTCTGCGCCACGATCTGCTGAACCTGCGGAGGCTGTTGGGGGACCTTCCGCCCGAGCCGCCGCCTGAAGGGGCAGTATGAAACGATACATCGTCTTTTTCGTCCTTCTGTTCCTGCTGATCGCCTGCGCCCCTTCCCCCTCGTCCTCCCCCCTCTCCCCCGCGCCACCCGCGGAGGCTCGTCGGATCACCATCTTCTACACCTCCGACGAACACGGGTACCTGGAGCCACGAGAGGACGGGATCTACACGGTCGGCGGAGCGGCCGGTCTGATGGCCGTCCTGCGCCAGGAGGGCTACGACCCCGAGTCGGACACCGCCCTCCTGCTCAGCGGCGGCGATATGTGGGTCGGCCCGGCCATCTCCTCCTGGTTCCAGGGCGAATCCACCATCGACGTCTTCAACCGGATGGGGTACGACGCGGCTGCGCTGGGCAACCACGACTTCGATTACGGGCCGGAGGTGCTGGCGGCGCGGGCTAGCCAGGCCGACTTCCCTTTCCTCTCCGCCAACCTCACCGAGGTCGCGACCGATCAGCCCCCCGCCTACGCCCTACCCTACACCATCCGCGAGGTGAACGGCGTCCGCGTCGGCATCGTCGGCCTCAGCCTGAAGACGACGCCGGAGATCGTGATGCCCGAGCACGTGGAGGGACTGGCCTTCGGCGACTACGCCGAGGCCCTGCGGAAGACGGTCCCGCGCGTCCGCGCCGAGGGAGCCGACCTGGTCATCGTCATCAGCCACATCTGCGGGGGAGACCTGCTGGACCTGACTCCGGTAGCCGCCGAGTTGGGGGTTCCTCTTCTGGCCGGCGGTCATTGCCACCGGCTGGTGATCGCTGAACGAAAAGGCGTCCAGGTGATCGCACCAGGCGCTCATATGGCCTACGCGGTCCGGGTGGACCTCCTGTACGACTCCGCCACCGGCACGGTCGTGGATCAGGAGGCCCGGGCGCTGTGGAACCGCTACCGGACGAGCAAAGGCCCCCCGGTCGCGCCGGACCCCGAGGTAGCGGCGCTCGTGGACCGGTGGGCGGGGCGAACCGAGGAAGCGCTGGGAGAGGTCATCGGCTACACTGCCGAGGGCATCCCCGTCGGTTGGGAGATGTACAACCTGGTCACCGACGCCTGGCTATGGTTCTACCCCCAGGCCGACCTGGCGATCTCCAACCTGGGAGGCTTCCGGGAAGACATCCCGCCGGGGGAGATCACCCTCGCCGACATCGTGGCCGTCCTGCCCTTCGAGAACACCCTGACCGAGGTGGAACTGACCGGCGAGGAGGTGGTGGAGAACCTGCGTTGCTGCGGTGGAGCGGTGGCGGGGATGTGGATGGAAGGCACGGGAGAGAGCCTAACCGTCTATCTGGCCGACGGCACCCCCATCGATCCCAGGGCCACCTACCACGTCCTGGTCAACAGTTACATCTACCAGGGCGGCGACGACTACCTGTTCTCACAGCAGGACCCCGACGCCTACGACACGGGCATCCACTGGCGGGAGCCGGTGATCGAGTGGATCCGGGCCCAGGGGACGGGACCGGACAAGCCGCTGGAAGATCTGGTGGACGACCAGCCGCGCGGCCCGGGCTGGTGAGGATCACCCGGGAAGGGCCACCAACCCAACCCAATCGTCGATCTGCTGCCGCCCGGCAGGCCTCAACCCGGCCCGGTGCAGCGCCGCCACCACCTCCGCCTCCTGATCGACGATCAGACCAGCGAGGATCAGCCGCCCCCCAGGTGCCAATCGCTCCGCGAGGCCCTGCTCCAGCATCTCGACGATGACCCGGGCCAGGATGTTGACCACCACCACATCGAAACGGCCGTGGGCCTGAGCCAGCGATCCTTCCATCACCGTCACCCGATCCGCCACCCCGTTGCGCAGGACGTTCTCCCGGGCGACTTCCACCGCCTGCGGGTCCTTGTCCAGCGCCAACACCCGCTCCGCCCCCAGTTTGGCCCCGGCGATGGAGAGAATGCCGGACCCGGTCCCCAGATCCAGCAGTGACGTGCCGGGCCGGACGTGCTCCTCCAGTGCGACCAGGCACATCTGGGTGGTGGGATGAAGCCCCGTTCCGAACGCCATTCCGGGGTCCAGGACGATCACCACCTCTTCTTCCCGCGGGGCGTACTCCAGCCACGAGGGGCGGACCACGAGGCGGTGGCCGATATGGAGGACGCGGAGGTGTTGCTTCCACGCCTCCGCCCAGTCGGCCTCGGCGATGCGCCGGTAGGACGGCTCGGGCAGGGGAGAGATCTGACCCAGGTGCCAGAGGGCCTCCTCTAGCCGGTGCCGGGTCTGGGGCAGGCGGCCGTCTACGGGAAGGTAGGCCCGCACCACGACCGGGCCCGCCCCGATCCCCTCCGGTCCAGCCTCGATGACAACCCCTCTGTGGGCGAAGCGGGCCAGCACGTCGGCGACCGCCTCCGCTATCTCTTTGTCGACCGTCAGGCTGACTTCAAGCCATTCCATACGCCCAGAATTCTACCGCCTGATGAGGCATAGTCAAACCGGAGAAAGGGCGGACAGGAGCGATAAAAAGAGCCGGTCCCCCGGGTGTGGGGGCCCCGGGGGACCGCCAGCCAAGGAAAGGAGGAGAGGTGCGATGTGGCTTGCGGAGGGCACCCTTGCTGGGCGCCGGCCTGCCTACGTCGCGCGTATCATACCGCGAAAACAGGGAACGGGGTAGTGACAAATGACACAAGTCAGCGGTGACGAACTTCCCCCTCCGGGGTCAAACTTCTTCCCACCGGTGAGACGCTAACGTAGCGCGGGCTGTCAGCCTGCGTAGCGCGGGCTGTTAGCCTGCGTGGCGCGGGCTGTCAGCCTGCGGCAGCGGGGGCTGTTAGCCTGCGTAGCGCGGGCTGTCAGCCTGCGGTAGCGGGGGCTGTTAGCCTGCGTGGCGCGGGCTGTTAGCCTGCACCACGAGAGCCTGCGCCGCGTAGAGCAAACCACCGGCCCCCTGCTCCAGCCCGTGTCAGATCTCCCCCCTCAACGTCGCAGCGAAGCCGCCGCACCAAAAGGACCTCCATCTTGACGAGGTACTAGTACCGATTTCCTATTGACCCTCGTCCATTTCTCTAGTATAGTTGGAAGCGATGCTGGACAGGTCCCCCGCCCCCTGTTCCGCATCAGAGGCCGTTTGTGGTAACCCTCCTTTCGCAGACCACGGCCCCCTCGCCCAAAGGGGGCCGTGGTCTGTTGTTATCCCTCGACCAGCAGGACGCGCTCGCAGTTTCCGCAGAACACCAATTCGCTCCCTCGCGCCGCCTGAAGCCGGGCGGAGGGGACCTCCATACCGCACCCGACGCAGGCCCCATTCACCACCCGTGCCACGGCCAACCCTCCTTTAGTCTGCCGCAGCGAGCGGTAAACCTCCAGGTCCCCCGGCGGAATAGAGGGGAGCAACGTTCCCCGCAATTCCGCGATCTCCTCCAAATGGGCCTCCAGCCGATCCTTTTCCTCTCGCAACGCCCGCTGCTCAGCCTCCCACTCCCGCTCCACCGCCTCCAACTGCTCCTGGGCCTGCTGTGCCGCCTCCTCCGCCTCCTCCCGGCCGATCATAGCCTCCAGGAGTTCCTCCTCCCGCCGCTCCAGCCGCCGCCGCAGGGAGGCAACCTCCGCCTGGAGGTCGCTCAACTCCTTCGGGTTCCGCACGCTGCCGCTGTACAGCCGCCGTTCGGAGTCGGCGATCTTCTTCTTCAGAGCCCCCACCTGGAGTTCCAGATCCTGCTGCCGAACGGTCCATTGACGGACCGCCTCGGTGGCCTTCTCCACCGCCTTCCGGGCCGATCGGAGCCGTTCGGTCTCACCCAGGGCCTCTTCCACCTCCGCCAATCGCCGCCGCGTCTTCTCCTCATCCAGGTCCAGTTCTTGTAATCGATACAGTCGTCTGGCCCGCTCCATACTCCCTCCTCGACTCAAAACGAAAAAGGCCCAATGCCCCAGGCATTGGGCCCCACGCCCCCCTAATCTGCGTCTTCTTCTCCTCCGCCGATAGGCCCGCTTCGGGCATCTCCACCCCCCGCCCCGATTACGCCTCCACGCCCTCCTCGCCCGCCTCACCCTGGACGGCCGCCTGCCTCTTTCCCCATCGGTGCCGGATCACGAGATAAGCCCCGCTGAGCACGATCAGAAGCAGAGCCACCCACTGGGCCGTCGCCAGCGGTCCGATCTTCCAGGCATCGGGGCGGAAGAACTCGATCCAGAAGCGACCCAGAGGGTAGCCGATGAGGTAGGCGGCGAAAACGTCGCCCGGGTACAGCCGCCGCTCCAGTTTGCGGGCGATCGTCGCCAGGACGATGAAGAGGGCGAGGCACCACAGCGATTCGTAGAGAAAGGTGGGGTGGAACAGGGTGTCCGGTGGGAGGTCCTTGTAGATGGGCAGGCGGTGCTCGGCGTCGATCCGCAACCCGAACCAGGAGGAACCGGTGGGAGGGCCGTACAGTTCCTGATTGATGAAGTTGCCCCATCGGCCGATCGCCTGCCCCAGCGCCAACCCCGGCGCGCCGAGGTCGAGCAGCGTGGGAATAGAGAGTTTGTAGGCGCGTGCGTAGAGGATGATGCCCAGCGCGCCCCCGATGATGGCTCCATAGATCCCCAGACCACCCTGCCAGATCTTCACGATGTCCTCCGGATGGTTCCGATACCACGGCCATCCGCAGGCGTACCCCGTCTCGGGGGTGCATCCGGCGGGCGTGGAGAACACGTGGTACAGGCGGGCACCGATGATGCCCAGGATCACCGCCAGGGTCAGCCCGTTCCAGATATGGTCGGGGTCGATCCCGTGGCGGGGAGCCTGCCGCGTGGCGTAAACCGCCCCCAGCAGGACGCCGGTGAGGATGAGGACGCCGTACCAGTGGACGGCGAAGGGGCCGATCTGTATGAGTACGGGATCAACGGGTGGAGTCATATATCTCCCTCTGTCTGAAATACCACAGAGGACACGGAGGTTAAAGAGAATTTAGAGAAAACTCTGCGATCTCTGTGTCTCTGTGGTGAGAATAACCTTCATACCGATTATACCACGCTGTTGTCGGGGGACCAATAGAGTTACCGTTTGCCGAAGATCCGCATCAGCGCCCTAGCGATCCAGAAGACGGACCAGCCAACCAGAAGGATGCCTGCCAGGGCGATCTTCCCCTCATCCATCAGCGGCTCGACGCGGACCTCCTCAGGCGTGATCTCGACCATCGCCACCGGGCGGCTGCGGACGCCGCCCCCGCCGCCCCCGCCGACGTTGCTCTCGGCCCCGGCCTCGCCCTCCTCCTCGGCCGCCACGCCGAATCCCAGGCCGAACCCGTAGGCCACCTCCGCCACCGGAATCAGGGTCCGCCCCTCCGCAACAACCGGCTTGCCGAACGCTGCGTTGACGTTCGCCTTTCGCCCCAACGCTTCCACCGAATCGAACAACCGTTGCAATTCACCCTCCATCCTGCTCCTCCTCTCTCGATAGCGCACCCGCCATCCAACCGATCCACAGCGACAAGAGCATCACCGCGACCCCCACAGCCAGGAAGCGGCGCAGGGTCCAACGGGTTTCGTCGGGGATGGCGATGAACCGCTCGCTCTCCCCTTCCTGAACCACCACGCCGATGGGGTACAGATGGACGAATCCCCCACCCCGAGCGCCAACCCCTCGGCCGATGGTGGCCCGCCGCCACACCCCGCTGGTCCGCCGGACGATGGGCACCAATCGGACCCCACCCGCCTGGATCGGCCGCCCCCTCGTCACCTCGGTCTTGATCACGGTTCCCTCCTTTCAGCAGGCCCCAGGCTAACGCGCGGCGACGTACTTCATCCCCCCCACCTGCCGCACCAGCCCCTTGAGTTCCATCAGGGTGAGGGCACTGGTGACCTCGGCGATGGGCAGCCCCACCGCCCGGCCCAGGTCGTCGACGTGGATCGGCTCTGGACCCAGATGGGCCAGGATGGCAGCCTCCGTCTCCGTCTCGGGCAGAACTTCCCGCGCCTGCGCCTGCTCGGCGACCATCGTGAGGTTCAACTCCCGCAGGATGTCCGCCGATTCCGTCACCAACTTGGCCCCCTCCTGGATGAGCCGATTGGTCCCGGCGGATCCCGCGGCCAGGATGGAACCCGGCACGGCGAAGACGTCCCGCCCCTGCTCGGCGGCGTAGTCGGCGGTGATCAACGCCCCGCTCCCCCGCCCGGCCTCGGTGATCAGCACGCCCAGGCTCAGGCCGCTGATGATCCGGTTGCGTGGCGGGAAGTTCCGCGCGTCCGGCGGCGTGCCCAGGGGGTACTCGCTGATCAGCGCTCCCTGCTCGATGATCCGACGGGCCAGCGCCCGATGCTCCGGCGGATAGATCCGGTCCACCCCACAGCCGAGGACGGCGATGGTACGCCCTCCGGCCTCCAGCGCCGTCCGGTGGGCGACGCCGTCGATCCCCCGGGCCAGGCCGCTGACGATGGTGATGCCGCTGCGGGCCAGGTCGGTCACCAACCGGCGGGTAACCTCTTTCCCGTAGACGCTGGCCCTCCGCGTGCCGACCACCGCCACCGCCCAGGCGTCCTCCGGTTCCAGCGTGCCGCGGACGTAGAGGAGCGGCGGCGGGTCGGGGATCTCCCGCAGGAGAGCGGGGTAATCGGGGTCCTCCCAGGTGATGGCCTGGACGCCCGCCCGGATTACCCGCCTCACCTCCTGGTCGAGGTCCACCCGCGATCGGGTCTCCAGCAGGTTGTGCAGCGATCGACGGTCCAGCCCCGCCCGGCGGAGCGCGTCGGCGGGGGCGTGCCAGGCTGCCTCGACGTCGCCGAAGGCGTCCAGCAACATCCGCAGCCGGGCCGGCCCGATCCCCTGGACCAGGTTGAAACCGATGTAGTAGCACAATACGTGCGAAACCCGGGCGGACATGGAAGGTTTCCTAAAGATGAGCAATGAACTCGTCAGCTGAGACACCGGCTTGTCGCAGGATGCCTCGCAACGTCCCGATGGCTAACTCGCGGTGAAGAGGAACCACACACCCGACCACGCCCTCTGGCGTCTTCTTTTTCAGCACGACGTGGCTCCCGCGCTGGCGAACCCGTCTGAAGCCCAATCGTTCTAGCGCGTGAATGGCTTCTTCCCCGGAGACCCTCGGCAATCTAGGCATACACCTTTGCCTCGAAGGTCGTCATTAGGGGCCGGGAGACCTTCGGCAGAGGAAACTCCTCAAGATAGAGTTCTGTCGCTTCTCGCAGATTAGCGAGGGCCTCCTCAAGGGTTGCCCCTTGGCTAACCGTCCCGACCTCCGGGCATTCGGCAACGTAGACATTGCCTTCTTTATAGATAATCGCGCTGAAAGTTCGCGTGCTCATCTGACCCGCCCCCCGATCTTTCCCTGCGTTATCACTCCTCCAAGAGCCCTGGCAGAACCTCGACGATCATCCGTCGGGCCTCCAGGTCCAATTCCCGCACCACATCCTCGATGGCGGGGATGAGGACCTCGCCACGAGGGCCGTGGACCACGTAGACGTCGTTGGCGCCAGTCTCGATGACCTCTGCGACGCGGCCCAGGGGTTCACCCTCGACGGTGAACACCTCGACGCCGACGACCTGGAAGTGGTAGTACTCCCCCTCCTCCAGGGGGACGGCGGCCTCGATGGGGATTTGGACCCACTGACCGCGCAGTTCCTCGGCGGCGTTTCGGTCGTCGCAACCGACCAGTTTGATCAGCGCCGCCCCGCGGTGGAAGCGGACCCCTTCCACCTGGTACGGGGTGGGCTCAGGGCCGATGTAGAGGGTGCGATGGGAGGGCAACCGCTCGGGATAGTCGGTCAGGATCTCGACGCGCAATTCCCCCCGCACGCCGTGGGGACGGAGAACTCGGCCCACGACTACAAAACGAGGCTCAGGCGACCAAGGCGGTGGCGCTGAGCCCCTTTTCTTTTGTGCGTTGTTGCCAGGCCGGCGGGTACCCCCCATCCAGCGCTAGACGATCTCGAGGGTAACCCGCTTTCCCTGCTTGGCGGCCAGCACCCGGACCAGCGTGCGCATCGCGTTGGCGGTCCGTCCACCCTTGCCGATGATGCGCCCCATATCCTCCGGGCCGACCCGCAGTTCCAAGATCAGCGAGGTCTCCCCCTCGATCTCGGAGACGTGCACCTGCGACGGATCATCCGCAAGCGCTTTGGCGATGTATTCGACCAGGTCTTTCATTGCAGACATCGTTCGCTCCTCCCTAACTTGGTGGTGGGTGAACCTGTTTCGGACAGGGTCGGTGGTGTGGGAGCGGGGTCCTGCCGCCGGGAAAGGCGGGACTACACCTCAGCCTCCTCCTCCCCCTGGTCCGAGGCGTCGGCCGATGGTTCTTCTTCGACCGACGCTTCTTCTCTTGGCATCTCCGCCTCTTCATCCGCCTGCGCAGGCTGCTCGGAGGGCTGGGCCGCAGCGGCCGCCTCCGCTTCCGCCAACAGCGCCTCCAGCGGCTCTCCCGCCTTCAGCCGCGCAAAGCGATCCAGCGTCCCCAGTTTCTTCAGCAACCGTTCGACCGCTTCTGTCGGCTGGGCCCCCACGCTCAGCCAGTAGAGAGCCCGTTCTTCCTTGATCTGCACCGTCTCCGGCTCGGTGCGCGGATTGTAAAAGCCGATGATCTCGATGAACTTACCATCCCGCGGCGCGCGGGAATCAGCCACCACGATCCGATAACTGGGCTGCTTTTTCTTCCCGACTCGACGTAGCCTGATCTTGACCATATGCCTCCTGACATCGTTGAGGTTGTAACCTTATCCGAACAGGCCCAGGAGCCCGCGCCCCCGCCCCGCCTGCCGGCTCAGCCGCTTCATCACCCGCCGTACCTGGTGGAAATCCCGCAGCAGCGCGTTGACCTCCTGCACCGTCGTCCCGCTTCCCCGGGCGATCCGCCGCTTCCGGCTGCCGTTCAGGATGCGGGGGTTCCGCCGCTCCTCCGGCGTCATCGAAAGGATGATCGCCTCCGTGCGCCGCAGCCGCCGCTCCAGTTCCTCCGGCGAGGCCGCGGCGACCATCCGCCCCATCCCGGGCACCATCTCCATGATCTCTCCCAGGGAGCCCATCCGGCGGACCTGCCGCAGTTGCTCCAGGAAGTCCTCCAGGTCGAACTCGGCCCGCCGAAGTTTCTCCTCCATTCGACGGACCTGTTCCGCATCGAGGGCGGCTTCCGCCCGCTCGATGAGGGAGAGCACGTCTCCCATCCCCAGGATGCGGGAGGCCATCCGGTCGGGGTGGAAGACCTCCAGCGCGTCCGCCTTCTCCCCGGTGCCCAGGAACTTGATGGGCACGCCGGTCACCGCCCGCATACTGATGGCGGCCCCGCCGCGGGCGTCCCCGTCGACCTTGGTCAGGATCAGGCCGGTGAGGCCTAGCCGCTGGTGGAACCCTTCGGCGACGTGGACCGCCTCCTGCCCGGTCATCGCGTCGGCGACGAGGAGGACCTCCACGGGGCGGACCCGCTGGACGATGGCTTCCAGTTCGGCCATCATCTCCTCGTCCACCTGGAGCCGACCGGCGGTGTCCAGCACCACCACATCATATCCGCGGCGACGGGCCTCTCGAACTCCCCGCTCGCAGATCTCCGGCGGCGGGGCCTCGACCCCCTCGCTGTAGACGGGGAGTTCCAACTGCCGCCCCAACACCTCCAGTTGGGTCACCGCGGCCGGGCGGTAAGTGTCGGCGGCGACCATCAGGGGGAGGCGGCCGCTCTCCTTGAGGTGCCGCGCCAGTTTGGCTACCGTGGTCGTCTTCCCCGACCCCTGCAAGCCGACGACCATCAGAACGTAGGGAGGCGGCCCCTTCAGTTCCAGATGCCCCGGATCGCCCAGCGTGGCGACCAGTTCCTCGTAGACGATCTTGATCACCTGCTGGGCGGGGCTGAGCGCCCGGCTCACCTCCGCCCCGACCGCCCTCTCGCGGACGCGGGCGATGAAATCCTTGACCACTTTGTAATGTACGTCGGCTTCCAGCAGGGCCAGCCGGATCTCCCGCAGGACCTCGTCCACATCCGCCTCGCGGAGGACACCCCGCTTCCGCAGCCGACGGAACACGTCCTGCAGGCGATTGGTCAGGTTCTCAAACATCGGCCCCCGCTGGAATCCATTTTGTTAGGTCGATTATAAAGCAGGGGCCGTGTTTCGTCAAGTTTGCGATGGTTGACCTCTAGCGGTATAATCCCCTCCGCAAGTGCCACTCGGTCCTCTCCCCTGCCCAACGATGTGGCACGCCCGAGATTCCGAGAGCGAAAGGAAGGACGATGGCAGACATATCGGTCAACATCTGCGGCCTGCAGTTCTCCAATCCGGTCCTCCCCGCCGCCGGGCCACCGGTGTGGAACGGGGAGGCGATGAAGGCGTGCGCCGAGGGAGGTGCCGGGGGAATCGTCTCCAAGACCGTCTCGGTGCGCCCCGCCGTGGTCCCCACCCCCAATATGGCCCAGATCCCCGGCGGCTTTCTGAACACCGAACTGTGGTCGGAACTCCCTGTCGAGCAGTTCATCGAGCGGGAGTACCCTATCGCCAAAGAGACGGGGCTTCCACTCATCATCAGCATCGGCTACACCGCCGAGGAGATCGCCGAACTGGCCCCCAAAGTCCGCCCCTTCGCCGACGCGCTGGAACTTTCCACCCACTACATCGGCGACGACCCCACCCCGATGATGGAGGCCATCCGCGCAGCCAAGGAGGCGGTGGACGTGCCGGTCTTCGTCAAACTGAGCCCCTTCCGGGATATGAAGACCGCCGCCCGCGCGGCGAAGGAGGCGGGGGCCGACGCGATCGTCGCCGTCAACTCTTTCGGGCCGTGCCTGGGGGTGGACATCGAGACGGGGCGGCTCTTGATGGGCAGCAAGGAGGGGTACGGCTGGCTCTCCGGCCCGGCCCTCAAGCCCCTCGCCCTCCGCTGCGTCTTCGATGTGGCACGGTCGGTGGATCTGCCCATCATCGGCGTCGGCGGGATCAGCAAAGGGACCGACGCCATCGAGTTCTTTATGGTCGGCGCGTCCGCCGTGGGAGTCTGCACCGCGGCCATCCTCAAAGGGCCCTCCATCTTCGGCAAGATCGCCCGCGGGATCGAGAAGTGGCTGGACGACCACGGGTACAGTTCCATCGAAGAGATCCGCGGGCTGGCAATCCGTAACTGGGAGCAGCGGGAGTACCGCACCACCCACGTCCCGCCGGAACTGGATGTGGACGCCTGTATCGGGTGCGGGCTGTGCGAGGCCAGTTGCGTCTACGACGCCATCCACGTCATCGACGAAAAGGCGGTGCTCACGCCGGAGAAGTGCTACGGGTGTGGCCTCTGCGTGACCCGCTGCCCAACGCGCGCCCTCTCCATCACCTAGCGCTCGGCCAACCGAGCAGGGACGGTGCGTTCGATGCCGTCGGCGCTGGGCCCGGCGGCCTCGTCGCCGCTGGCGACCTGAGCAGGGTCCGCCGACGGTCCTCAAACGGGAGCCGATCCCATAGCGGGACGGCTCCCGTTCCCCTCGACAGACCGTGACCTTTTCCCCTGGTTGGTGTTATCTTTCCCGGAGGGGAACGACGAAAGACTGCAAGGAGGTGAACCGTGAGGCGACGTGTCGTGGTGACCGGCCTGGGGGCGGTGACCCCCCTGGGGAACGACGTTCCCACGTTCTGGGAGAACCTGCTGACGGGACGCAGCGGGATCGGCCCGATCACCCAGTTCGATCCATCGGACCTGGAGGTGCGGATCGCCGCGGAGGTGAAGGATTTCGATCCGGTGGCCCTTTTCGGGCGGCGGGAGGCGCGCCGGAACGACCGCTTCACCCTGTTCGCCCTGGAAGCGACCCGCCAGGCCGTCGAGGATGCTGGCCTCTCACTGGGGGACGGAACGCTTCGGGAGGATGTAGGCGTTCTGATCGGCACGGGCATCGGCGGGGCGCTCACCTTCTTGCACAACTACGACATCCTGAAGGAGCGCGGCCCGCGCCGGGTGAGCCCCTTTATGATCCCGATGATGATGCCCAACGCGGCGGCTGCCGCGATCGGCATCCGATACGGCCTGCGCGGGCCCAACATCTGCCTCTCCTCCGCCTGCGCTACGGGTTCCCACGCCCTCGGGGAGGCCGCGGAGATGATCCGGCGGGGCGACGCCGAGGTGATGATCACCGGCGGCAGCGAGGCGGTGATCCACCCCATCTCCATCGCCGCCTTCAAGAATATGGGAGCCCTTTCCACCCGCAATGAGGAGCCGGAGCGGGCCTGCCGCCCCTTCGACGCCGAACGGGATGGCTTCGTGCTGGGCGAAGGGGCCGGGATCGTGATCCTGGAGAGTCTGGAGCACGCCCTCGCCCGCGGAGCCCGCATCTACTGCGAACTGGTCGGCTACGGGGCCTCCGCCGACGCCTTCCACATCACCGCGCCGGAGGAGGAAGGGGAAGGGGCCGCCCTGGCGATGCGACGGGCATTGAACGACGCGGGCCTCTCTCCAGAGGCGGTGGATTACATCAACGCCCACGGCACCAGCACCCCCCTCAACGACCGGATCGAGACCCGTGCCATCCGGGCCGTCTTCGGCGACCACGCCGACCGGCTGGCGGTCAGTTCCACCAAGTCGATGGTCGGCCACTTGATGGGAGCCGCCGGCGCGGTGGAGGCCATCGCCTGCGTCAAGAGCCTGGAGACCGGCTGGGTCCACCCCACCATCAACTACGAGCACCCCGATCCGGAGTGCGACCTGGACTACGTGCCCAACGAGGCGCGCCGGGTGGAGCCGCGCGTCGCGCTCTCCAACTCCTTCGGCTTCGGCGGGCACAACGGCTGCCTGATCTTCCGTCGCTGGGAGGAAACGGCGTGACCCTGCATGCCCACGTCGTCGGATGGGGGAAGTACGTTCCCCGCCGCGTGCTCACCAACGACGACCTCTCGCGGATGGTGGAGACCTCCGACGAGTGGATCCGCACCCGCACCGGCATCCGGGAGCGCCGTCTGGCCGACGAGGGGGAGACAACGGCCACAATGGCCGTCGAGGCAGCCCGCCAGGCCCTTGAGGTCGCCCGGATCAGTCCGGCCCAACTGGACCTGATCATCGTGGCGACCGTGACCCCCGATCATCTCTTCCCGGCCACCGCCTGCCTGGTTCAGGACGCGCTGGGAGCCACCCACGCCGCCGCGTTCGACCTCTCGGCGGGCTGCTCCGGCTTCATCTACGCGCTGTCCGTGGCGGCCCATCTCCTGGAAGCGGGAGCCTTCCAGACCGCGCTCGTCATCGGGGCGGAGACCCTCTCCCGCATCACCGACTGGTCCGACCGGGCCACCTGCGTCCTCTTCGGCGATGGGGCCGGGGCGGTGGTCCTGCAGGCAGGCGAGAACGAGGGCGGCGTCCTCGCCACCGTCCTCGGGGCCGACGGCTCCGGCGGGGACCTTCTGATGCTGCCCGCCGGTGGGAGCCGGTGGCCCGCCTCCCACCGGACGGTGGCAGAAGGGCTGCACTACCTCCGGATGCAGGGGCGGGAGGTGTTCCGCTTCGCCGTGCGCAAGATGCCCGCTACTACCCGGAAGGTGCTGGAGCGGGCTGGCCTCACCCTCGACGACGTGGGTCTGCTGATCCCCCACCAGGCCAACCAGCGAATCATCGACGCCGCGGCGCGGGCGTTGGGAATCCCTGAGGATGCGGTGTATGTCAATCTGGACCGATATGGCAACACCTCCGCCGCCTCCATCCCCATCGCGTTGTGCGAGGCGGCGGAGGAGGGACGTATCCAGCCCGGCGACCTGGTGGTATGCGTCGGCTTCGGGGCCGGGCTGACCTGGGGCGCGGCGGCCATCCGTTGGACCCGGCCGCAGCCCCTGCCGCTCCCCCGTTACCAGCGACTCCTGCGGCGCCTCTACTACCCGCTGGCCGCGTTCCGGTCCTGGCTCCGCCGATTGGGACGGCGGCTGGCTGCCCTCTGGTCGCGGATCGCCGGGGAGGAGAACGGCAAGAACAGCCCCTCCTGAGACCCCCCGCCAGCGGCGGGACGAATGCACCACAGAAACGCAGAGGACACGGAGTTTCTCCTGTGTCCTCTGTGTTTTCGCAGCGTTTCCCCGGGATGCCCCGTGGCGTGTCGGCTTGCCTCTCCCGGGATGGGCGTTATACTAACCGCGGTTTCGAGGCACTCCGATGCGGTGCCGCGTCGGGCAATCGGCATAACGACGACATCCCCAACCGACAGGGAGAGAGCGATGAAAGTCGTCACAGTGGAACAGATGCGGGCCATCGAGGCCGCCTCGGACGCCGCGGGACACACCTATGCCGCGATGATGGAGCGGGCTGGCCGGGCGGTAGCCGAGGCGTTGACAGGCCGAATGGACGTGGAAGGCAAGCGGGTGCTGGTACTCGTCGGGCCGGGGAACAACGGCGGGGACGGCCTCGTTGCCGCACATTACCTGGCCCAGGCAGGCGCGGAGGTGGCCTGTTACCTCAGCCGGGCCCGCGACCCCCAGCGGGACGTCAACCTGCGCCGGCTTCAGGAGGGCTCGGTCTTCACGACCGTCGCCAGCGCCGATCAGGGCCATCGGGTCCTCCGCCGCCTTGCCGCCGGGGCCGACGTGGTGATCGACGGCCTGCTGGGCACGGGCAGCACACCGCCGGTTCGGGGCACCGTGGCCGAGATTCTGAAAACGGTCGGGGAGGTGCTGCGGCGACGGGAGCAAGTCTCCGCGCCGGAGATCCAACCGATCGGCACCGTCCCTCCCTCCCCCACCCCATCTCGCCCCCTGATCATCGCCGTCGACGGGCCCAGCGGGATGGACTTCGACACCGGCGCGCTGGACGAGAGCGCCCTGCGCGCCGACCTGACGGTGACCTTTGCCTATCCCAAGCGGGGCCACTTTCGCTTTCCGGGGGCAGCGGCGGTGGGCGAACTCCTCGTCGCCGACATCGGCACAGACCCTGCGCTGGCGGCGGAGGTCGACCTGGAGGTAGCGACCCCGCAGATGGTCCGGGCCTGGCTGCCCCCCCGCCCCCCCGACGCCCACAAGGGGACCTTTGGGCGGGCGCTGATCGTCGCCGGTTCCACTAACTACACCGGTGCGGCCCGTCTGGCGGGATCAGCCGCCGTCCGCGCCGGAGCGGGCCTCGTCACGGTCGCCCTTCCCACCCCGATCCACGCACCCGTGGCAGCCGGGCTCGCCGAGGCCACCTACGTCCTGCTCCCCCACGAACTGGGCGTGGTAGCGGAAGCGGCCGTGGAGGTCCTGGCGGAGATCGTCGAGCGGTACGACGCGCTGCTTCTGGGCCCGGGCCTGGGCCGAGAGCAGGAGACGGTCGCTTTCGTCGAGCGGCTGCTGGGCAGGCGGGCGGAACGGCGCTCGGTGGGCTTTCTCCCCTCCGAGAAGACCTCCGCCCCGCCGCTCCCCCTTCCCCCGTTGGTGGTAGACGCCGACGGACTAAACATTCTCTCCGGGTGGCCCGACTGGCACGAACGGCTTCCTCCGGGCACGGTGCTGACCCCGCACCCGGGCGAGATGGCCCGGCTGATGGGGTGCTCCACCCGGGAGGTGCAGGAGGATCGGGTGGAGGTGGCCCGTCGGCAGGCGAGAGCGTGGGGTCACGTGGTGGTGTTGAAAGGGGCGTACACGGTGGTCGCTGCGCCCGACGGCCGGGTCGTCCTGGAACCGTTCGCCAACCCCGGCCTGGCCACCGGGGGCACCGGGGACGTGCTGGCGGGGATCATCGTCGCGCTGCGGGCGCAGGGGCTTCCCCCCTTCGAGGCGGCAGTGGCCGGGGCTTACCTGCACGGCCTGGCGGGCGAACTGGCCCGCGTCGATCTAGGGGAAGCGGGGATGGCAGCGGGCGATCTGCTGCGGTATCTCCCCCAGGCCCAGCGGCGGCTGGGTGGCTAGGGAGACACGCCACAGGGACCCAGAGGACATCGGGAGATCTCCACGTGGAGACCTCCGTGTCCTCTGGGTCCCTGGAAGTGCTGTAGGGGCCTACGCTTCGGTGGCCTCGGGCGCGGCTTCCTTCTTCGCGCCGGCTTTGGCCTGCTCGGCGGCCTTCTTAGTCTCCTCGACCGCCTCGGCCAACTGACGGCGCCCCTCTTCCAACAACGTGCGCCCCTGAGCCTGGATCTCCTCGGCCCGCCGTCGCAGGTCGGCGGCGACCGCCTCTGCCTTCGCGCGGGCCTCCTCAAGCGTCTGCTCCGCCTTCTCCCGGACGCGGGTGATCTCCTCCTCGGCCTGCCCCTTCAACTCGACGGCCTTGGTGCGGATCTGAGCCCGCGTCTCCTCGCCAGACTGCGGCGCAAGCAGGAGCGCAGCAGCCGCGCCAACCAGCCCTCCGACCAGGAAACCGATCAAGAAGGCACCTGCTTCTCCGCCGTTATTCTTCGCCATCTCCCTCCTCCTTCTTCTTCACACTTTTGCCCAGGGTGACGATCTCCTGCACCACTCGGCGCACGCCTGCCAGGAAGCCGACGGCCTGGATCGCTGGCGAGACGACGTGGTGGCTGACGAAACGGGTGGTCCCCCGCACCGTCGCCACCGTGTCGTTGACCGATTCCAGCATCGGTTTGATCTCGTCCCGCAGCAGGCCGATCAGGGCCTGGACCTGAAGGATCAGCACGACGGCCAGCAGGCCGATGACCAGGGTCTCGAAAGCGACCAGGACGATGGCGACGTCTCGCAGCAGCGAGATGACCGCTGCGCCGGGGCTCTGGGCCGGGACCACGTACACCTCGGTCGCTGTGGGGGCCTGGGCCGCCGTGTGATAGGCATCGACGGAGAGGACGACCAGCAGCGCGACCAGGCCAATCAGAAAAAGCCCCACCGCTACGAGGCCTATGACCAGGGTCCGCCGCGCCCGATCCCCGGCGTTCGCTGCTTCCTGTATCTCCCGTGGGTCGGCTTCCGGCACTGGCGATGCTTGCGTATCCATCGAGGGATATTTTAACACAGGTTAGCCTAGACCACAAACCTTTACGGATCGAATACCCGAAGTCCAATTTGTGTCCCCGCTCCAGGTGTGATAGAATCCCCTCCGTGGCACGCATCGTCTTTATGGGGAGCCCGGAGTTCGCGGTGCCTTCCCTGAGGGCACTGACCCGGGCGCATCGGGTTGTCGGTGTCGTTACACAGCCGGACCGACCGGCGGGCCGAGGCGGCCGTTTACGCCCACCGCCGGTGAAGGTCGCCGCCCAGGAACTGGGTCTGCCCGTCTACCAGCCGCAGAGCCTGCGGGCGGCGGAGGCACTGGAACCGCTGGCTGGATGGGAGCCGGACGTCGTTGTCGTGGTGGCCTTCGGGCAGATCCTGCCCCCGTCGGTGCTCGACCTCCCGCCGTATGGCTGCCTCAACGTACACGCCTCCCTTCTCCCCCGCTGGCGGGGTGCCGCTCCCATCGCCGCGGCGATCCTGGCTGGGGATACGGTCACCGGTGTGACGCTGATGAAGATGGACGAGGGGATGGACACCGGCCCGATCCTGGCCCAGCGGGCGGAGCCCATCCGCCCCGACGATACCACCGCTTCCCTCGCCGCCCGCCTGGCCCAGAAGGGGGCGGATCTTCTGTTGGAGGTTCTCCCTCTCTACCTGCGCGGCGACCTGCGCCCCCGCCCTCAGCCTGAGGAAGGTGTTACCTACTGCCGTCCTCTAAAAAAAGAGGATGGTCGGCTGGATTGGACCCGTCCGGCGTTGGAACTGGAGCGGCGGGTGCGGGCGATGATCCCCTGGCCCGGCGCGTTCACGACCTGGGAGGGAAGGCACCTAAAGGTGTTGCGAGCGGCATCGCTGGACGACTGGGAGGGGACGGAACCGCCCGGAACGGTGGTCCCCGTGGGAAAGGGAGCGGCGGTGGTCGCTGGCGAGGGCGCGCTGGAACTGTTGGAGGTCCAACTAGCCGGCAAGAAGCCACTGCCAATCGACGCCTTCCTGCGCGGACAGCGATCGTTCCTGGGGGCGGTGCTGGGGACCTGAGCCCGATTTCAACGTTCTGATCCCTGTGGCCCTCACTCCATCCCGGCCCCTTTTGGGACGGGGGAAGAGCAAGCACCCCACCAAGACGGTTGGGGTAGGCTGAGGCCTCTTTGGTCCGGAGGCTTCGCCGCCGTCGAGGGGTGGACCGGCCGCTGGCTGAAGCAGGCCTGGCGGCCTGTCCTGTGGGAGAGGAAGAAGGGCCGGGGGTGGGGAGGGGGTCTCAACAGCCATTCTTACAAAAATGCGATTGCCCTACCCTGGAGGCGGAGCGGTCTTGAAAAGGCGGCTTCAAGAGACTATAATGAATTGGGATTCGATAGACTTCGTCGTTTTAAGGCATCCGGTTGGAGGAAGGTATGTCGGGTCACAGTAAATGGTCTACCATTAAACGGAAGAAGGCGGCCGTCGACGCCAAGAGGGGTAAACTGTTCACCCAACTCTCGCGGGAGATCACCATCGCGGCCCGCGAGGGCGGAGGGAACCCCGATGCGAACCTCCGTCTCCGGCTTGCGATCGACAAGGCAAAGGCCGCGAACATGCCCAAGGAGAACATCGAGCGGGCGATCAAGCGGGGGACGGGGGAACTGCGCGGCGAGGCCCTGGAGGAGATCCTGTACGAGGCCTACGCCCCCCACGGTGTGGCGTTGATCATCCAGGTTCTGACCGACAATCGGAACCGGACGGTGGCCGAGGTGCGCCGGGTGTTGACCCGCCAGGGAGGGACGATGGCCGAGGCCGGGGCCGTCGCCTGGCAGTTCGAGCGGAAGGGGTACATCGCCATCTCCCCCGACGGCGGAGACCCGGAGGCGATCTTCGAGGCAGCCGTCGAAGCCGGAGCGGACGATGTGGTCATCTCGGACGATATGATCGAAGTGTTCGCTCCCCCCGATACCTTCGCCGAGGTGCGCCAGGCGCTGGAGGACCTGGGCGTC
Source organism: Chloroflexota bacterium (assembly GCA_011388675.1). Taxonomy (GTDB): domain Bacteria; phylum Chloroflexota; class Anaerolineae; order B4-G1; family DUEL01; genus DUEL01. The sequence goes on along the minus strand of DROW01000173.1, from coordinate 6,506 downwards.
AAGTTCGAGACGGCTGAACTCTCCTACGTCCCCAAGAACACCCTTCAATTGGGAGAAGAGGAAACCCTCAAGGTGATGGGGGTCATCAACGCGCTGGAGGACCTGGACGACGTCCAGCAGGTCTATTCCAACCTGGACATCTCCGACGAGATGATGGAGAAGTTCGAGGCAGCGTCCTGATGCGGGTCCTGGGGGTGGACCCCGGCACGGCGACCACCGGCTACGGGGTAGTGGAGGAGACGGCGGAGGGGCTGCGGGCGCTGGCCTACGGGGTGATCACCACGCCGGCCGGGAAGCCCCTTCCCCAGCGGCTGCGAACCATCCATCGAGAGTTGAGCCGCCTGGCCCACACGTGGCAACCGGACGCAGCGGCGGTAGAGGAGTTGTATTTCAGCGTCAACGTCCGCACGGCGATGAGCGTGGGGCAGGCGCGCGGGGTGGTGTTGCTCGCACTGGCAGAGGCGGGGGTGCCCGTGGTGGAATACAGCCCCCTGGCAGTAAAGCAAGCACTGACCGGTTACGGCCGGGCGGACAAGCGGCAGATGCAGGAGATGGTACGGATGCTACTGGGGCTGCCGGAGATCCCCCGGCCGGACGACGCCGCCGACGCGCTGGCGGTGGCGGTCTGCCACCTCCACTCGGCCCGGATGCGGGCGCTGGAGGAGAAGGGATGATCGACCGTCTGAGCGGGACGGTAGCCGCGGTCGGCCCGGACCATCTGGTGGTGATGGTCGGAGGGGTGGGGCTCCGCGTAAGCGTCCCCACGCCCGTCCTGGAACAGGTCCAACCCGGCCGGCCGGTGGAACTCCTCACCCATCTCCACATGCGGGAGAACGAGATCAGCCTCTACGGTTTCCTCACCGAGGAGGAACGTTCCCTCTTCGAACTGCTCCTGGGAGTATCCGGCGTGGGGCCGAAGGTCGCGCTGGCGACCCTGAGCACCGTGTCGCCGGACGCGCTGCGGCAGGCCGTGCTGCGGGAGGAGCCGGGCATCCTTTCCCGGGTCCCCGGCATCGGCCCCAAGACAGCGCGGGCCATCATCTTCCACCTGAAGGATCGGCTGGTCCCGACCGGCACGGAAACAGCACCGTTGCTGACCGATGAGGACGCGGAGGTGATCGCTGCGCTGACCGCGCTCGGTTTCAGCCTGGTGGAGGCGCAGACGGCGTTGCAGCACCTGCCCCGCGATGAGGAAATGACGCTGGAGGAGCGGGTCCGCCGCGCGTTGACCTACCTAGCTCCCGGGTAATCCCTCGCAGGAGGTCGAAATGGCTGGGCAGATCGACGTGGCTTCACTGAAAGAGGTGTTCCGGTTCCCGTTTCGCGGCACAGACTGGCCGACCCGGTTCCTCGTTGGCGCAGCGCTGACCTTCACCGGTTTCTGGATCCCCATCGTGCCGTTGATCTTCATCGCGGGCTATCTGCTCTCGATTATGCGGCGAGTGATAGAGGGGGAAGAGCCGTCGTTGCCCGCCTGGGAAGAATGGGAACGGCTGGCCCGGGACGGCCTGAAGGCGACAGGGATCGCGTTGGCCTATCTATTGCCGGGGATACTGGTCTTATCAGCGGGAACGGTCGCTTACATCAGCCTCTCGATCGCCGCTCCTTTTGCAATGGGGATCGGAAAGGTAGGAGAAGAGACGTTCTTCCTGCTGCTTGTGCTGGTGCTCGGTCTCTTTTTCATCTCCTTGTTCGTGGGCATGCTGCTCTCTTTAGCGGGTCTTGTCCCCCTTCCGGTGGCGATGGCCGAGTTCGCGGTTTCAGGCGAATTCGCTAGCGCCTTTCGTCTGCGCAGGCTGTGGCAGGCGATGCGGGCGGACGGATGGGGGTATTTTATCGCCTGGGTGGTCCTCTTCGGCCTGGGGGCTCTGGCCTACATAGCGATGATGTTGCTGTACTACACCGGCGTTCTTTGCTGCCTAGCGCCCTTCGTGACCGCGCTGGCCGGGTTCTACCTGTGGCTGGTGGGGGCGGCGTTGTTCGGGCAGGTGTATCGGGAGGCTGTGGGGCGTGGGGAGTGAGGCGTGAGGCGTGAGACGTGAGGCGTGAGGCGTGAGGCGTGAGGCGCGTCACGGGCCGGGCGTCGGGGTCGGGGTAGGCGTGGGAGTCGGCGGGGGGACGTACTGGATCTGGTACATCGACACGCACGGGTCGTAGTCGGCCCCCAGGATGATTCGAAAGTCAACAGGGCTCCCTTCCGTGGGTTGGCTGACGACGTCCCCGCTCTCACGACGGTACAGCCGCATCAACAGCCACAAAGGAGAGCCCTTGCTCGTGGTGGTGAAGTCCACGATCTGAGTGCGCGGGTAGACTGCGTCGGCGGTCGTCGCGTTGACGACCTCGAACCCCTCCCAACGGAGCCGCTCGACGGCCACCTCCAGCATCCCCGGCCTGCCGGTCCCGTCCCACACCTCGACCCGGAAGGCCGGACGGCCCGCCCGCTCCTGGACCGGCGGCTGCAACGCCTCTGCGACGACGGCCTGCACCGCGTCGGGGATCGGAAGGAGGATGTAGGCCCCGTTGTCGGGGGCGGTGGAGGGAACGACGTAGGGCGGGGCGATGAACCGGCTCTTCACGTTGGCCCAGTCCAGCCGGCTGCCGATCCAGCCCAGCCAGAGAAGTTCATCTAACCCCAGATCGGTCTCCACCGTCTCCTGGATGGCCCCCCACAGTTCCGGGATGCGGGGGATGACGTCCAGCGCCAGCACCTGCCGGTAGAGGGCGCGAAGGACTTGCTGCTGGCGACGGTTGCGGTCGAAGTCGTGGGTGGACCAGCGGGAACGGACGTAGGCGAGGGCGTGATAGCCGTCCAGATGCTGGATGCCCGGATAGAAGTCCACGTCGATCCCCTGCTCCGGGTCGGCCGGGTCGGGGAAGGTGTCGTGGAGTTCGCACTCCACGGGAACATCGACCCCGCCGAGGGTATCGACGATGCGGATGAACCCCTCAAAGTTCACCCGGGCGTAGTAGTGAATCGGGATGCCCAGGTTGTACTCGATGGTCGCCTTGAGCAGCGCGGGACCGCCGCCGGGGTAGTTCGCGGCGTGCCACTCCGTCGTGTTGACCTTCCCGAAGCCATAGCCGGGGATCCAGACGTAGAGGTCGCGGGGGATGGAGAGAAGACTGACCGAGGGGATGTCCGGATTGATGCTGGCCACGATGATCACGTCGGTCAGTCCGTTGCCGTTTCGCGAGGACTGATCGGCCCCCAGCAGCAGGATGTTGACCGTCCCCTCCGGCAGGTCCACGAGGGGCATAGGGGTTGGCTGAGGGAGGGGCAGGGGGGTGCCCGTCGGTGGGGGGAGGGGAACCGGCGTGGCATGGTGGGGATGGGGAGGCACTGGCGTGGAGGTCGGCGTGGGCGATGGCGAGGGAGTGAAGGTGGGGGTCGGCGTGGAGACAGGGGTGGGGGTGAACGGGACCGGCGTGGGAGAAGGGAGAGGCGTAGCCTCCTCCGAGGAGGGGATGGGAGTGGGCGCAGCGGCAGGGACGGACGAATCCACGATCCAGCGGGTGGTCACGGTCACCAGGATCAGGATGATCGCCAGGAGGAGCCCTTCAAGTGCATATCGGATTGCTGAACGCATAGATGACCACTCGTTGCTGGAGTTAGGGCAATTATACCACGCCGTGGGTGATCGGCAACACGCCATTTGACCCCCGGCCCAGTTTGTGGATAATTGGAGCGTTGAGATCGCCCGGATACGGGATGGCAAGGAGGGACCGTTGGTCAAACGACTGCTGTTGATCCTCGTGATGGGGTTTCTGTTGGCGGCGCTGACCGCCTGCGGTGAAAAGCCGCTACTTTCGGACGTTTCTTTCTCCAAAGATCGCATCACGCCCAACGCCGATGGCGAGGACGACGTCCTGCGCATCCAGTACCGCCTCTCCCGTCGGGCCTACCTTTCCATTTACTTCCTCGACCAGGCGGGCAACCGGTTCGTCTTCCGTCAGCACGAACTGCGCGCCCCCTCCGCCGAAGAGCCTTACTCCGTGTATTTCTCCGGTGTGGTGGACGGGTACGTTCTGCCGGGCGAGTCCTTCGAAGGGTTCACCGTCGCCCGGCGGGTCCTCCAGGACGGAACCTACACGTGGGTGGTGGAGGCCACCGATGAGACGGGCCACACGGAGCAGGTTACCGGCACCCTGACCATCGCCGATGCCGACGCCGCCCTGCCGGAACTGCGCAACTTCACCGTTTCCCCCCCTGTCTTCACCCCCAACCGGGACGGCATCGACGACCGCGCCCGGATCAACGTCTTTGTGACCAAGGACTACACCTCGCTCGTCGTGTACCTCCTGGGCGAGGATGGGGTCCGGTACCACGTGGCGGAGGACGAGCGAAGCCCGTCCCGACCGGGGGAGGCGGGGTTCCACACGTTCGACTACGACGCGGGGGTGGATCTGGGGGCGGAGCCGCCACCGGACGGCACGTATACCGTCTGGGCGGAGGTTCAGGACGCCATCGGGCAGCAAGTCGTCGCCACATCCACCCTCACCATCAAGGACGGTGGCGTTCCGAAGGCGTACATCCTCAACGGAGAGGTGCAGTGGTCCGCGCGCAGCATCCTCCTGGGGGAGACTCTCTACTTCACGCTGACCGTGGAAAACGACAGCGCCACGCCGATCCGCACCAGCGGCCCCCCTCCGGGCACGGTCTACGACAGCGACCAGAACTACTCGACACTGGGATGGACCATCCAGTCGGGCGTCTTCCGCGTCGGCATTCACTGCGAGAACGCGCTGATCAACTATCCGTGGCGATGGGCAGTGGGAGATCGCAGCGTGCTGGTCGAGGATGAGGAAGGGCACCTCTACCTGCCTCCGTTCACCCGCGCTGTGGTCACGGGCGGCATCCGGTTCGTGGATGTGGAGGGCGCGCGGAACCCTCAATATTGCTGGGCCGGGCTCATCCACGAGGACGTGGAGATCGCCCAGGTCAACGATCGAGTGGACCCGGTCTTTCTGTTCATCGAGGTTCCGTAAGCCGCCGTTGTCCGATCCGCCGTTCTGTGCTAGAATGGGCCTCCGTCTAGTTTCTGCTGGTAGGGTTCCTGGGGCACAGAGGGCCGGAAGAGTTCGCCGGGTCCTCTGTGTCTCTGTGCAGACAGCCTGATAACGGTGAGAGCCGATGCCTTTTGCGCCGATTTTCGCTTTGTCCGCCCCAACGATCGCCCTGGTCCTGCTCGTGGTCCTCGGCGCGATCCCCCGCACCCGGCCGGTGGCGCGGTTCCTCCTGCCTGCCGCGGCCGTGCTCTCCCTGTTGGGTGTTCTGGCAGCCCGGATGGAGCCTGCGGAGGAAGTCCTCCTCTCCCGGTGGTCGCCGGAGATCCTGCTGGAGATCTCCCCGATCCTCCGGGCCGATCCGACGGTGTGGCCGATGGCCGTGGCGGCCGCTGCTTCGGTGGTCGCCGCCGGTCTGGTTCAGTTGAGCCGCCGCTCCCGCTCCCCCTTCGCCCTGGAGGTCGCCATCCTCGGCATCCTGGCGGTGGTCCTGGGCGGCCTCTGGAGCGACAATCCCCTGGCGACGCTCCTGGCCTGGGGCGGATTCGACCTGATGTGGGTTCTGGGCGTCGTGGCGGCTGGCGGTCCATCGCGGCGGCTGGCCTGGGGAGCGGGGGCGAACCTGCTGGCGACGGCGCTCCTGTGGACGGCGACGCTGGCGATCGGCGCGAAGGGGAGCCTGGCCTCGTGGGAACTGGCCTCGCTGGACGGGCCTGGTCGGAGCCTTTTGCTATTCGCCAGCCTGCTTCGCCTGGGGCTGTACCCACTGCACCTGGTCGTGCTCACGGAGGGGGCCTGGGCGCTGCCCGCGGCCGCTCCGCTGCTGCTGGGGCCCGTGTTGGGGTGGAGAATGCTGATACGGGCAGTCTCCATCGAAGGAGGCGCGTCGCTGACGGGGACGCCGTGGTTGGTCCCGGCCGGCGTAACCGCGCTCCTGGTAGGCGCGTTCATCGCCTGGGCCCACCCCAGGCCCCAGGAGGGGGTCCCCTGGCTGGGGATGGCGGCCAACGGCCTGATCCTGTGGGGCGGGCTTGCCGCTGGGGAGCAGAGCGGCGGGGTGATCGCCCTGGGTGCGACCGCCTGGGCGTTGGGGGTCACCCTTGTCCTGCTGGGACGGGGATGGCGACGGGGGGCCTGGTGGTGGATCCTGCCCCCCGCGATGGGGGGATGGGCTCTCTTGGGAGGGCCGCTGACACCTGCCGCGGCCGCGCTCTCCGACGCGGTCGCCTCGGCGGTGTCCGGAGTTGGGAACGGTCTGCTCTTCTTCGTCGGCGTAGGGCTGCTCACCGCCGCGCTGGCCCGCCGCGTCTTTCGCCCCGCCGCCGAGGAAGTGGAAGAACCGCTGGCCGTCGCGGCGCGGGCTGCCGGACTGGGCCTGCCAGCAACGCTCGTGCTGGTCGCCGGGGTGCTGCCCCCCTCCCTTCTCGTCGGCGACTCGCTCCCCCCCTGGTGGCGGGGGCTGGACGGGCGTGCCCTCGCTGGCTGGGAATTGTGGCTCGCGG
>DROW01000172.1 GCA_011388675.1 Chloroflexota bacterium | reverse complement strand
AGGTGTAGTGGGTCTCCCCCCGCTTCAGGGCCTCGATGCCGGCCTGCACGATCGGCTCCGGCGTGGTGAAGTCCGGCTCGCCGATGCCCAGGCTGATCACGTCCTCCATCGTCGCCGCGATGTCGAAGAAGCGGCGGATGCCGGATGGAGGGACGGACGCGATGCGCTGACTGACGAAGTTGCGTACTCGGTTCATCGCTCACTCCTCAAGGATGCAGGATACACGGTGCAAGGGGCATCAGTGCTGCTCCCTCTGGACGACCTCCCGCAGGTAGGCGAGCAGATCGTCCCGCAGGTCGTCTCGGCGCAGGCTGACCTCGACGCAGGCCTTCAGGTGGCGCAGGGGGTCGCCCGCGGGGAGCCAGAGGCCGTCGATGGGCTGAGCGACCACCTTGGAGCGATGGGCCAGCCGGTCGATGGCGTCGGCCAGCCAGAGTTCGCCTCCCTTCCCCGTCTCCAGCGTCTCCAGTACCTCGAACAGTTCCGGCGTGAAGACGAACTGGCCGATCTGGACCCAGTTGGAGGGGGCGGTGCCCGGCGCGGGCTTCTCCACGATGCGCTCGATCTGGCGATCCGACCCCGGTTTGAAGGCGATGGAGCCGTAAAGGTGAATCTCCTCGTCGGGCACCCAGCGGGTGGCGACGACGGCGGCAGGCTGGTGCTCGCGGAAGGCGGTCAGTAGTTGCTGGGGCACGGACGGATCGGCCAGGATGATGTCGTCGCCGAACATATAGTAGAACGGCTCGCCGGGGGTGAGCCAGGGACGGGCGGCCAGGGCTGGCGAGGCGTTGCCGTAGGGAAGGGTCTCCGGCTGCCGGACGAAGACGATGTCCGCCAACCGGGAGATGCGCCGGACCTCCTCCAGCAGCGCGTGTTTCCCCTGGACCTCTAGGTGTCGCTCCAGGTCCGGTGCCGGGGCGAAGTGGCGCTGGACCACGTCCCCCGTGCCGCGGACGACGACGATGATCTCGTCGATGCCCGCCGCCGCCAGCATCTCCACGTGGTACTGGATCAGCGGGACCCCGGCGATGGGGAACATCTCCTTGGGCACCGCCTTGGACGCGGGCAGGAAGCGGGTTCCGTATCCGGCGATGGTGATGATCCCTTTCATTTCCACCCCCTGTTGTGAACGCGAGATCGACTGCGCGATCTCGCCCATATTCCCCCTCAATCCCCTCCTGTTCCACGCAGGACGAGGGGCAGGTGGAGATGGTACACCCGTTCCACCTCCACCCGCACCTCGCTGGAGAGGGGACTTTCGTTGCCCGAGTTGTCGTAGGCTGTGACCGCCACGTAGCCTGTGTTCATCCAGGGTGGAACCGGCAGGCCGAAGCAGGTCACGTTGGTGGCGTCGTAGCGACCCAGATCGTAGACCCCGGGCTCTGTGCCGTAATAGACGTTGTAGCCCACCACATCGGTCTCCGGATTGCGGTCCCAGCACACGGTGATCTCCGTCCACGGGGGAGTGACGGTAGCCCGGATACCGGTGGGTGCGGTCGGGGGCTGGCTGTTGATCACGGAGACGGTGGCGGTGTAGTAACTCACCACAGGCACGTTCCTGAGGTCGTCTATGCGGGCGTAGACGTAGTAGTCGCCCGTCTTTACCTCCGAAGCGTCCCAGGTATAACTCCCGACGGCCGGGTCCAGCCCCTGGGCGATGAGAGTGCCGTCCGCGCCGTTGTCGTCGGTGTCGTAGTAAAGCGAGAGGGTGGTCTCGGGGTCGGCGTCGGCGGCGGTCCATTGGATAGTATAGAGGTTCTCCTCAGTGGAAGTGATGCTTCGCACGGTGACGGTGGGCGGGGTGTTGCGGCCTAGCACACCGAAGGAGTACTCTTCGTTGCCCGTCAGATCGTCGATGACCGCCTGCCAGATGCCTGTCTTGGGCTCCTCAATGAAGTACACAATCGAGGTCACCGTCTTCGTATATCCCAGGCCGGGGTAATTCGTGTCGACGGTCGCGGTCACCCCCTCGGGATCGATTAGAGAGAGCCTCGGAGAGCCACGCTGCCATTCCAACCCCACCATGATGAGGTCGGTGGTGTAAACCGGGAAGGTGATCACGTCGGTGCTGGAGGGGCCGAGGCCCGCCGCCCTGGCCTGGGCCAGCATGGTGGCCTGATCCACCAGGCGGTACTTGTCCAGGGTGCTGCCGTAATCCAGGTTGCCATCTGTGTCGATGAAGAAGGCGTATTGCGCGAGGGTGATCTCCTTCAACCCCACCCCGTAGTTCACGTTGAAAGTGATGTCCACCGCGCCCTTGAAGCCGTATACAGTGCTGCTGCACGAGGCGTTCCGGCAGAACTCCCCGAACTCCGCCGAAACGCTGCCAAAAGTGAGGTCGCTGGGGGGCAGGTCGACCCCAAAGTAACTGCCCAGTGCTCCCTTCTCAAAGCCCAGGGTCACGGTCGCGCTGCCGGTGAAGTGGAACTCCCCACCCGACCGCCAGACGTGCAGGTGGGCGTCGCCGCTCAAGGCGCAGGGAGGATAGGTGATGTGTACCGAGCCGTAGAGACCGTTGCTCTGGCTGAGGACCAGGGCGGCATTGGCGGCGTCGAAGATGAGCACCTGCACCGAGCCACTGATGCCCACCTCGTAGGGGCTGTTCAGTTTGACCCACAGGGAAGGCTCACCGGAGACTACCGGCCCCAGGGGGGGCACTTCCAGTTCGCTTTCGATGGTGCCGGTTACCTGCACCCGCACCTCGGGGCGCAGGGTTACGCTCCCTTCCAGGCCGGTCAGGGCGAAGCCGCTCTGCCCGATGGGGATGCCCGGCTCGATCGTGCCCCCCATCAGCACGTAGCGCAGGCCGTCCTGGTCCAGTTCGAACTCGGCGTAGAGACTCCCGTTGTAGTACTGGCCTGCTCTGCCGGTACTGGCGATGTTGGGCAGGCTGAAATCGGCCCGTCCGTGGATGCGGTATTTGCCGCCGGATTCCAGGCTCATCGTCACCGAGGCTCCGGCCAGTTTGAACTTCCCGCCGGTGCCCGGTACGTTCATATCCGGCAGGCTGAGGGTGATGGTGCCACCGCCGACCTTTTCCAGGCCGTGTTCGGTGATCACCAGGTTCTCCACCGAGCCTTCGGCCCCCAGGGAAAGGGCCTCCGGCAGGGCCACGGAGGCGCGGCTGATGGTGATCCGCCCGCCGCTGGCCGGATCGTAACTCAGGGTGGCGTCTTCTACGGAGAAGGTCACTCCGGCGGCCTGGAACTCCAGGTCGCCCATCCCCAGGTCGCCCGAGACACGGCCGTCGTGATGCAGGGTGAAGTTGACCAGGGCGGTAGGGTACACCCCCTCGATGGGGTAGACGGTGATCCTGGCCCGGCCGCTGACCGTGCCCTGAAGCACGTTCATCGCGAAGTCGGTCAGCGGCATAGCCGTGTCCACGCCCAGGTCACCCAGCCGAGCCAGTTGGAAGATCACGTTCAGCAGGGTGCTGACCTCTCCAGTGGTCGGGTCCACCGCGAAGGGGCCGACGAAGACCGGCGAGGCGGTCCCGTCGTCCATCAGCAGGGAGACGGCGCTGTCGCTGCTCCCCTCGATGCTCATATTGTTGTAGTCCAGAACGACCGTACCCGCGCTGAGTTCCACGTAGGCCACGGTGCTGCTCCCCAGGTGGACGTGCCCCGAGGCTCGCCAGCGGCCGTCCCCCAGATCGGTGAACGTATCGGCGTAGACGGTCACACTGCCCAGGGTTTTCTTGCTGGTGGGCAACGGACCGGCGGTGGGGTTGGGACCGGGGGGCGTCGGCGTGGGGCCGGGCCCCGGAGTGGCCGTGGGCGCTGGCGTGTGGGTGGGCGTGGGCGTGGGCGTGGCCGTCGGTGCGCCGATGGGGGTGCTGGTCGGTAGGATGCTGCTGATGGTGAAACGGTACGTCGGGCTGGTAGCGATGACCGTGCCGCCGCTGTCCCGCGCTTCGACCCGCCAGTAATAGGTGCCTTCGGCGTAGGTGTCCCTGTAACTAGGGGTGTAGGGTGTGTAAGTGGTGTAGTCGGTATAAACCAGGTCGTAGTTGGAGCTGAAGTCAGGGCTGGTGCTGACCTGGAGCCGATAGGATTTGGCTCCCAGTACCTGTTCCCAGCGAAAAGTGGGGGTGCT
>DROW01000171.1 GCA_011388675.1 Chloroflexota bacterium | reverse complement strand
TTTTGTGACTTCGCTGAAGATTTCTTTTTCAACGATCTTGTACACGCTCGCCCTCCTTGCTCGGCTTGCACGACCGTGGCAGGGACAAAGGTCTCCAGTATCCAATCCCGAAGGAGGATAGTCCAGAACGTGCCCGAAGTCAAGTGACGGATGTGACATATCGACCGTGACAGAGGTCGCCTCCTGGCCGTTTGCTCGCCCTCTCCCCCCGTGGTATGATGAGCCCCGCAGAGACGCAGAGAACAAATGACAAATATGGAGAGGACTCTGCGACCTCTGTCTGCGGTAAGAAACAAAGCGTGAGGTGTCTATGGAGATCGTCATCGTCGGATTGGGACCGGGGGACCCGAAGCACCTGACCCGAGAGGCGTGGCGGGTGCTGTCGGAGGCGAAGGAGGTCTGGCTGCGCACGGTGCACCACCCCACCGTCGCCGGGCTGCCGGAGGGGACGGTCGTTCGCTCGTTCGATCCCCTCTACGAGTCGGCGGAGGATTTCGTCACCGTCTACGAGACCATCGCGGCGGAGGTGGTACGGCTGGGGAAGCGTCCCGAAGGAGTGATCTACGCCGTCCCCGGTCATCCCCTGGTCGGCGAGGCCTCCGTTCAGCGGATCCTGTCCCTGGCACGGGAGGCCGACCTGCCGGTGCGCGTCGTGGAGGGGCTCAGTTTCGTCGAGCCGACCCTGACCGCCCTCGGCATCGACGCTCTGGAGGGGCTCCAGGTGATCGACGGGATTGACCTGGCGGCCCACCACCATCCCCCCCTCAACCCGGACCTGCCGGCGCTGGTCGGGCAGGTCTACAGCCGCGCGCTGGCCGCCGACGTCAAACTGACCCTGATGAACCAGTACCCGGACGAGCACCCGGTCGCCCTGATCCACGCTGCCGGGACGGAGGAGGAGAGGGTGGTCCGCCTCCCCTTGTACGAACTGGACCGTCAGGAGATGACCCATCTGACGACGCTATACGTGCCGCCGCTGCCGGGGGTAACCAGTTTCGAAGGGCTGCAGGAGACCGTGGCCCACCTGCGGGCGCCGGACGGCTGCCCGTGGGATCGGAAGCAGACCCACGAGAGCCTGCGGGCCAACCTGCTGGAGGAAGCATACGAAACTGCGGCCGCCATCGACGAAGGAGACGTGGGGGCCCTCAAGGAGGAACTGGGGGACCTGCTGCTGCAGATCCTTCTCCACACCCAGATCGCCACCGAGGAAGGGGACTTCCGGATGGTCGATGTCATCGCCGCCATCGACGCCAAACTGAAGCACCGTCACCCCCACGTCTGGGGCGACGTGGAAGCCCACGACGCCCGGGAGGTCCTGGCCCGCTGGGAGCGGCTGAAGCGGGAGGAGAAGGGAGAGCGGACCTCGCTGCTGGACGGGGTTCCACGGGCATTGCCCGCGCTGCTGCAGGCCCACCTGTACGGGGAGCGGGCCGCTCGGGTGGGGTTCGACTGGGAAGGGCCGCAGCAGGTGGCGGATAAGGTCCGCGAGGAGATGGCCGAACTGGAGGCCGCTTCGACCCCGGAGGCGGTGGAGGCAGAGGCCGGCGACCTGCTGTTCGCCGTGGCCAACTGGGCCCGACACCTGGGCGTGGAGCCGGAGAGCGCGCTGCGCAAGGCCAACGCGCGGTTCGCCCGCCGCTTCCGGGCGATGGAGGACCTGGCCCGGAAGCGCGGACTGGATCTCGGAGAGATGGACCTCGACGAGATGGAGCGTCTGTGGCAGGAGGTCAAAGAAGGAGAGGGACGGGAACCGTAGCCCATCCCTCGATCCGGCCCGCATCCGCGTCCGAAGACGGGACATTTCTGCTTGACAAATCGCGGCTTCAGGGTATAATCTCGTCGCCGTGGCCGGCTAGCTCAATATGGCAGAGCAGGGGACTCTTAATCCCTTGGTTGCAGGTTCGAGTCCTGCGCCGGTCACCAAAAAGGCGGCCCCCGCCGGGCCGCTGGCAAAGAATCTGCAGCCCGGCTGTTGAGCCGGGCTTTCGTTTCCTCCCCCGAGGCGTGAGGCGAAGGATGTGGGGTGGCGCAGGGTTGCGGCACCCTCCAGCCGCTGCGACCGCGAGGTGACAGCGCACGACATTCGGATGGCAGAGGGCCGCAACAGGCCCTCCGCAACCCCGCCTCACCCCACCACCTGGTCGGTGGTGAGGCATCGTCCCCGTTCTACCGACCGACCACCTCCCGCGGAGAGGGATTCCAACTGATGTAGAAGTCCCGCGAGCAGTCGTCCCGGTCGGTATCGGGCGGGTATCGCTTGAGCGAGGCACCGAAGGGGAAAGTGTCCTCTGGGTCGATGGGATAGGGCACAACGCCGACGCGGTGAACCCCACCCCAGGCGACGCTGTCCACTCGGTCCCCGTCCGTCCTCATCAGCACGACCTCGTCCTGCCCGTTCCCCAGGGCCATCCCGAATCCGCTCCAGGAACCGACCGGCGCGAGGTCGGGAACCGTCGGATCGCAATCCGTCCACTCGTAATCGGGGTTGAAGCCGTGCTCCGCCGCGAAGGAGGGAGCGCACGCCGCGACGACGATCGCCTGGTCGTGGAGGATCTTCGCCCCCGGCGGGAAAGCGTATCGGCCGTCGCCGTAATCGTTCGCCTCCACCGCGTCCCCTATCGTCCAGCCGCCGATGGAGAGGGTAGAGCCCGGGTTGTAGATCTCGATCCATTCTCGCCCGGCATCGCTGCCCGCCGGGTTGATAAAAACCTCGCTGATCAGCGGGTAGTCGGCCGGCCGAACGTAGTCGTATGCCACCCAGGGCAAGAAGAGACGGTGGACGAAGGGGCCGTGTGCCCGCTCCCAGTCGTGCTCGAAAACCTCCATCGCCCGCTCGTAGGCGGCCGCCGAGCGGAATTGGACCGCCACTTCGCGGTTCCGCTTGTTGGCGTTCTCGGTCCCATTGAGGCTGCCCAGATGCACCCAACGCTCGCTCCCCAAAGCGACGAAGAACGCTTTAGCGTGGATCCCCAGTCCGGTGGCATCGCCGAGCCGGCAGGTGAGATCGATCCCCTCCCGGCTGGCGATCCCGTTGAGGAGCCGACACGTCTCGGCGTTGCCGCCGTCGTCGTAGGCCTCGTCGAGCAGGAGGCGGACCGAGGCCCCCCGTCGGGCTGCCGCGACCAGCGCCTGAAGGCGTGGATTGAGGCCCGCGTCCCCTCCCCCTGCGGTCCAGGTGTAGGGCTCGCTTAACTGCACCCCGGCGATCGCATCCCCTGGCCCGGCCCGCAGGAGGAGCCCCAGCAGCGCGTCCTGATCTCGCAGCGCGTTCTCCGGGGCCTGGATCACCACGAAATCGGTCGCCGTCGTCGTCACCGTCGCCGTAAAGGGAGCGGGATAGGTGATCCAATCCGGGCCCGGCAGTGGAACGAAGGCAGGATCGTCCAGAACGAAGGGAGCGGTGCCGTAGGGGACCAGGTCGGCGTGGTGGACTGGATCGCAATCGCGGGCGAAGATCGCCTGCAGCCGATCCACCACACCGGGGCTCCGTGCCACCACGACGAACCCCCGGTGGCCCTGGGTACCGTTGTCCTTGCGGTCGGCGGGCATCGATCGACCGTTGAAGTTCTCCGTGGAGACCAACGCCACCTCCCCGTCCACCACAGCGAACTTGGCGTGGAGCCAGGGATAACGGACGGGATCGCCGTGGAGGAAGTAGACGGTGCCGTTGGGGTGGGCGTGGATGCGCTGTGCGATCCACAGTTCGGTCCGCCGGTCTGCGTTGGTCCATCCCACCGGCACTCCTTCCAGGAGCATCGTCACGACGACGCCGGCCTGGAGGCGGCGGCTGATGACCTCGTAGAGAGGGACGCTCTCGAAGGTGTAGGCCTCGATGAGGATGCTTCGCCGGGCCGAGGACAGAGTCCGGGAGACCAGGTCCAGCGCGCCGTCCGGAGCGACGGCGAGGGTGATCGGTGCGGTAGGGGTCGCCACGGCGGGGAAGAAGAACGCCTCCAGGTCCCAACCGGGGTAGCGCAGTTTCCGCCCGTCGATGGGGTCGTTCGGGTCCTGGGCCCAGTCGGCGGTGGTGTCGGTATCCGGCACGGGGAAGCCGGTGGTCGGGTCCAGTTTGCGGTAGAGGACCTGCCCCGCGCCGTACCCTGGGTAGGGGTAGGGGACGGCGGGGCCGGTCCATCCCTCGACGGCGGAGCCGGTGCCGTAGGCGAGACCGTCCACCACGCGGCCGGCGCTGTCGAGGAGGTAGGCGGCCTCGCCGCCGTCGGTGAAGCCGGGCCAGCGGCCGTCCAGCAGGGGCACGGGCCGCGCCGTGGACGTGATCGCCCAGTCGGCATCGAACCCCCAGACGGCGTAGAAACCGTCCCCGTCCTCAGCCAGCCACAGGGTGCGGCTCGGCCCGATGGTGGCTCCGGCAGGGAAGCAGGCACGGCTGGCGGACGCGAGCCGGTCGTCCAGGCACCAGCCGGAGAGGGTGGCGGTGTAGGGGCCGAGGTTGACGATCGCGGCCGCCTCGCCCCCGCCGCCGTAGTTGACCGGTTCCAGCGCGTAGAGACGGACAGGGGGGAGGATCGGCGTGGCCCAGGAGGAGACCCGGGCATCGCCGGTTCGGTCCGTCGCCGTCGCCACGTTGGTGACCGTGCCGGTCAGGCCGGGCGCGGCGCGGACGGTGAGGGTGATGGGGTGAAGGAACCCTGGTGGAAGAGCCTCCACCTCCCAGACGAGGGTGCGGCTGGAGGTCTGGACGAAGGCGAAGGGAGAGGTCTGGGTTACGTAGGAGAGGCCGGCGGGCAGGCGGTCGGTGAGGACGACGGAGGTGAGGGTGAGGCCGCCGGTGTTGCTGATGAGGAGGCGGTAGGTGAGGGTGAGGCCCGCTGAGGCCCATTGGGGCCCCGTTTTGGAGAGGCTCAAGCCCGCGACGGCGTAGCAGGCGTTGCGGGCCCTGGGCGTACCGTCGATGGGGAACCCGTCGGCGTCGTGGCCGTTGCGGACGGTGCCGTCGTTGGTACACCAGTTGTCCTCCGTGTCGGGCGCGGTGGGATCGATCCGCTCCATCGAGCGCCGATCGGGCGAGTCGGAGCCGGCGGGCCAGGGGCCACCATCGGCGTTGGCGGTGTCGATCACGTTGCCCAGCGAATCGGTCAGCGTGAGCGCCTCGCCGGTGTTGGCGAGGCCCGCGCCGAAGGAGGCGACGAGGTCAGCGGGGATGTCGGAGATCGTGGAGTCGTCACCGCGCTCGATGAGATAGTACCCGTGCGGCGGGATCTCGCCCGCCAGGAAGAGGTTCAGGTCGTCGTCGTCCACGATCCGCCAGCCGTCCAGCGTGACCGTCGTACCGGTGGTGTTGTGGAGTTCGATCCACTCGTCGGCGTAGGACGCCGCCGTCCCGCTCCAGGCCACCTCGTTGATGACCACGTCGCCGGGGTGCGCGACCTGGGCCGGGGCCGCTGCGGCCGGGCCGTTAAGGCAGGCCCAGAGGATCAATAGGCTCAGAATGCCGAGGATCAGAGAAGCGGAAAGTCCATATCTACGAACCCCTGTCTGCGGTGTCGGCTGCGTTGTCTGCATCGTTGTCGGCCTCCTCTGAAGAATAGGTTTTGCGTTTCCTCTCTTTCCATTCTCTAAACCTCAACCGCTCTTCTTTCCACGATGCCCGCCAGGCGAAGCGGCTGATCCAGACCGCGAAGGCGATCAGAGCGGCAGCGGGGATCAGGCACAGTGCGTATCCCGTAAGCCGGGCGGGACCCAAGGGGAAAACGGAGATCACGTCGGAGACATTGTTGGTGAAAGACCACCAGTCGATCAGCATAGAAGGGATCGTCAGGCAGGAGAGGAGCACGGCGATGGTGGCGAAGAGGACGGTCATCAGCATCTCCTCCTGATGCTCCAGGAGGGCATTGGCCGCGTCGATGTTGCTGGCGGCGTGGCTGATGCTCTCGCGTAAGCCGCTGATTTCCATCAGATGTTCGAATTTCCTGACCGCGTAGTCGGCGGGGGCGATGGAGCGGGGGACGGAGGCATCCCGAAGGCGGGAGAGCAGGCGAGTCATCACCGTTACGCGCTTCCGGAGCATCCGCATACTCATCCGCCTGTCCCCGTCGGCTGCCTGTTCGGCGATGGTGACGGTATATCGCTTGGTCTCCTCGGTGAGCAACCGGGCCAACAATCGTAGATCGAGGATGTACTCAATCCCGCGAAGGATGCACTTCCAGTAGTCTTCGTAGGAGACCGACCGGCCGGCGAAGCGGATCTTCTGGATCTTCCTGACCTCGGGCCGGTTGCACCCACCGCAGACCCGTTCGACCTGGGACGTTTCGCTCCTCTCCACCGGCTCCAGCGCCCGGAAATAAACCAACGCGTTGTCCCCGGTGAGAAGGCAGAGTTCCCCTTCCCAACTGGAGAGGTCCCCCTCGAAGAGGGTTTCCATCTCCTCTCGCTTCAGTTCGGGTACGATGTACTCCTTTCCCTGCTTCAGCATCACTCCTTCCAGAAGACTGGCGATCTCGCAGGCATACTTCAGATTCTCTTTCAGATCTCTCGCCACCAACACACGGGACGCCCGCCCCGAACAGGCACACAGTTTATCGAAGAAGTACACCACATACCGATCCCGAAGCGGATAAATCGGAGCCCCCTTCCGGGGAGTGCCCCTCTTGTCGAAAAGGACGTCCTTCAGACTAGGCATCCGGTACAGACTGGCTTCTTTCCCCTGATCCTGAATTGGACGTCGCGGGGCTGGCCCCTCTTCTGCGACATCGAAACTCCTCTCAATGAAATGCTCCACCAGCCCCAGCGCGATCTCCCACTGGACCGAACGCTGCTTGTCTTCCAGTTCTTTCTCCAGTTCGAGGACGCTTTCTCCCAGAAGATCGGGCAACTTCTGGGCGTTGATCTCTTTACGCAGGTGGATGTGGACCAGGCCCTCAGGGGTCAGCCGCAGGCCGATCCTGTCCCACCGGCTCCAGGCTTGCAGGTAATCTTCTTCTTCTTTGCTAGGGGAAGCGTTTTCTGCCCATTTCTTCTTCAAATAGGAGGGGATGCACACATTTTCCTTCGGGTCCTGCAGCCAGTACAGTGGGAAGAAGGCCTGCTCGACGAGGGAGGAGTGGAAAATACCCAGGTCGGTGCCGACGTTAAGCAGTTCTTTCTCTTCCTGATCGATACGGAAGGGAAACTTCTTTCCGCCATCCGTCTCGGCCTGCTGCCCTTCTTTCTCTCCGCCATCCGTCTCGACCTGCTGCCCTTCTTTCTCTCCGTCGTCTGTCTCGGCCTGCTGCCTTTCTTCAACGACCTGGGCCAGTTTGTTCAGCGCGTCGGCGTACTCCTCGCTCCCCCTCAGTTGGTCGAAGCGTAGTTTGTGTGCTTCCTGAACGAAACGGCGGAAATCCATCACCAGGTTCACGTAGATCCATCCCGAGCCCCGCAGCGCGGTTTCGGCGCGAAGTGAAGGGGCAGGTATGCGGGCCGCCAGGTCGGGGGCAACCCGTTCCATATATCGCTGGATCATCCGGTTCCGCCAGACCACCTCTCCCTTCGGCCCTTTCGCCACCACGCCGTGGATGGCCAAGAACGGAGCCCCAGGGGAATCGTCGAACTTGGGAGCCTCCCCCTCCAACAGTTGCTGCACCAGTTGCCAGGGAGTACGGTCGGCCCCGGGGCCGGTGGCGGCCTGGAGGATCGCCTTGCGGGCCGTCTCGAAGGGGGCGATGACCCCCTCCAGCGACTTTTCCACAGCCCGGTCTACCATCTCCGGCGTGATGCTCCGCGGTGCCTCCGACAACAGTTTATGGAAGAGGAGGACGACCAGATAGGGATAGCCCCGGGTCCATTCGTAGATCCTCTCCATCATCTCAGGCGTGATCGCGAATTCCCCCTCGCGGACGAAGGCCCCCAGATCCTCGTACTGGAAATCCAAGAGGGTGTAACTCTCCAGGATGTTCTTCAGCGGCGACCAGTCGTGGCGCACCACATCGTCCAGGCTGCGCGCGGCGGTCAGCACGAGGCATAGGTCGTCGCGATCCTGGTGCAGGCTTCGCAGGTGGCTGGCGAACCGCACCACGACGCGCGGGGAGAGGACGTGCAGGTCGTCCAGCAGCAGAAGGATGATCCGCCCCCGCTCCCTCCTCTTCAAACGGTCGAAGATCCGGCGCAGGTTGGCGGAGAAACTGGCCTCAAGGTCCTCCTCAAGAGGCGGTAAAGAGGATTCGGGCAGCCGACTTTTCGCGTACTGGACCACTTGCTCCTGCACGACTCGAAGGACGTCCTCCAGGTCATCCACCCCCCGGCAGAGGTACAACTCTATCCGGCCGATGGGGATAATCCCTTCATCTAACTGCTCGGCTCGATAGGCAATCTCGTTGATCAGGGAGGTCTTCCCGGTCCCTTCGGCCGATAGAATGGCAAGGCTCTCCCTCCGGCTGATTGCTTCAAGGAGATGGTCGATCCTGACCGGTTTGTCCTCCCAACCGTACTTCCGCAGTCGTCGGGGAACGTAGAACCTCTCTCCCCCCGGAAACTGAAGAGGACGGGTGTAGTCGGGAACGGCTTCACGCATCCAGCACCTCCGTTACAGGGAACGCTGGCTCTCGCAGATCTCTCTGTACTGCTTGATCAGATCATCCAACCGATCGATGAGGTCGTCCCTCCGGCTCGTGCGATGACGGCGGAAGAGGATCGTCGGCAGGATGTCCTGAGGGAAGTAGTACGAGACCCCGTCCCGATCGACGGACACGGCCAGAGTGATGGTCAAGGCGCGGAGGATGATGCTCACCTCCTCTTCCGACCAGGTCCAGTAGGGTCTCAGTTCACCGGCCCACTCCCCCAGCCACTCGACCGCCTCGGCGGCGGTGAAGAACCGTTGCCCCACAGGCAGCAAACGGTGAACGTTTACCCGATCCAAGAAGGAGTACTTCTCCAGAATGATGGCAAGGAGCAGGATCTTCGCTCTCAGTTTCGCCAGTTTGGGAGGAACGTCCGGGAGGGAGAGATCCACCTGCAGGGAGTCCCACAGTTCCTCCGCGAGGTCCCGATCGATCTGCCAGGAAATCACCCGCTCCACGTCTTCCATCTCGACACGGAAGTCGTTTTTCTCATCCAGCACGCCCAACAGTTCGTGGCACGCGGTCTGGATGGCCCAGGGCACGCAGAAGGTGCCCTCCAAGATGCGATCGACGGCGTCTTTCTCGTGGTAGAACTCCACGCCGTACTCCTTCAGCAGTTTCACCAACCGTTGCGCGCTGTTGGGGTCCACCTCGGCGATGTTCAACGGATCGCAGAAGTTGAAGAATACCGAGCCGTGGTGTTGAGCGTCCAAGTACACCTGCTGGTATCCCGTCATAACGAAACTGCACAGACGGGGGGACGCCTGAGCGAGCGCGTTGCGAAGGAACTCGAAGAACCGACGCTGGTTGTGTTCCGTATCATACCGGTACAGACCGTCCACTTCGTCCAGCAGGAAGACCGGATGCTTCCCCTCTCGCTCCCGCATCGCCAGGACCATCTCGCGGAAGTCCGTGTAAGGGCTTTTGCCATCCCCCAGTATCTCGGCGTACTGTCCCAGTCCCATCTCCCGCAGTTCGATGCGGAGTTTATCGTAAAACGTCTCGATCGTCTCCACCGAACTGGACAGATTGAGCGGGATGGGGAGGTAACGCTGGCTGCGGCCCAATTCCACCTGGACCCGACGCAGCAGTGTCGTCTTGCCGATGCGACGACAGCCGAGGATGAGGAAGTCGCTCTCGTGGATGTGATCCCTAATGCGCTCGATCTCCCGCTCCCGTCCGACGAAGAGGGGCGAATCCGCCGCCAGAGGCCCTCTCAACTTGTAAGGAGAGAAAGCCTGCCGCCCGATGTGGTTCTGTCCGATCCGCAGGAGGCGACGGGCGGGCTGGGAGTCGATCATTATCTCCGCCAGTTCCCGCCATTCCAGCACCGCGTATCGAATCCTTCCGTATCTCCGTTCCAGTTGCTCCCGCAACGGCTCCGCGTTACGCAGGGCAAAGATGCAGACCACCGCCCTCCAGTCCTCTTCCCCCTCTTCCTCCTCCGCCTCCGCTGTCGCTTCCTCGGGGAAGAGCAACCGCTTCGCCTCTTCCTTCAGTTGCCGGGCGAGGGGAGCGACCTCCCCTCCGTCCCGGGTGATCCCCACCAGGGCCTGAGGGCTGAACCCCGGCAGGATCTTGCCGAAGTTCATACACTGGAGAGCGACCTCCCCCTGGCCCAGCAGGAGATGGGTGGGACGGCCTTCCCCTTCCTCCGCCTGGGGACAGGGGATCGGCGGCTGTCCGAGCAGTTCCCCCAGGGATGAGAAGAACACGGCTGCGGAGGACTCCGCCGGAGGTCTCGTGCTTGCCCGCATCTCCTTCAGGGCCTCGGCGATCCGGACGATCAGCGTCCATCGCTGCGGGGGAGACACCTCCTTCCCCAGACCGTACAGGTTGAAGAACAGCCCGCGATCCTCCCGCCGGAGGGAGGAACTGACGCGCGGCAGATCCTCCAGCGGCAACGTCTTATACAGTGGCTGAGGGCTCCTCCCCTGGAAAAGCAGCGTCTTCTTTTCAGGAAGCCTCTGGTCCAGATAGAGACTCTCCGGGCACCAGTTTCCCCCCTCCTTCCCTTGCATTGCCTCGACCATCCGCTCCAGCACGCCACTGGTGCGGAGCCAGGTACGCATCAGCGGAACCCGCAGGTCGTAGACTCTCCCCAGGGCCTGGGGGACCCGATGGGTGGTCAGCACCTCCTGTCGGGTCAGGCGGGCGAGCACCCTCGCCCCGCCAAGCCCCTGCAGAAGACGCAGGAGCATCGCGGTCTCCGCGCTCCTTTCCAACGAGGACGGCCGCTTCGTCGAGAAGCCATAGACCCACACGTCATCCGGGCCGAAGTACTTGCTCGATCGGATCGTCTGGACTAACTGGGGGGTCAGGGGCTCCCCCGCCCGCGCTATGACCTTTCGAGCCCGACGGCGACCCGTCGAGGGTACGCCCGGCCTGTAGTCCCGACTGAGGGTCAACCCTCGGGCTAGCCACTTCTTCTCCTCGAGCGCGATCTCGCTGTGGGCCAGCAGGACCAGGGCCAGTTGCTCCGGGAAGGGGAGCCAGATCCAGAGGCTGTTGAAAAAGTTCTGCTCCTGCCCGTATTCCAGGAAGAACTTCTCCGGCTCTTTCGTCATCTCCCGGCGGTCTTCCTCTCCCCCTTCCTCCAGTCGTTCTTTTAGCGACTTTAGGCCATCGAGGAAAAGGGTACGGATGAGCAGGAGGTTGCCCCCGCACAGTTCCACGATCCTCGCCGGCGTAAGGCGGGGTCTGAAATGATCGAGCGCCCCCTCCAGTTTCTGCCGGGCGATCTCCCGTTCGACGAAAGCCACCGCTTCCTCGTACCCGCCTTTCCCAACCAAGAGATAATCGGCGCGGACGATGTCGAGATGGGGATGCACGGCCGGGAAACAGGCCTCCAGGATCTTTTCGGTGAGGAAAGAGCCCCCCAGCACCAGGCGGAAGCCGGAGGAACGGGCCCATTCCATCCAGAAAGGGAGCACTTCTTCCAGCACCTGCCGTCCTCCCGGACGGCGAAGCAGCCGAATCAGGAAGGAGTCGAACTGGTCCAGGATCAGCACGTCGGGCCGGACCTTCGGGGGCATTTGTTCCCAGGCCCGCTTCATCACGGCCCGATAGGAGCGCCACCTCAGTTCCTCGATCAGCGTGGGGTCGACCTCCTTCCACAGCGACTGGAGCAGCCAGACCTGGAGGTCCGCCGGTTGGATGGCGAACCCCTTCCCCTCCTTTTGCTCCCGAACGACCGTCCAGTATCCCTCGGTCAGATCGAGCACGCGACATCGCAGATCCGGGACCAGGCTTTCGATCTTGTGGAGGAACGACCGGCGCGCGCCCCGCTCGCATTCCACCAGGACGGGGCCTTCGTGATGGGAAAGGAGGCGGCGTATTTCCCGACCGTACCGGCTCCAGGCCGAGGGGAAGGCCGTCGCATAGTCCGCCTGGCGGAAGGTCTCGGGAAGCAGCGGGACCTCCAGTTCAACGATCTTCTCCTCCTGCTCGGATTCCAGATAGTACTCGATCGGCACCCTCAGTTGGACGGTTATCCCCTTTGTCTCCTGAAACCAGGCTTCCAACAGGGACTCATCGACCACGATCTGGACCACGGCCCACATCCGCTCGTCTGGGTCGAACCGCTTCCGGGGAGAAGTGAACCGGGGCTCCGTCTCGCAGCGCAAGTTTCGATCCCGCCAGCGGGCCTCCGGCTGGCCCAGCCGGAGGCTGTGAACTGGGACACATCCCGTGTTGGTCAGTCGGAAGCGGACCTGGATCGCCGTTCCGCTCACCCGCCTGTCCACTACGTCCACACCGTAGTCGAACGTACGGGAGAGGCGACGGATCTCTCCGCCCAGCGCTCCGTCCGGGCCCTCCCACTGCTGCACGATCCCGGAGAGGATCTGTTTCCAGAGTCGGCGGAGGCTGTCTCGGCTCGCCTTGTCTTGCTCCCTGCCACGGAACGCCTGCAGGTCGAAACGCAACTGACGGAGCATCTCCAGCCGCTGCTTGTGAGGGCTCTGCTGGAACGCCTGGAGCCCCTGGACGATCTCCCGCTCCAGGTCCCTGATCATCTCAGCGAGGGCGCGGAAGACCCCCGTCTCCTCGCAGGCCGTCCGCAGAGCGTGGACCGGGGGCTCCTTTCCCAGGGAGCCCAGGAAGTACTCCCGCAGGCCCTGCACGCCGGAGAGAGCCGCCAGTTCGGCCAGCCCTCGATAGGCTTTGACCAACGGCTCCCCGTCGGAAAGGATCCCAGCCCCGACCGCCCGATCCAGCGCGTTTACCAGCGAGTTCATCGCCGCGGGCAACCCCTCCGCTTCCGCCGCGGACGATCGCTGCACCATCGCCAGGTGCCCCAGTTCGCGGAAAAGCGCGCGCGCTTCCTCGCTCTCCAGCAACCGGAGATCGGGATTCCCCAATGTCGACAGCCACTTCGGATTGACCCATTGACCGATCAACCGGTGAGAGAGGATCAGCGCGGCGATCGGGTCTTCCAGAAACTGGTCCCGCACCACCGTGGAGAGTTCCTCCAGCACCCACCCGCTTCCCTGCGCGCCGTCCTCTTTCTCCTCCAGCAGCCGGTAGAGCAACGACCACATTGGGTGGTCGTCCGGGACACTCCATTGGCTGTGCGGCATCGGCTTCTCTTCTTGCAGGCGGGAAGCGGCGATCAGGAAGGGCCTCAGCAGGCGAATCACCTCCCGCCGGACGGCGGGATGCGGGTGAACGGCCGCGATCTCCAGCACGGGAAGCCAGAACGTCAGCGCGCGCTCGTCCATCCCATCCGGAGAGGCGATGCGGGCCAGCGCCGTTGCTACCGCGTAGGGATTGATGCCCTCGTCCCGCAGGAGATCCACCCACCGTTTCCGCAGGCCGTCCAGCACCTCGTCATTGGGAGCGCGCTGAACCGCCCGCACCAGCGCGTCGAGGTACGCCTCCTGCACCGCAGGTGGCATCTCCGCGAGCGGTGGAACCACCTCTGGGAGGGCCACCGTCGTCGCTGTGCCCAACACGTACCCGAGGAGGTACGGGTTCGGTGGGCGCTCCAGCCAGCGCCTGACCACGGCCTGGGGATCTTCCTCCCCCACCAGCGCAGCGAAACACTTCGCGGCTTCCGCCTTGAGGGCCTGTTCCCGTTCGCTTCCGGGGGGAATCACCTCCAGCAGGTGGACGGTGGCCTCGGCGTCGGCAGCGAGGAGGTAGAGCCGTCCAGCGAGGGAACGGACGCCAGCCACGCGGTGGACCGGTACGCCCACAGCGATCGCCCACAGTCGGCGGCCGCTGCCGTCGATCACGTGCACGAAGCCGTCCTCCGCGCCGACGAGGATCTCCGTCGCGCCGTCTCCATCCACGTCGAGCGCGTGCAGCGAGCGGACGGGACCCTCCAGGTCGTATCGCCACACCCGCCGTCCGGTGGGGTCGAGCAGGCAGATCTGTCCATCGGCACAGGCGACGGCGATCCCGAGGACTGCCCCGTCCTTGTGGAGGGCGTGGGCGGCGACCACAGGGCTGGGGAAACGGACCCGGAACCGGGCCCCTTCCCCCCGCGTTGTCCAGACCTCCAGCACGGCCTCCCGCGCGTCGGTGGTGATGACCTCGTCGCAGCCGTCGCCGTCCACGTCGTCGATCACCGCTGCCAGTCGCCAGACCGCCGCTCCGGTCAGCGGGGCCCCTCCCCCTCTCTCCCCGTCCCCCCAACAGGCGACGTTTCCCCCGCCGAAGGCGACCCGCTCCCCGTTCTCCCCCCAGACCTCCGGCTCCCAGGGGACAGTACAGGTGGGGGTGGAGAGAGCGAGGTCCCCTTCCAGGTCGTAGAGGCAGAGTCGACCGTCGCCCGTTGCCACAGCCAACGCCTTCCGCCCCCCCGTCTCGAGCCGTCCCAGAACGACGTTGCGAATTCCCCCTTTTGTCTCCAGGCGGTACCGATGCAGCACCCGACGCGCCTCCAGGTCCAGCAGGGCCAGGTGCCCGTCGCTGGTTGCAACTACCGCCTGGGGGGATTTCCCGGGTTCGACGGGGAGCGGCTGTACGGCCACCACGGGTCCTTCGGCGGCGAAGAGCCACAGAACCTGCCGGTGGGCCACCAGGCATTCCCCATACAGAGCCACGGCCTCTTGGAGGGCCTCGACGTCGGCGGTCTCCCGGCCTGTGCGGGCCAGTTCCCGGGCTTCGCTCAGGTCGCCCCGCCGCCGTCGCTGGCGGAGGGAATCGAAACTCTCCCGATCGAGGGAGCGGAAACGGGCCGTGTAGCGGGCCCACAACAGGTCGATCCTCCTGCGCACCGGTCTCCGGGCCCGCTCGTGGAGGGCCTGCAGCCGATCGAAGGTCCACTCGGCCGAGATCCGCCCTTTCAGCAGGCGGTCCTCAAGGACGGCGACCAGATAGAGCATCATCGGCTCGGCAAGATCGATCCCTCCCCTGCCCGCGATCAGTCGTTCCATCCACGAGGCGAGGTCGGGCAATCGATCCACCAGCCGCTCGACGGCGAATCGAGCCAGTTCTTCCTCCTCGTGTTCCAGCCAGCGCGCCAGGAGACGCTCCTCGTCGCCGACCGCTTCCACGGCCAGCCGGTAGCCCTCTTCCAGGAACCGGGCACACCGGGCGATCCCGGCCTCTCCGACCACTTCGTAGACCCGGACCTGGCCGTCTCGGGAGCCGACGATGATCTGGGGGGCTTCGGGGTGGGTGTCCATTGCCAGGATGTCGCACTGGGTCTGGGCCCGCCAGACAGGGTCTCCGCTCTCCGCCCGGAAGGCTGCGATCTCCCCTGCGCCGTTCGCCACCAGGAGGAGGGGAGCGTCGTCCTCGCAGTGGAGAAGGCTGAGAGCCCGTATCTCCCCTCCCGGCTTGGCGTTTTTCCCCCACGTTTCGTCTTCTATCCACTTCCCCTGCCGGTGGAGCAACCGAGCCAAGCGGTTCCCCTCGTAGCCCACGTAGAGCCATTCGCTGTCGTGGACGGCGGCGACGATGGAGAGAGGGGCGTCGAAGGCCCCCACCAGTTCGCCCTTTCGGATCCGATACCTCCGTTTTCCCTCGGGGACGATCTCTCCGACCGGAGGCGTAGTCTGCGGATCGCCGTATCCCCTGGAAAGCAACACCTTCCGTTCGGGGAACGGACGCAGTTCCATAGAGGTGTATTCCCCAGACCGGTCCGAAAGGATCAATTCGAAGGGCTGGAGGCCGGAGGCGGAACGGGAGAAGACGACGAGCCGCTCGCCGATGTCGAGAAACTCGCGGCGCGTTGCGAGCCCTACGATCCGTGCCTCTCCCCCGCCCGGTGCTTCGTACACGGCTTTCCGCTCCCATCCTTCTTCCGTAGGATGGAAATGGAAGATACGTCCGCCATCGCCGCCCGCCACGATCTCCCACCGCCCGTCGCCATCCAGGTCCGCGGCCCGCACCGCCCAAACGGGGCCGCTTAACCGGGCGTTCCATCGCTCGATGAGGGGGAGCGGGCTGTAGGGGCGAAGTTGAAGGATGGCTTCCTCAATGGTCTGAAGGTCCCTGCTTGTGGGCTCCTCGTCGAGCAGGCGCTCCCATCTCTCCAGCGCCCTTTGATATACCTCCCAAGGGTAACCCACCTTTCTCTCCTGCCTCTCTTTTGGAAAAGACAAAGGCCGCCCCACGGAAGAACCGTGGTGCGGCCTTATCCAACGAAGAGAGCGCGTTCCCACTCCACGACGCGTTGCTTCCCCTGCCCTGCAATACAATAAGGCCTGAATCCGACGCAATTGCATTTTAGCACAGCAAACGGAGGAGGTCAAGACCAGGATGCGAAGGGGTGCGCTTCAACTTGGAGGCGAAGGTGTCCATCGGCTCTCCTCAGTCTGTCCTACCCTGAAGCACACCTCCGGGAGAACGTGGATTTGCCTTCCAAGGAAGTTTCAGTATAATGGGGACACTTCATAGATAGGCCCCATAAGAGGTCTAATCGTTCAGCGTTCCTGTCTTCCAGCCTTGGAAGGAGGGTGTATGGAGAGATAGACGGAAGCATCTTTCAAGAACGGGATCCTCGATACACAAGCCTTCCCACGCAAAGTGAACAAGGCAAGGAGGAATGCTGATGACAAGAGAGCAAATCGACCCCCTGGAACTCAGCCTCACAGGCGGAGAGCCATTCAACCTAGTGGAGGCTTTGGCCCGCCGGGGGGTGTCGCGGAGGGAGTTCCTCAAGTTCTGCACCATCATGGCCGGCGTCCTCGCCCTCCCGGTGGAGAAGGCCTCTCGAATCGCCCGTGCGCTGGAGAACACCCCGCGCGTCCCGTTGGTGTGGCTGGAATTCCAGGACTGCGCAGGGTGCACCGAGTCCCTCCTGCGAGCCTCACGCCCCACCGTGGGCGAACTCGTGCTGGACGTCCTCTCGGTTGACTACCACGAGACGATCATGGCCCCCGCGGGCGAACAGGCCGAAGCGTCCAAGGCGGCCACCGTGGAGAAGGGAGGCCACATCGTCGTCGTAGAGGGGTCGATCCCCCTCAAGGATGGTGGCCTCTACTGCTGCATCGGCGGCAAGACAGCGAAGGACATCCTGTTCGAAACGGTGGAAGGGGCCATCGCCGTCATCGCCGTGGGCAACTGCGCGGCCTTCGGCGGCATCCCCGCCGCAAGCCCCAACCCCACCGAGGCCGTCGGCGTGGCCGATCTGGTGAAGGACGTGCCGGTGGTCAACCTCCCCGGTTGCCCCCTCAACGTCGTCAACCTCACCGCCACGGTGGTCCACTTCCTCACGTTCGGCTCCCTGCCGGCGATGGATCACCTGAAGCGGCCATTGTTTGCCTACGGGAAGCGGATCCACGACAACTGCGAGCGGCGTCCGCACTTCGATGCCGGGCAGTTCGTGGAAGAATGGGGAGACGAAGGCCACCGACTGGGCTGGTGCCTCTACAAGATGGGCTGCAAGGGGCCGGAAACCTACCACAACTGCCCCACCGTTCGCTGGAACGAGGGCACCAGTTGGCCCGTGATGTCCGGTCACGGCTGCCTGGGCTGCTCGGAGCCGAACTTCTGGGATACGATGACCCCCTTCTACCAGCGCCTGCCGGAGGTGCCGGGCTTCGGAGTGGAGGCCACGATCGACAAGGTCGGCCTTGGCCTGACGGCGGTGGCCGCTGCGGGCGTGGCAGCCCACGCCATCGGCAGCGCGGTGCGCAAGAAGGCGGCCGGAGCATCGCAGGAGAAAGAGGAGTAAGGAGGCAGAGATGGCCAAGATCGCGATCGATCCCGTAACCCGTATCGAAGGCCACCTGCGCATCGAGGTGGAGGTCCAGGACGGCCAGGTGACCAACGCCTGGAGCAGCAGCACGATGTGGCGAGGGATCGAGGTCATCCTCAAGGGCCGCGATCCCCGCGACGCCTGGGCCTTCTGCCAACGCATATGAGGGGTCTGAACGACGGTGCACGCCGTCTGCTCCGTGCGAGCAGTAGAAGATGCCCTCGGGATTCAGATCCCTCCGAACGCTCGATTGATCCGCAACATCATCCAAGGCATCCAGTACGTTCAAGACCATACGATCCACTTCTATCACCTCCACGCGCTCGACTGGGTGGACATCGTCAGCGCGCTGGATGCCGACCCCGCCGCGACGGCCCAACTGGCCCAATCGATCTCCGATTGGCCCAAGTCCAGCGCGGCTTACTTCAAGGGGGTGCAGGACCGGTTGAAGGCGTTCGTCGCCAGCGGTCAACTGGGCCCCTTCGCCAACGGCTACTGGGGCCATCCGGCCTACAAACTGCCGCCTGAGGCCAACCTGATGGCGGTGGCCCACTACCTGGAAGCGCTGGACTGGCAGCGGGAAGTCATCAAAGCCCACGCCATCCTGGGCGGGAAGAACCCGCACCTGCAGACCTACCTGGTGGGCGGGATGGCCTGCCCGGTCGATCCCAACAGCCAGGCCGCGCTGAACGCCGATAGCATCGCCCACCTGAAGGAACTTTTCGTCAAAGCCCGGGAGTTCGTGGAGAAGGTCTACCTGCCCGACGTACTGGCGGTGGCCCCCTTCTACCTGGAGTGGGCCGGCCTGGGCGAGGGGCTGGGCAACTTCCTGGCCTACGGCGAGTTCCCGCTCACCGATACCGTGAGCAGCGACGAGCCGGGCGACCTGTTCCTGCCGCGCGGCATCATCCTCAACCGCGACCTGAGCAAGGTCCATCCCGTCGACCATCGGAAGATCGCCGAGTACGTCACCCACTCCTGGTTCGCCTACGATGACGAGAGCCAGCCCAAGCACCCGTGGGACGGGGTGACGGAGCCCAACTACACCGGCCCGCAGCCGCCGTACGAGTTCCTCAACACCGACGACAAGTACTCCTGGATCAAGGCCCCACGGTACGACGGCAAAGCGATGGAGGTGGGCCCGCTGGCACGGATGCTGGTCGCCTACGCCTCCGGTCACGAGCGGGTGAAGTACTGGGTGGACACGGTGCTGGAGAAACTCGGCGTCGGGCCGGAGGTTCTCTTCTCCACCCTCGGCCGCACCGCCGCCCGAGCCATCGAGACGGTGGTCGTCGCCGAGCAGTTGATCAACTGGACCGACGAACTGGCGGCCAACATCGGCAGCGGCGACCTGCGCATCCACGAACTGGACCACTGGGATCCGTCCACCTGGCCCAAGGAGGCGATGGGCTGGGGCTGGATGGAGGCACCGCGTGGCGCGCTGGGCCACTGGATCCACATCAAGGACGGGAAGATCGAGAACTATCAGGCGGTCGTTCCTTCGACCTGGAACGGCTCGCCGCGGGACGCCAACGGGCAGCCGGGGGCATACGAGGCGTCGCTCGTCGGCACGCCCGTGGCCGACCCGGAGAAGCCGCTGGAGATCCTGCGCACGATCCACTCCTTCGACCCGTGCATGGCCTGCGCGGTCCACGTCCTCGATCCCAACGGGCGCGAGGTGGTCCGCATCAGGATCGCCTAAGGGAGGTGGGAGATGCTCAGGCGGGTTTACGTGTGGGAAGCACCGGTGCGCATCTTCCACTGGGCCCACGTGGCGAGCATCGCCGTGCTGGCCTTCACCGGCTACTACATCGGCAACCCCTTCATCACCGTCCCCGACGAGACGGCCCAGACCTACCTGATGGGCTGGATGCGCGCCATCCACTTCGGAGCCGCCTTCGTCTTCGGCCTGGGCTTCCTGGTGCGGGTCTACTGGATGTTCGTTGGGAACCAGTACGCCAGTTGGCGAGACTGGCTCCCCGTGAGCCGGGACCGCTGGGGCTTCTTCGGAAGGCAGTTGAAGTACTACCTCTTCCTGGCGAAGGAGCGGCCCCACTATATGGGTCACAATCCAGTGGCCGGGCTCAGTTACGCCGCCTTCGGCGTGATGGTCCTGGTCCAGGGCCTCACCGGTTTCGCCCTCTACGCCGAGCCGTACGCCGATGGCTTCTGGCGGGCTGCCTTCGGCTGGCTGCTCACTCTCTTCGGTAACCAAACCCTGCGCTGGGTCCACCACGCCCTGATGTGGCTCTTCGCCGCCTTCTTCGTCGTCCACCTCTATATGGCCATCCTGGCGGACGTCGAGGAGCGGAACGCGGCCATCACCGGCATCGTCAGCGGCGTCAAGTTCAATCACGCGCCCGACCATTAGAACCGGCGCGGATCATGGGTAGGGGCGCACGGCATAGGCGCACAGCCGTGCGCCCCTACGTATTTGGGAAACGGGAAATGGGCAAGACGTTGATCCTGGGCGTCGGCAACATCCTCCTCTCCGACGACGGCGTGGGGGTCCACGTGGTCCGTCGGCTGGAGGAGGTGGCGGAGTTCCCGCCGGAGGTGGAGGTCCTCGACGGCGGGACCAAGGGGATGGACCTGCTTCACTATCTGGAAGGGGTCTCCCGTCTGCTGATCATCGACGCGGTGGAGACAGGCGGGCCGCCGGGTACTCTCGCCCGATTGACCGGCGACCAGGTGCCGGCCTATCTCTCCATCAAGATGTCCCCCCACGAGATCGGGCTGCCGGATATGCTGTTCGCCGCCCAACTGCGGGACATCTACCCGGAGGAGGTGGTGATCCTGGGCGTGCAGCCTGCGACGACGGAGGTGGGGCTGGACCTCTCGCCCGAGGTGGCGGCCCAGGTAGACGTGTTGATCGAACGGATCTTCGACGAACTGAAGCGGTGGGGTGTCCCCTTCCAGCGTCGGTTTGGGAGGGAACCACGGGGGCACAGAGAGCACAGAGGGTCATAAGTTTTTGATTCTTAGATTACTCTGTGTCCTCTGCGCCTCTGTAGTTTATGTCCCCATCACCTCCCGCATCGCCTGCAGGGTCCGGTCGATGTCCTCGTCGGTGATCCAGTAGTGGGTGACGGCGCGGAAGCGGCCGTTCTCCCGCCCCAGGATGCGGACGCCCCGTTCGGCCAGCCCATCGACCACCTCCTCGGGGGTCCGGTCCGTCTCCTCGGTCAGCCAGAAGTAGAGGATGTTGGTGTGGACCGGGCCGACCTCGATCCCGGGGATCTGGGCCAGCCCCTCGGCCAGCCTGCGGGCCCGCTCGTGGTCCTCCGCCAGCCGCAGGGTCATCTTCTCCAGGGCGACGATCCCTGCCGCAGCCAAGATCCCGGCCTGTCGCATCCCCCCGCCGACCACCTTGCGCGCCCGCCGCGCCTCGGCGATGAAGTCGGCGTCGCCGCAGAGGAGCGAGCCCACCGGCGCGCACAGCCCCTTGGAGAGGCAGAACATCACCGAATCGACCTCCCGCACCAACTCCTTCACGTCCACCCCCAGCGCAGTCGCCGCGTTGAAGACGCGGGCCCCGTCCAAGTGGACCTTCAGGCCGCGCTCGTGGGCCAAACGGGCCACCTGGGCCGTGTACTCCGGGGTGAGAGGGGTGCCGTAGCACATATTGTGGGTGTTCTCCAGGCAGATCAACCGGGTACGGGGGAAGTGGACATTGTCGGGGCGGATGGCCGCCTCGATGTCCTCCAGCCGCAGCGTGCCGTCCGGCTGGTTGGGGATCGGCCGGGGGGTAATTCCTCCCAGCGCCGCCATCCCTCCCTGCTCGAACAGAAAGGTATGGCTCTGATCACCGACGATGGCCTCATCCCCTCGTCCACAGTGGGTCAGCAGCGCCACCAGGTTCCCCATCGTCCCGCTGGCGACGAACAGCGCCGCCTCCTTCCCCAACCGCTCCGCCGCCATCGCCTCCAGCCGGTTGATGGTGGGGTCCTCCCCGAACACATCGTCCCCCACCTCGGCGCGGTACATCGCCTCCCGCATCTCGGGGGTTGGGTGAGTGACGGTGTCGCTGCGCAGGTCGATGATCTTCATTCATCCCCTCCTTGATATTTTTCACCGCAGAGACGCAGAGAGCGCAGAGTATCAATGGTTTGCCCGTGCGATTATATTCCCCGTTCCCCCTATGTCAAAACGGGCTTTTGGAAAGGCATCCACCGGAAGCGCATGGCAATGTAAACTCTGCGTCCTCTGCGCCTCTGCGGTAAATCGGAAGGAGTCAACCGGCATCCTTTCCATCCCGCTCCCGCTTTCTCCGCAACAACCGTTCGGCGAGGGTCTCCGGCTCCGGCGACGGAGGGGGCGGAGTGGGACGCTTCGGCGCGGGCGAGGAGGGCTTTGGCTGCGGCGGTGGAGGAGCCGTGGGGGGAGATTCCTCGGTGGGAGGGGAGGCCGCGACCGAGGGAGGCTGCCGCCGGGTCCGCTCTTTGACCCGCAGGAGGCGCGCCACGGGGGAGGGGGCCTCGGCCGCCGGGCGGGACCGTCGCCGGGGCAGCCGGTGCGCCAGCCAGTTCCACATCCGCTCCAGGTCCCGCCGGCCCAGCGCCAGCCGCCGCAGCGCGATGTCCACCGGCCACAGGAGCGTCGCCAGCGTCAGGAGGAGCGGCCACAGGTCGCGGGGGACGCCCTCCCCGCGCAGGTCGTGGGTGAAGACCTCCGCGGGCTCCGTCAGCACCCGCCCGCCCCCCGCCTCCGCCAGCCGGGCCACCGCCTCGGGGTCCGGTTCCAGCGCGGCGTACTCCGGCGAATACCCCAGCGCCCAGCCGGTCGTCGTCCCCACCGCGCCGCCGTCCGGCAGTTGGCCGTCCAGCCGCAGCAGGTAGACCCCCTCCGCCCACGGCTCGAAGGTCCCCTCGTACCGGCCCGGCGCGACCTGGGCCAGGTCCACCTCCGCCGTCTCCCCCTCCGGTCCCACGATCCGCACCGATCCCTCCATCCCGTTGACGAAGTCCCCCGTCTCGTCCAGCGCGTCGACCACGACGCGGGCCGTCTTCCCCTCCAGGCTCACCTGCACCTCCACCGGCAGGTCGGCCCGCTGGGCCAGGGTCCACCGGACCACCTGGGCCCAGAAGCGGCCGAACCCCTCCCAGCCGACCCAGGGGGCGGCCCACCGGCCGGTCGCGTCGGAGGTCCAGGCGACGGCCCGGCCCAGCCCGTACTGCCAGGCGGCCAGGAGCGGGTCGTCCTGATGGGTGGTGAGGACCACCTGGGCGGCCGCCTTCGGCGTGGTCGCCACGTACCCCAGCAGCCGGGGAACCGCTTCGATCCCCTCCAGCATCGGGCTGGAACCGACCTGTCGGGGGTAGAAGGGCTCCTCGACGATGTAGGACCGCATCGCCAGTTGGGTCTCCTGGGCGAAGATGGTCGGCAGGTCGGCGGCGCGACCGGTGAAGTAGAACCGTCCTCCGCCCAGTCGGGCGATCTCCTCCAGGAAGGGAACGTCCTGGCCCTCGCCAATGGCGACGACGCTGAGGGTGATCCCCCTCGGGACGAACTCCTCCTCGATCAACTCCCGCACGCCGCCCTGCCGTTCCGCATCGGAGCCGTCGGCTAAGAGGAGGACGTGGCGGACGGTGCGGTCGGACTCCTTCAGGACATCCAGGGCGGCCCGGAGGGATTCGTGGACGTAGATGCCGCCGCCGCCGGCCTGGAGCCGGATCACCCGGTCGATGACCGTCCCCCGCTCGCTTCCCGGTAGGGGACCGATAACGTCGGCGGGGCGGTCGTCGAAGGCGATGACGGTGATCTCGTCGGCGTCGTTGATCAGTTCGGCGACGCGGGCCGCCGCCTCCCCCGCCAGCCGGATCTTCTGGACGCCGTCCTCCTCCGCCGCCATACTGCCGGATTTGTCGATGACGACGACGATGGACATCGGCGGGAACCGGTCGGGGTCGCGGACAGTCATCTCCACCGGCAGCGTCTCCTCCAGCGGGGTGTCGAACC
>DROW01000170.1 GCA_011388675.1 Chloroflexota bacterium | reverse complement strand
TCGTCACCGAGGACGAGCAGGGGGCACAGTTCCTTACATCGGCAAGTGGAACACCCGTGCCGGTGGATGTGGCCCCCGAGGATCTGCTGGCGATCCTCTACACCTCCGGCACGACGGGCGTCCCGAAGGGGGCGATGCACACCCACCGCAGCCTCATCGCCCCGGTGGTCGCCAGCCTGAGGCTGCGGGAACTGTGGATGCGTCGGCCGACCCTCTCCCACCTGCCGAAGATGGGACGGGCGTTGATCCGCTACCGCGAGCGGCTGCTGCGGGCAGCGGGCCGCCCCCAGGTCTTCCTCTCCACCGTCGGCTTCCACACCGTCACAGGGATCGAAGTCTTCCTCCAGGCCCTGCTGATGGGGGACACGCTGGTGATCCAACCCCGCTTCCACCCAGTAGAAGCGCTGGAACTGATCCAGCGGGAGCGGGTAACCATCCTGGTCGCCGTGCCGACTGCGCTGGCGGTGATGCTCCGCCTGAAGTCGTTCGACCGGTACGACCTCTCCTCCCTGCTCATCTGCGGCACCGGCTCGGCCCCCTGCCCTCCAGAACTGGCCCGTGAGGTGCAGCGTCGGTTCGGTTGTGCGCTGCACATCGGTTTCGGAGCCACGGAGACCGGCGGGGGGATCGCCGCCACGGACATCGGCGACCCCGAGGACCGACAGGCGGAGACGGTCGGGCGGCCGATGCCGGGGGTGGAGGTCCGCATCGTGGACGACGAGGGCCGTCCCCTGCCTCCGGGTGAGGTGGGGGAACTCTGGGTGCGCAGCGAGGGTCGGATGGTCGGCTATTGGGGCGCACCCGATCTCACAGCCCAGGTGGTGGACGAGGAAGGGTGGTATCATACGGGCGACCTGGCGGTGATGGACAAGGAGGGGTATCTGCGGATCGTCGGCCGCAAGAAGGATATGATCATCCGCGGCGGACGAAACATCTACCCCGAGGAGATCGAACGGCACCTGATGACCCACCCCGCCATCCGAGAGGCGGCTGTGGTGGGGGTGCCCGGTGGGCTGGGGGGAGAGGAGGTCTGGGCTTTCGTCATCCCAGAGGAGGGAGCGGATCTCACGCCCCGCGAGGTGCGGGAGCACTGCCGGGGTGTACTGGAGCCGTACAAGATCCCCCAGATCGTTCGGATCGTGCAGGATTTCCCCCGTTCCTCCACGGGTAAACCGCAAAAGTTCCGGCTACGGGAAATCGCCCGAGAGGAGGTGCGTTCTCATGCCTAAGATCACCTTCGAGGAGTTCCGGCGGATCATCGCCGAGGAACTGGACGTGGACGAGAATCTGGTGGTGCCCGAGGCTTCCTTCGTGGAAGACTTGATGGCCGACTCCATTCAACTGGTGGAAATGATGCTCCGGCTGGAGGAGATGGGGATCGAGATCCCGATGGAGAAGGCTTGGCAGGTGCGGACCGTGGGGGACGCCTATCGTCTTTATACCGAAAGGTGACGGGGCCGGGGGAACTCACCCTTTCTGTGCGTGAGGAAGCAGGGGCGCAGCGTCTCACGACCGCGCCCCTGCTTCCTTTACCTACACCTACCGGGCTAGCGGGTCGTCCCCTCCTCCGTCCGGGAGGCTATCCACCCCAGCATAATCAGGATCACCCCTGCTACCAGGACGAGGAGCGCGAAGTCGGACAAGGGGGCGGGGCCACCGCTCTCCGGCATGAGCGGCGGGGCTGTGGTGGGAGCCTGGGTCTCCTCCGCCGTAGGAGCCGACGTGGGAGTGGACGTCGTCTGCTGGCTCTCCGCCGACGGCTGGGTTGGGGCGGACGGAGTCGCCGTCGGCGTCTGCTGCTGCTGCGGTGCCGCCGGAGGCAGCGTCGGCGTGGGGGTGGGCGTCGACACCACCGGCGCGGTGATGGTCGGCAGCGGCGTGGGAGTTATCTGAGGAGCCGGAGGCACGGTGGGCGAGGGCCCCGGCGGAGCGGGCGTCGCTGGGGTCGGGATCGGCGGCAGTTCGGTCGGCACCGGCGTCGGCTTGGGCGACAGCGGGGTCGGCGTAGACGTCGGAGGAAGCGGGGTCGCCGTCGGCGGCACCGGCGTCGGCGTGGGCGGAACGGGCGTGGGCGTCGGCGGGATCGGCGTCGCCGTCGGTGGCACCGGCGTCGGAGTGACACACGGCTCCGTCACAATGGTCCGCTCACACCCGTACTCCGGTCGCTCCCGACCGTTGATGTCCCAGTACTTCCACACCACCTGGACCGTGTGCGCTGTGTCGGGGGAGTAATCGGCGTCTAACTGGAACCACCTGGACGTGCCCCGGCCGATGTTCTCGTGGACCGAGGCCACCTCCACACCGTCTACGTAAAGCCGGCCGTCGATCTCGCCCCACACGGCCCGGATGCGGGACGTGGCGTGGGAGCAACCGGCATCCAGGCTGCACCCCTCGGTGTGACACTGGACATACGAAGCGCCGAAGAGAGGAACCTGCCGGTTGATCAGGACCACCGCCACACCAATGAGCAGGAGCAACACCAAGATAATCAACGGAATACGGAGTCTTTTCGCCATCTCCTCTCTCCCTTCTACAGACCTCACTCGAACTCGCTGGTTTCAACTATATTGTCGTTGCGAACTCCGAAAAAGGTGCGCTTCGTTCCCTCTTCTTCCCTCCTTTCCCCTGATCCATACCCACGCCGTGTACGCCCAGGGAAGCGAATACGTGGTCCCAACGGCGATAAGGTTGATCCCGAGCCCCCCTCCCCAATTGGCGATCCGGGGGATCCAGAACCACAGAAAACCGTAGACAACGTAGGAGATGACGACGGAGAGGCTGAAGAGCCCGGCCTGCACGGGGGCGGACCAACGAGGGCGGAATCCGGCCAGGGTGATCAGCCAGGTCACATACCAGGGCTGGAACCAGGGGGTGGTAAAGAGGAGGAGGAAGAGGAACACGTCGTAGGCGGCCTGCAGCACGCGGGATGGAGCCCGCCACACACGCCAGAGTCGAGAGAGGTACCACGCACCGAGGGCGAGCAGGGCCAGCGCCTGCGCAACGGTCCGGGCCGATCCTTCCGGTACGCCCGCCTGCCGGAGCCCCATACCGATCACCGCGGGCAACGAATGGGTGAGGAGGCCAGAGCGACCAGCGAGGTTCGTCAGCGCCGCCAGCGGGTCGGGTAGGGAGAGGTACGCCAGGGCGGCCACGCCCACGGATACCGCCATCCCCTGAAAACCTCGTTTCCATCCCCACCGCCGGATGGAAGCGAGCAGGAACAACGGGAACAGGAGCACGGTGGGGATCTTAACGAGGAAGGAGAGGGTGAAAGCGATGGCTGCGCCAATGGGGCGGGCCCGCTCCCAGAGCATCACGCCCAGTGCGGCGAAGAACATCATCGCCGCGTCGTTGTGGCCGTTGACGGCGAACTCGTAGAGGACGAGGGGGTTCCAGGCGAAGAAGAGAAGCCCCGCCGGGGCATACCGGGGGGACCGTCGCTGCAGGACGGCATAGATCACCGCGGACAGCCCCAGATAGGCGGCGACCGCCACCCCCTTGAATCCCAGGAGGTTCACCGCCAGACTCTTCCGGCCCAGCAACCCGACCACCAGGCCACTGATCCATGTCCAGAGGGGGCCGTAGTTGGAGGGGGCCAACCGGAAGGCGGAGTAGCGGGCAAAGGTGGTTCCCGGGATGTGGCCGGGTGGGACCACCAGGGGATTCAACCCGAAGTAGACCAGTTCCTCGCCGTGGCTCACGTAGTCCACCACGTCCCCTGCGCCGATGGGGTAAGCAGGGCTGAGAGCCAGGGCCAGGACAAGGCCGAAGAGGAAGATCGGCCGGGCCAGATCCCCGCAGGGACGTCGGAGGCAGGCTCGATAGGCCAGGCTATACAGCCAGAAGAGGACGGCAAAGGCGAGGAGGAAGATCGCGGCGGGGAGCGGGCGGCGCTGAGCGATCTCTCCCAGGCTGATGGGGGCCTGGTCGACATAGGAGAAGAGGTTGTAAGGAAGGGTCAGAGTCGAGAGATAAAGCAGGAGGGAGAGGGAAAAGACCACCGGGAGCGTTCTCGAAGGCGTGGAGAGGTCGAGGAACCGGCGCGCTCCCCGCGTCTCCGCGGCGATGCGGCCCGCATCGGGCGTTTGGGCAGGAGAGGTCATCTCACTTCACCGGGCTCGCTCCACCATGCCAAAGGTCAGGTCGTGGAGGGCGGAGGCGGCGGGCGACTGCAGGTCGGCGGCCTCCAGGACGGCGAGGGCCTGGTCGATGTGGCGGCGCGCCTGCTCCTCGGCGAAGGCACGGCTGCCCACGGCCTCCAGTCGCCGGATCGCCTCTCCAACCTCCTCCTCCCCCAGCGTCGGCCGGGCCAGCAGCGCACGGAGCGCCGGATCGTGCTGGAGGCCGTGGAGGATGGGCAACGTCTTCTTCCGGGAACGGAGGTCCGAACCCACCGGCTTTCCCGTCTTTTCCGGATCGCCCCAGATACCGAGGACGTCGTCCTGGATCTGAAAGGCCAGCCCCAGGTGGCGGCCGAAGGCGCGCAGCCGATCCCGCTGGTCGGCGGGGGCACCAGCCACCAGTGCGCCCAACTCGCACGCGGCGGAGATCAGCGCTCCGGTCTTCCCCTCGATCATCGCGAGGTACTCCTCCAGCCCGACCTCCTCCTTCTCCTCAAACCGAATGTCCATAAACTGCCCCTCGGTCAAGCGGAGACAGGCACGGTCGAAGACACGTAGAGCCTCCGCCACCGTCTCCGCCGACACCCCGCGCCCGCTCAGGCGCAGCATCGCCAGATGGGCCAGGACGAAGAGGGCGTCGCCCGCGTTGATCGCCTGGGGGACCCCCCAGAGCGCCCAGACGGTGGGCCGGCCCCGACGGACGTCGTCGCGGTCCTCGATGTCGTCGTGGATCAGCGAGAAGTTGTGCAGCAGTTCCACGGCGGCAGCGGCGGGAAGGGCTTGCTCCCAGTCCCCGCCGCAGGCTTCACAGGAGAGAAGGCAGAG
This sequence comes from Chloroflexota bacterium, assembly GCA_011388675.1. Classification (GTDB taxonomy): domain Bacteria; phylum Chloroflexota; class Anaerolineae; order B4-G1; family DUEL01; genus DUEL01. Next base: position 2,346 of record DROW01000170.1, on the reverse strand, counting down.
GATCGGTCGGAGCCGCTTGCCCGTCCGGCCCCGATGGGGCCGGAACCGGTCGTCGACCCAGCCGAGGTGGTAGCGAAGATAGCCGTAGAGATCGCGCACCGTGGGGGCGGAGGCGGACACCACCGCCTGCATCTCCGCCTCCAGGGCGGAGAGGTAACGGCTCGTGAAGGCCGAGAGGCTCATCCTCCCTCCTTCGCGCTCGCGTGGCCCGGTGGGGGCACCTCGACCAGCGGCACGCGGGCCAGGACGGCGAGGTTCTGCGCGCCGACGGCGAACATCGCCACCCGCAACTGGGTGACGACGACCTCGATGGCCTCCACCACCGCCTCGACCGACCGAGCGGCGGCGAGGAGGAAAGGACGGGCGATGCCACAGGCCGTGGCCCCCAGCGCGATCGCCTTCGCCATCTGGATGCCGTCCCGGATGCCGCCGCTGGCGATGACGGGCAGATGGGGCACGGCCTGATGCACCTGCCGGAGGGCCTCGGCGGTCGGGATGCCCCAATCCCGAAAGGCGGCAGCCACCTCCCGTTCCAGGTCGCTGCGCGCCCGGTGCATCTCCACCTGACTCCACGAGGTCCCCCCGGCCCCGGCCACGTCCAGCGCGGCCACGCCGGCATCGGCCAGACGGCGGGCCACGTCGGCGGAGAGCCCCCAGCCCACCTCCTTGACCACCACGGGGACCTCCAGCGCCCGGCAGACTGCCTCGATCTTACGCAGGAGGTCGGAGAAATCGGTCTCTCCCTCCGGCTGCAATGCCTCCTGGAGCGGGTTGAGGTGGAGGATCAGACCGTCCGCCTCCACCACCTCTACCGCCCGTCGGCAGTGGTCGACCGTGTAGCCGTAGTTCAACTGGACCGCCCCCAGGTTGGAGAGGAGCAGAACGTCCGGGGCGACGTCCCGCACCTGATAGGTAGGGAGGAGGGAGGAATCCTCCAGCGCGGCGCGCAGCGAGCCCAGCCCCATCCCGACCCCCATCTCCTGGGCGGCCTGAGCCAACCGTCGGTTCAGGTCGCGCGCCTCCGCCGTCCCTCCCGTCATCGAGGAGATGAGCAACGGGGCATTCAGTCGCCGGCCCAGCAGGTGCGTGCTCACGTCCACCGCGGCCAGGTCGAGTTCCGGGAGGGCGCAGTGCTGGAAGCGGTATCGCTCGAAGCCGGTGGTCAACGAGCGGAACGACACATCCTTCTCCAGGCTGATGCGGAGGTGCTCCGACTTCCGTTCCTCGTTCTGGGAGTGCATCGGTTCGTAACTTTCCCGGATAAGAGGTGTTCTTGTTAACGGCATCATACATGCGGAGGGGGAGTTTGTCAAACCCACCGTCCACGAATGAAACACGGATACACGAACGCACGAACAGTGCCCAGCCGTTCGTGGATGGCTGGGGGTGCTTGACAAAGCCCCCTCGAACAATACAATAGCAGGAGCCACGGTAGAGAACACCACAGAGACATAGAGGACACGGAGTTTTCTCCAAGCGTTTCACCTCTCTGTGCCCTCTGCGCCCCTGTGGTGAAAACCAGAAAATCAGAGGAGGTGCGGGATGTCCGAACAGGAAATCTTCGAGAAAGTGAAAGAAATCATCGTCGAAGTGCTGGCGGTGGAGCCGGACACCATCACGATGGAGGCCAGTTTCCGGGAGGACCTGGGGGCGGATTCGCTCGACCTGGTCGAACTGGTGATGGCCTTTGAGGAGGAGTTTGGCGGGACGATTTCCGACGAAGAGGCACAGCAGATCAAGACGGTGGGCGACGCCGTCCGCTACATCCAGGAGAAGATGGTCGCGTAACCCGAACCTCGGACGAGGTGTGGGGGAGGGGGTCGCCGACGGAGAGGGTTGGGTTGGCGACCCTTTGTTGTTATGGGAGGAAAGTACGGATCGGCCGCTGGGTGGAAACGCGCCGTGCGGTTGTCCGTGTCTTGAGGAAAGGAGGAAGGAATGTCGGAACAGCAACAGGACGCGCGGGAGAGGGTGGAACGGATCGTCAGCGCGGCGCGGTTGCTGGGCGTGGAGGTGGATGAGACCGACGTGGCCCAATGGCTCACGGCGATGGCGGCGGCAGAGGCGATGGAGGAGGACCTGGTAGTAGACGAGGAGGCGGGGATCTACGGGCACAAGATCACCCTCCTCGACTTCGACCCGGCGACTCTGGAGCGGTACCGCCGCATCGCCGACATCGTCCAACTGCCGGATAAGCCCAACGTGGAGACGGCGATCAGTCTGGCGGGCAGCGCGGCCCAGGGACGGATCCAGCGGTATCCGGGCGACTGCGATTACTTCGAGCGGGTCAACATCAAGGCGGAGACCCGCGAGGAGGCCTGCCGCATCCTGGCCGACCTGATGCGG
>DROW01000169.1 GCA_011388675.1 Chloroflexota bacterium | reverse complement strand
TGGGTGATTGGACAATTGGTCATTGAGCAATTGATAAGCGGACAATCGGCTAACCAAACAACACCTCCACATCCTCACGGGTGAGGGACTTAGCGAAGCCACGCTCCGTGGTGATCAGATCCGCCACCAGTTTCCGCTTCCGTTCTTGGAGTTCCAGGATCTTCTCCTCCACGGTATCCTTGGCGATCAGTTTGTAGACGAACACCGGCTTGTCCTGGCCGATCCGATGGACTCGGTCGGCGGCCTGGGCCTCCACCGCCGGATTCCACCAGGGGTCCAGGAGAATGACGTAGTCGGCGGCGGTGAGGTTCAGCCCCAACCCACCCGCTCTAAGGCTGATCAGAAAGAAGGGCACGTCCGGATCGTTCTGGAACCGGTCCACCTGGGCGTGCCTATCCCGCGTCCGTCCGTCCAGATAGGCATAGGGGGCACCGCTCTGGTCCAGCCTTTCGCGGACCAGATGGAGCACCTTCACGAACTGGGAATAGATGAGGACCTTGTGCCGTTCGGCGAGCAGCGTCTCCAGGACCTCGAAGAGCACATCGAACTTCCCCGCCTTGCCCCGAAAGGTCGGCTCCACCAGGGCCGGATGGAGGCAGATTTGCCGCAGGCGCAACAGTCCCTCCAGGATCTTCATCCGCGCGCTGTTGATCCCCTGTCGATCGATCAGGCCCAGCACCTCGGCCCGGTACCGATCCCGGTAGCGGCTGTAGAGGCTTCGCTGGGCAGGGGTCAGGTCGGCGAAGAGCAGCCGCTCCGTGCGCGGGGGGAGTTCCGGCGCCACCTGGTCCTTGGTCCGGCGTAGGATGAAGGGAAAGACCAGCCGACGCAGGCGAGCAGCCGCCCCCTTGTCCCCCCCACGCTCGATGGGGATAGCGAACTCCTTGCGGAAGAATTCCAGCCCACCCAGCAGCCCCGGGAGGACGAAGGCGAACTGGGACCAGAGTTCAAAGGTTGTGTTCTCGACCGGAGTCCCGGTCACCGCCAGGCGGTGGTCGGCGTTGAGCCGGCGGGCGGCCTGCGCCGTCTTCGCCAACGGGTTCTTGATCGCCTGGGATTCGTCCAGGATCGCGTAATGGAAGCGGTAGGAGCGCAGAAACTGGATGTCACGCAGCATCGTCCCGTAAGTGGTCAGGACGATGTCATACTGATCGAAGAAGGCGGTGTCCTTCTTGCGGTCCTTCCCGACGAAAGGGAGGACACGGAGCGCGGGGGTGAACCGAGCGGCTTCCCGCTGCCAGTTGGTCAGCAACGACTTCGGCACCACCAGAAGCGACGCGTGCTCCGCCTCTCCCCGCTCCTTGAGGGACTGGAGGAAGGCCAACACCTGGATCGTCTTGCCCAACCCCATATCATCGGCCAGGATGCCGCCGAAACCGTAATCGTGCAGGAAGTGGAGCCAATCCAGGCCGGCCTTCTGATAGGGACGCAGTTCCCCCCGGAATCCCTTGGGCACCGGCTGGGGGGTGATGCGGTCGAACGAACGAAGCCGCTGCCGCCGCTCCTCCAGGTCCGGAGGGGCCTCCACCTCCGCTGCGTCGTCCAGCAACTCGTCCAGCAGCGACAGGTGGACGTGCCGGACGCGGAAGCCCTCCTCCGTGTTCTCGGCGAAGGCGAAGAGGTGCCGATACCGCTCCAGCCATTCCTCCGGGATTCGGCCGAAGGAACCATCGGCCAGTTTGACGAACCGCCTCCCCTTTCGGACCGCGCGCAGCACCTCCCGCAGGGGGACGGTCTGATCCCCATACGCCACGACGGCCTGGATGTCGAACCAATCGATGCCGGAAGAAACCGCCACACGGAGCGTAGGTGAGACGCGGCGGAGCCGGACGGAGCGGAGTTTCTCCTCGCCGTAGACCTCGAACCCCGCCTCGGTCAAATGGGGGATGCAGTCCATCAGAAAGTCGAGGGGGTGTGTGCGGGCACGCAGCCGGAAGACGGCCGGCCCGAACCCCCGACCGGCCCGTTTGAGGCCATAGCGGGGATCGGTGAGTAACTGGTAGTAGTACCGCTCCCGATCCAGGCGGCGGTGGAGATAGATGAGGCTCCAACTCTCCGGCCGGCCGATCATCTTAACCGGCTTCGCCCGGGGATCGGCCTCCACCTCGTATTCCCCATAGCCGAAGGCCAGCGTGGCGCGCAGGTCCCCCCCCACCTCCTGCAGGTACAGCCGGGGGACCGGTTCGACCTCAACGTCTTCGACGGAGATGATCCCGCCGCGAAGCGGCAACCGC
>DROW01000168.1 GCA_011388675.1 Chloroflexota bacterium | reverse complement strand
CCAGTTCCCGGAAGCCCCTCCGCATCCGCTCGCCGATCTCCATCACCCGCCGCGACCGCTCCGGCTCCTCGATCATCACCTCCAGGGCAGCCAGGGCGGCGGCGGCGTTGGCCGGGGCGATGCTGGCGCTAAAGATGAGGGACCGGGCGTGGTGCTGGATGTAGTGGATGACCTCGGCGTCGCCGGCGATGAACCCGCCCAGGCTGGCGAAGGATTTGCTAAAAGTACCCATGATCAGGTCCACCTGGTCGGTGACGCCGAAGTGGGCCGCCGTCCCCCGCCCGTCCGCCAGCACGCCGATGGAGTGGGCGTCGTCCACCATCAGCCGGGCCCCGTACTTCCGGCAGACGGCGATCAGATCGGGCAGCGGGGCGATGTCGCCGCCCATACTGAACACCCCGTCTACGATCACCAGTTTGCCCGCCTCCTCGGGCAGCCCGGCGAGGACCCGCTCCAGGGCCTCCACGTCGTTGTGGGGGAACCGCCGCATCCGCCCGAAGGAGAGGCGGCAACCGTCGAGGATGCTGGCGTGATCCTCCTTGTCTGTGATGGCGAAGTCCCCTCGCCCCACCAACGCCGAGATGGTCCCCACGTTGGTCTGGTAGCCGGTGGAGAAGACCAGGGCCGCCTCTTTGCCGACGAACTCTGCCAGCCGCCGTTCCAGTTCCAGGTGGAGTTCCAGCGTGCCGTTGAGGAAACGGGAGCCGGTGCAACTGGTGCCGTACCGGTGGATCGCGTCGATGGCCGCCTGGCGGACCTTGGGATGAGTGGTGAGGCCCAGGTAGTTGTTGGAACCGATCATGATGAGTCGGTGGTCGCCCACCCAGGCGACGGTCCCTTCGCTATCGGTTAGGGGGATGAAATAGGGGTATAACCCCAGCGCCTGAACCTCTTTCGCCTCAGTAAAGGATCGACACTTCTCGAATAAGTCCATCGTTTTTCACCTCTTCTCACTTGGTTTTCACCGCGGAGGCGCGGAGGACGCTGAGTTTGAAAAGTTCCCTAAATCCCTCTGCGTCCTCTGCGTCTCTGTGGTCTCTTCCATACCGGACCTCAAGGAGATGTCAATAACCTCATTCTAGGTGAGGGGGCTGCATTGTCAAGGAGGCCGCCGCGTGGTAGAATCCCCCCGCGATGGTCTCGCAGACCGCTATCCAGGTCCTTCCCCCCGAAGTCGCCGAGCGGATCGCCGCCGGCGAGGTGGTCGAGCGCCCCGCCTCGGTGGTCAAAGAACTGATCGAGAACAGCCTGGACGCCGGGGCCTCCGCCATCAGCGTGGAGATCCGCGACGGCGGCCTCTCCCTCATCCGCGTCTCCGACGATGGCTGCGGCATCTCCCGCGCCGACCTCCCCCTGGCGCTGGAGCGGTTCGCCACCAGCAAGATCCGCACGCTGGAGGACCTGGAGGCCATCCGCACGCTGGGCTTCCGTGGGGAGGCCCTCTCCTCCATCGCCGCCGTCGCCCACCTGGAGATCCTCACCCGCACCCGGGACGAACTGGAGGGGAGCCGCCTCCACGCGAAGGGCGGCGAGGTCGTGATCGAACCGGCGGCTAGCCCCGTGGGCACCAGCGTCACCGTGCGCCACCTCTTTTATAACACCCCCGCCCGTCGCAAGTTCCTCAAGTCGCCGATGCGGGAAGGGGAGTTGGTCCGTCAGACGGTGCTCCGCTACTCCCTGGCCTACCCCGCCGTCGCCTTCCGGCTGGTGGTCAACGGCCGGGAGACCTACGTGGCCCCGCCCGCCACGCCGTTGGAGCGGATCGGTGCCGCGTTGGGGCGGGAGGTCGCCGCCGAGATGGTCCCCATCGGCTGGGAGGCAGCCGACCTGCGGATCGAAGGGTATATCAGCCGGCCCACTCTCGGACGGCGGGATCGGAAGGGACAGTTCTTCTTCGTCAACGGGCGGCCGGTCCGCTCGGGCCTGCTGGCCGTGATGCTGGAGCGGCCCTACGCGGGGCGGCTCCCCCCAGAGCGACGGCCGCTCGCGGTGGTCCACATCCGGCTGGACCCCCGGCTGGTGGACGTGAACGTCCATCCCCGCAAGGCGGAGGTCCGGCTGAGCCAGGAGCGATCGGTCTACGGTGCGCTGACGCGGGCGGTGGAAGAAGCGCTGGCCCCGTACCCCCGGCGGGAGGAGGAGTACCCTGCGCTGGCGTGGCCCTTCGCGGAGGTGGAGGTGGGGGTGGTGCGGGAGGAGCGGGCGGAGTACCTCGCCGTCCGGCTGGAGCCGATGGGGCAACTGAACAACGCCTACATCGTGGCCCGCGGTCCGGAGGGGCTGGTGGTCGTCGACCAGCACGCTGCCCACGAGCAGGTCCTCTTCGAGCGGCTGCTGAACGGAGGTCCGGTGCGCCCCTTGAACCCGCCGGTGCGGGTGGAGTTGACATCGCGGGAGGCGGAGCGGCTGGAGCCGTTCCTGCCCTTGCTGGCCGACCTGGGGATGGAGGTGGAGCCCTTCGGCAGGCGTACTTTCCTGATCCGCGCCCTCCCGGCCCCCGTGGCAACGTCCGACCCGAGAGAACTGCTGGAGGCGGTGCTGGAGGAACTGCCCGGTTGCCGTCGGTTGGAGCCGGAGGCGGCGCGGGAGCGACTGGCGATGAAGATGGCCTGCACGGCGGCGGTCAAGGCGGGGGACATCCTGAGCGCCGAGGAGATGCAGGCCCTGCTGGACGACCTGAGCGCCGCCTGGTCCCCTGCCACCTGCCCCCACGGCCGCCCCGCCTTCGTGCTGCTGACCGTGGAGGAACTGGAGCGGCGGTTTATGCGACGATAGGGCAGCGCCCTGACCTTGACTTTTGCCTCGCCTCGCACATAATATGTCCAACCCCTGCTGAGGAGGAAAGGTTGAGAATACTCGTCACCGGCGGCGCCGGGTTCATCGGCTCCAACTTGGTGGACGCCCTTATGGCACAGGGGCACGAGGTTACCGTATTGGATAACCTCTCTGTGGGCAAGATCCGGAACATCGCCCACCACCTGGAAAACGAGCGGTTTCACTTCGTCAACGACTCCATCCTCAACCTCTCCACCCTGGAGCGCCTGATCCGCCAATCCGACCTCATCTATCATCTGGCCGCTGTGGTGGGGGTTAAATACGTGGTGGAAGATCCCCTGAACGCCATCATCACCAACGTGCGCGGTACGGAGAACGTCCTCGAACTGGCCTTCAAGTACTGGGTCCGAACCGTCATCGCCTCCAGTTCCGAGATCTACGGGAAGTCCACCGAAGTCCCGCTGCGGGAGGACGGGGACCGGCTGCTGGGGCCGACGACGGTGGAGCGGTGGTCCTACTCCGACGCCAAAGCGATCGACGAATACTTCGCCTTCGCCTACGCCAAGAAGGGATTGCCCGTCACGGTGGTCCGCTACTTCAACGCCTACGGCCCCCGGCTGGACCCGAAGGGGTACGGCAGCGTGGTGGCCCGTTTCTTCACCCAGGCCCTGCGGGGGGAGCCGCTGACCGTCTACGACGACGGCAATCAGACCCGGTGCTTCACCTACGTGGCCGACACGGTGGAAGGGACCATCCTGGCGGGCACGGTGAGAGAGGCGGCGGGGAACGTCTTTAACATCGGTTCCAACCGAGAGACCTCGATCAAATCCCTGGCCCAGATGATCAAGCGTCTGACCGGCTCCTCTTCCGAGATCGTCTTCGTACCGTACGCCTCGGCATACGGCCCGCACTTCGAAGAGACCCGGCGTCGTGTGCCGGACACCACGCGGGCGAAAGAAGTCCTCGGCTTCGAGGCGAAGACCTCCCTGGAGGAGGGGCTTCGCCGCACGCTGGCGTGGTTCCGAGAGGAAGGGTTGCCTCCCCTGTCGCCCAACACAGCACAGATGCCCAGGAAAGGTTGATGCCCTATGTCCTCAACCCGGTTGAGTGCAGTACTGGATGGCATTCTGGAGGCCGGATGGCTCTCAGCGATCATCGTCACGCCCCTGTTCTTCAACATTTACTCCAGCCGTGTCTTCGAGCCGGATAAACTGACCACCCTCCGCTCCATCGCGCTGGTGATGTCGGCGGCGTGGCTGGTGCGGTGGACAGAGGAAAAGACCATCGGCCGCCAGAGGTCCCGAGAGATCTCGTGGCGTACCCCCCTGGTGCTCCCAACGCTCCTGACGATCGTCGTCTACCTCATCAGTACCCTCTTCTCCCTGAACCCCTACACGAGTTTCTTCGGCTCCTATCAGCGGCTCCAGGGAACCTTCACCACGTTCTCCTACATCGTCATCTTCTTCATCTT
>DROW01000167.1 GCA_011388675.1 Chloroflexota bacterium | reverse complement strand
GATGGGGGCAGATATATCTTCATCTTCTCCTCCGGCGCCCGCTCGGCGCGCTTTCTCGCCTCATGCTCCGGAACCCGGCTCGTCCGGCCACAGGTCATGTCCAAGTCGCCGTAACTTCTCCAACCTGTTCAATGCATGACGTGATGAGAGGTCGAGTACCCAATAGGCCTGGGGTGGAACCCTGCCGAGCAGGAAGGGTTGCCGTCGCAGGCCCTGGAATCGCACCCCCCTCAGCTCGATGTACTGCTCCTGAAATTCCCGGACCAGCCTTTCTCGCTCCCGATCATGGCGCGTCGTAACCCCGCCATGATACTGGTGAAACGACCCTTCGCCAGGAGTCACGACCAGTTCCGTGCCGGGAACCAGGCCGATCCGCCGATAGAGGTCGAGATTGAGCATGCCCCCTCCCGGAAGATCGAACCGCAAATCGATCCCACCTGCTTCCTCGAGCGTCGTCTTTCGAAAGAAGAAACAGTTGGACTCCATCATCGGGTTGATGACCCCGCCAGGATTGGCATTACTGAGACAGCAGATTTCAAACAGCCGATATCCTTCCTGAGGCCATCCGATGGACTCCAGAAGCCGTGCCTCCTCCTCGCTGTCATACCCGGCCCCGGCCACCTCTTGATGCAGGTCGCGGCCGAGATGGTAACCAGGAACCGCGACCAGAGGGAACGGGAACATGTGAGCGGCCAACATGCCCAGCCTCAGCACACCGGGCGTGAGCATGCGGGCACCATCGATCATGATGCATAACTGATCGCCACGAGCCCTTCGAACGCCCTCGTCGAGTGCGAACACAGGGGTGGGGAGGTTTTCCTCTCTCAGGTAGTAACGAAAGTTGCCACCCAGCCGCGAGACCGCCTGCGGATCGAGATTCTGGTGCGAGGCGTTTTCGACGACGATCACTTCGTAGTCTTCTTCCCGGACCCCTTGCTGGTACGAGGCGGAAAGCGAGAGGAGGGTGTTCATCGCCTGCCGTCGCATGCGGTAGACGACGACGACGACGGATAGCTTCACACCGTTCATGTTCCGGCACCCTTGTTCAGTGCCCGCTCCACGGAATGCTGCAGGAACCTGAGAGCGGATGGAGGTACCGAACCATACAGCTCGATCTCGTGGCGCGGAGGAGCAAAGCTCCGACCAGCAATGGACTCGTATTCTTCGAACATCTTACGGAGCAATTCTTCCCGATTCTCGTCGCCACGACTTGTGGTGACTCCCCCGTGGAACTGGTGAAAGGTCCCCTCTCCCGGAAGAATGAAAGTTCTCGAATCTTCCTGCTCACATATCTTTCGGTAGAAATCCAGATTCACCAGGCCGCCCCCCGGGGAGCGAAAGCGGGTATCGAGCCCTCCCATGGAGGAAAACCGGTCCCTCGACAGGAAGACGCAGTTGCTCTCGGATATGGGGAGGAGGTAGCCCGCCTGACAGGATCCGCTCAGACACGAGACATCGAACAACCGATAGCCGTCCCGGGGCCACGAGATGGAATCGAGGAGCTGCTTCTCCGTCTCTTCGTCATAGCCGGACTCCACCGCACATTGTTGCAATTCGTGCCCGAGGTGATATCCGGGGACCGAGACCACCGCCTGGCGGTTGGTCCGCAACAGGTCGCGAGCCAGTGCGAGAACCCCGGGGGTGAGCAGCCTCGCCCCGTCCACCATCAGACCTACTACCTCTCCCCGCGCAGCGTTCACCGCGTGGTTGACCGCCCCGGCAGGCGATGGATCATTGGCGGCCATTCGAAGATAGCGGAAACCGGGACCGAATGCCGTGACATCCTCACCTTCCAGCATCTCTTCCGAGGGGTTTTCAACGACGATCACCTCGTACTCTTCCCGGCGAATGTCTCTCTGGTAGGGGGTGGCGAGGGATCGGAGGGTGTTGAGGGCCTGGCGGCGCATGCGATAGACCATGACGACCACCGAGAGGAAGGGTCGCCGACGGCCAAACCAGCCTCTCACAACGATCCCTCGCTCCACGCCTTGAGGCGAATGTACGCCGCTTCCACCTCTGCGGGAAGGTGGCCCGAAACCACACGGTTGTGTTTCAGATCCTCGGCGTAGAAGTCCTGGCGGTGGGGAGAATCGTCCAGCCCGAGCGTGCGACAGCTCTGGAAGAGGGCCTCGTGGAGACGATCCCGTTCCCAATCGAAACTCAGCAGGGGAAACGGCCCAAACCTTTCATGCGCGTCGATCAGCCGCAGATTGTATGCGAGCCACAGCTCCAGTGCACGGTCCCGGGCCATCAGGTTACGGCTCTCGAGCGAGGCCGCCACGGCCAGGGGATGCCGAAAGATCCCCACCATCCGAACATTGGAAAGAAGTTGCAGCCATCCGTCCAGGAGCAGGAGTGTCCTCGGGTCCTTGAATCCCCACGGCGACCTCTGCCCGATCTCGGCACAGAGTCTCTCCGCCCTGGACAGGAAACCCTGAGTCCAGAGGGATTCTCCATCCAGCGGGGGGGGACTATCCCACGCGAATCCGGACCTCGCCAGGATCTCTTCGTGCAACTCGAAGAGATCCGGATTCTCCCGATTTCCCTTTTGGTTGTACGGGTTCCAGGTGTGATGTCTTCCTAGATGAAGACCTGCCTGCTGCAACGCACCGGTCAACCAACTGGTACCGCTGCGATGCATACCGAGAATCACTACGGCAGTGTTTTCTCTCCAGTCCATTTTCTCGCTGCCCAGCTACCCACGCGACCCGCCGGCCGCCGAACAGACCGCCGAAAAACCCCGTTCTTCGGCGGTCTGTGTGCGATGCAGGGACGCGCCGCCGTTTCCAGTGACGGCAAGTCATTGAAAACGGGAGGGAACGGAAGACCGCGTTTTCCGTTCCCGGGTTGAAGAAGCCCAAGGATGGGTCTCTTCAACACCCTGCTAAACGGTCAATGATAACACAGCCCGGAAGGGAGCCTCTGCCAATGACACATGAGCCCGAAGGCGGTACGGGTCCGGGATCACCGGAGGATGACCGTGACCATCAAGACCCGACAAGGCCCGGATCCCGGCCGCCTGACCAGGCTCACTTGCTGCCACCCTTTCAGGCTCATTTCCGGTCTGGAAAGGCGTGACAGACCCTCCCCTGCCGGGGAGGGTCCGGCTCCCTTCGTCATGCCGTTCCCGCGTGCCTCACGGCATGGCGCGACAACGGGCTCCGTACGGCGCAGGAGCGCAGCAAGCCACGGTAGTGTCCGGGAGGTCGGTATCGCCGGAAAGGGAGACACGCCCACCCGGCCGGAAAGGACTCCAGAGCATCCTCGTCAGGATGGGGAAATTCCTTCCAGCAAAGGACCCTTCAACGCGGAAACGGCGGGCTCGGGCCTCCATTCCCTCACATTTTCAACGACGTACCGTCAAGGGAGCCGGGGCGCTCCCCAATCCTCGAACTTGCGCGCCAGGGCGAGTCCCGCCGGATGATCGGGTCTCTTGCGCAGCACCTCTGCCAGCACTCTGCGGGCTTCGTCTCGCCGTCCGTGGCGCAGATGAAGACGCACGATCCTCATCAGGGCCGCAACTTCGAGCCCCCCGCCGCTCCCCGCGATCACACGATAGTGATGAACCGCTCCCTCCTGATCGCCAAGTGCGGCGAGAGCGTCGGCGAGTACCATCCGTACTCTGTTCTCCCCCGGCCTCTGTTCCAGAAGCCTGGCCGCCTCGCGTTCCGCCTCCGCATATCGCTCCAGTCCGAACAACGCCTTGCTGCGCCAGAGACGGCCATTCCAGCCAAGTCGCTTGCTTATCGGTGCCCAGTCCATGATCTCGAGGGCCCGGGAAAAATCCTTTTTCTGGACAAGGATGTATGCCAACTCCTTCCACAGGCCCCATCGGGTCTTCTCGAGGGCCAGCAACTCTTCCAGCACGGCCGCTGCCCTGTCGAGGTCACCCTTGGCACGATGAGCCCAGGCAAGGATCCTGCCCGCCTCCCCATTTCGGGGATATCGTGCCAGAAAGGCGCTGGCATACCGGATCGCGGCCTCCGCCTCACGCGACCAGCGGGCATGATGAGCCAGTCCCAGAAGCAGATCGGGGTCATCCGGATCCCATTCGCCCTCCTGCTCCACGTAGAAGCGGGCGGGAGGGAGTGCCGCGATCGTCCGCCAGGCTCGGGGAGGGGGTTCGAGAGCCCCTCTCCCGATACAGGATGGCGCAGCGGTGCCTTGCAGACGCAGATCTCCCCAACCCCCGTAGTCGAAGCCCGGTTCGACCACTCCGTTGCGCCGATTCAATCGGGGGCCTGCCGATAGGGTGAAAACCAGCAACACGTTCTGCCCCCCGTAACGGCCCAGGCTCACCTCAGCGGCATGCCAGCGGCGCTCGACGGGGTGGTTCTTGGGATCGATGTAACGCCTGAAGAGCCTGTCGGCCTCGCCGCTCGACGAGACAACGAAGAGTTCGAAGAGAGTGCCGTCGCCGAGTCGGGGCGACCAGGTGGCAGGATGGGTGCCAAACGAAAAGCGAAGCTCGCCGTCTCTCGGCACACAGAGGGGCAGGACGATCCCCCCTTTGCGGACACCATCCGCTACGCCGTGTAGCCATGCATCACGCCCCAACCAACGGGATCTGCCGAAGAACCCGTCTGCCGGGGCTTCCCTGATCCGGCCTCCCCGGTCGATCTCGACGAACGAAGGGATCCCTTCCCCTTCCATGAGCGGAGCCGACCATCCGTGGGTCTCCTCCTCCCCGCCGGGGTCGAAAACCCTCTCGCGGTGCAGCAGGACGAAGCCCGCTGGCCAGTGGGGATCTTCCTGGGCCAGGATCTCATAACCCGGTGGCAGATCGTTGGGAGGGGTGGTATATCGATCCCTCTTTTCCGCCGATAGCACCATGCGTTCAGCGACCAGCAGCCAGCGCGGGGGGCCGTCATTCCCCTCCTCTCTCCATACCGGAACTGCGGCGAGACGGGAGATCAAGGCGAGTTCCGGCTCCACCGCCACCCCTTCGGACCCCAGGGCCTCGATCCCGTCCAGGATGCGATTCAACGCCTCCCTCTCGACTCGGGGCATCCGGACATCGGCCTCCGGAAGGCTGAGAGAGACGATTTCCCGTTCCGGCGGAGCCGGGCCGAGTACCGACAGGAGAACAACGATCACCGTGCCCGCGACACCGACCGACAGCACCCCGAGACCGAAACGGACCAGTGGTCTCGAAACCATCTGGCGCGAGAGTTCCACGAGAAGCAGCGCGATACCCGTGACCCAGAATGGCAGGGCCGTCCACCAGAGGACTGCATCCCGCCGGAGGACGGCATGAAGGGAGAGGACACCACTCAAGACCAGGATCGAAAGGAAGGTGGATGAGAACACGACCCCTGGGCGGTGAAGACGCACCAGGAACAGGGCCAGTACCGCGGAGACCGGCCACAACCACGCCGTGCGAAGCCAGGAACGGACGAAAGCGCCACCATCGTTCAGCAGTAGGGTCAGCCACTCCGCTGCATGCCATCCCAGCCACTGTTCACCGGGAAACCCGGATATCCGCGCCGGGGGCGACAGGAGCGCATCGATGGTGAACCCGTCCAGTCCGGACAACTCCCCCCGCCACAGCATCACCCACAGCCACGCACTACCTGCCAACCAGGCGAGCCAGAAGTCGAGAGGACCTCCTTTCCGGAAGGCCCGCTCCCTCGATGCACTCCATAGCACCACCGCGCCGAGCGCCAGAGCAGGTGCCCCATGGAAGGAAGCCGCCATCAGGACGAAAATGCCGGCTACCGGATACCGGTGTCCCCCCTTTCGCATCACGAGAATCAGCCAACCGATCAGGGCAAGGAGAGTCGACACCACCAGAGGCGATGGAATCCTCCACAAGTAGAGCGCGGGGAACATGAAGAGCGGTGTGACCACCCAGGCGGCACCACGCCCCAAGCCGCTGTACACATGGCGATGGATCACGAGGATGCTCAGGATGACGAGAACGCCCGTCAACAACCGACCCGCAACGACGCCACCGGGAAGAATCGCGGCCGCCGCAGCTTCGAATCGGTAGTCCAGACCGATCGAACTCGTCCATGTCAACCAGGCCAGACCCACCAGGGCAAGGACCACCAGGGAACTCCGCATGCCTTCCACATGCGGCAACGTCGCCACTCGCGAAGATACCGTTTCCTTCACTCGCATCAGCCCCCGGACCATTGATTGGGGCAAGAGCGGGATCTCCTTGCGCCTCAGCGCCGGGGCTTCGATCCAGTGCCACGAGGCCATGGCGATCGTCAATATGGCGGGAAAGGAGGCGCCGAAGAGTGTCAGTCCATCCCACGAAGGATTGTGGGTGGAAAACATCTGCTGGATGGGAAAGGCAAAGATGTAGAGACCATAGGAGTAGTCTCCGACCCTGTTGAAATGACGTAACCATCCGCCCGGGACGTAGGCAAACCAGAATACGGCGTAGGTAGTCGCGGCACCCAGAACCCAGGGGTGGTAGGAAGTGCCTCTCGAGAACCAGGCCATGATTGCGAACATCAGCAGAAGGAGCCCATGGAGGGGGATCCGTGAACGGAGAAGATAGACGAGCGTACCGGCGGAGAAGAAGAGCGCCAGCCGCTCCACCGACCCTTCACCCCACAGGAAGACGAGCAGGTCGGGAACCAGGATCCATGCCGTGAGCAGCAGCAGGAGGGCGATCAGGAACCGGCGCCAGCTTCCGAGAAAACCGAGCAATCCCAGCAGGGGGACCATGAGATACATGCGAAACTCGATCGGAAGGGTCCAGAGTGACGCATTGACACGCCCGGCGTAGTTGGAAGATTCGAATACGCCGGGCAAGGAGTGACGCACGTCGATCAGAAGGCCGTTGAAGACCAGGTAGCTCCAGGTCTCGGAACGGGAGAAGTACTGCTGGAAGGAGAGTGTGGTGAAGAGCGGGCCTACAATGAAGACGGTCAGCAGCAACATGACCCACAAGGCCGGAAAGATGCGCAGAAAACGCGCCTTCATGTACTGGCTCAGCGAGCGTCGGCGGTCGAAACTGCGAGCAATGAGAAAGCCGCTGATCACGAAGAAGGCGTCGACGGCCACATGGCCGATATTCGCCCCCAGGATCGAAAAGAAGGGGTCCTTCTGAATCGCAATGGCGTAACTATGGGAAAAGATGACCGCCGAGGCGGCCAGGAACCGGATCAGATTGAAATTGTTGTCCCGGCCGCCACAGAAGTGCTCCACTCTGCGCTCCGAAGATACGAGAGCACCTGGAAGCTTTCCAATTCGACGAGAGAGGTGGTGAAGGACGGATCCCCTCCTCTCAGCAGTCTCCATACTGGACCCTCGTCCACTCCCGATAGCTTCCGTCCATCACTGCTCGCCACCACGCCTCGTTCTCCAGGTACCAGCGCAGCGTCTTGCGGAAACCACTGTCGAAGCTCTCCCGCGGCCCGAACCCCAGTTCGTCCCGCAGCCTGCTCGCATCGATGGCGTAGCGCCGGTCGTGACCCGGCCGGTCCTTGACGTAGGTGATGAGATCGCGCCCATGGCCCCCTTTCACCACCGGACAGGCGGGGAAGCGCGCCGCCAGCGATTCGTCCTCCCCGAACGCCTCCTCCACCAGGTCGCACAGCCGCTCCACGATCTCCAGGTTGGTCCGCTCACAGTTGCCGCCGATGTTGTACACCTCCCCCCGCCGTCCCGACTCGATGATCCGCTCGATCGCCCGGTTGTGGTCCTCCACGTAGAGCCAGTCCCTCACGTTGCGTCCGTCCCCGTAGATGGGCAGTGAACGACCCTCCAGCAGGTTGATCAGCATCAGCGGGATCAGCTTCTCCGGAAACTGGTACGGCCCGTAGTTGTTGGAGCAGTTGCTGGTGGTCACCGGCAGACCGTAGGTGTGGTGGTAGGCCCGCACCAGGTGGTCCGACGCCGCCTTGGAGGCCGAGTAGGGGGAGTTGGGGGCGTAGGGGTGGGCCTCGGTGAAGGGGGCCTCCCCCGCCTCCAGCGAACCGTATACCTCGTCGGTGGAAACGTGGTGGAAGAGCGGGTCGGCCGGTGCATCGTCCGACTCCAGCCACACCGCGCGCGCCGCCTTCAGCAGGCTGTGGGTACCCCCCACGTTGGTCTCGATGAAGGCGTCCGGGCCGACGATCGAGCGGTCCACGTGCGACTCGGCGGCGAAGTGGACCACGGTGTCGATCCGCTCCTCCCGCAACAGCGCTTCCACCCTCTCCTGCTCCCGGATGTCGCCGTGGACGAAGCGGAAACCAGGATGCCCTTCCAGGCCGGCCAGGTTGGCCCGGTTGCCGGCGTAGGTGAGGGCATCCAGCACCACCACCCGGTCGTCGGGGTACTCCCGCAGGTGAAGGTGGACGAAGTTGGCACCGATGAAGCCGGCACCTCCAGTGACCAGTAGTCTGCGCATCTCGATCATTCCTGTCCGTTCGGTTGGAGGCCGGAACGGCCTCATGCCCACCCCGCCAGCGCGCGCCGCAGCGCCTCGCGCCAGTGCAGCGGGCTCACGCCCAGCTCCTCCCAGCTCCGGTGCTTGTCCAGCACCCCGCACGCCGGCCGCTTCGCCGGCGTCGGCCAGGCCGAGCCCGGGATCGGATCGATTCGGACCGGCCGCTCCAGCAGCCCCGCCGCCAGCCCCTCTTCCTGGATGGCGCAGGCAAAGTCGTACCAGCTCGCCACCCCGGCGTCGGTCCAGTGGCGGATCCCGGCCACCTCCGGCCGCTCCGACCACTTCCAGATCGCCTCCGCCAGGGTCCGCGCCCAGGTGGGGGTGCCGAGCTGGTCGTCCACCACCCGGATCGAATCCCGCTCGGCCATCAGCCGCAGCATGGTGGCGACGAAGTTGGCGCCCCCGGCCGCGTAGACCCAGGCGGTGCGCACCACCAGCGCCCGCCCTCCGCTGATCTCCAGAACCCGCTCCTCGCCGGCCCGCTTGGTGGCACCGTAGACCCCCAGCGGCCGACACGGGTCCTCGGGCCGGTAGGGCGTCCCCTGCACTCCGTCGAAGACGAAGTCGGTGGAGATCTGGATCAGCCGGGCACCGATCCCCTCGGCCGCCTCCGCCAGGTGAGCCGCGCCCGCCTCGTTGACCGCACGCGCCGCCTCCGCCTCCTCTTCGGCCCGGTCCACCGCGGTCCACGCCGCGGCGTTGACGATCAGCTCCGGACGCTCCCCTTCCACGAACGCCCGCACCGCCTCGCGGTCGGTGATGTCGAGCCGGTCGGCGTCCTCGGCCACCGGCTCTACCTCCGCCGGTCGGGTGTGCAGCAGCTCCCGGCCCAACTGGCCGTGGGCCCCGGTGATCAGTACCTTCATGGGATGAACCCTTCCGGGTAGGTCTCGGCCTCGGCCAGCCCGGGGGCCGCCGCGTCCTTCTCCGAGAGCAGCGGCGCCCGCCCCGCCACCAGCGGCCATTCGATCCCCAGCGCCGGGTCGTCCCAGCGCAGGCTCCGCTCGTGCTCGGGGGCGTAGTAGTCGGTGCACTTGTAGACAAATTCCGCCCGCTCGCTCACCACGTAGAAGCCGTGGGCGAAGCCGGGCGGCACCCACAGCATGCGCCGGTTCTCCGCCGACAGGGTCTCCCCCACCCACCGGCCGAAGGTGGGCGAGCCCCGCCGCAGGTCCACCGCCACGTCGAACACCTCCCCGGCGATCACCCGCACCAGCTTCCCCTGCGGCTGACGGATCTGGTAGTGCAGCCCCCGCAGGATCCCCTGCCCCGACAGACTGTGGTTGTCCTGCACGAAGTCGTGGTCGATGCCGTGCGCGCCGAATCGCCGCCGCTGCCACGTCTCCATGAAGAAGCCCCGCGCGTCCCCGAATACCTTCGGCTCGACGAGGATCACCTCCGGAATCGACAGCCGCTTGAACTTCATGACCGCGGACCCCGCTCCTCCAGCAGCGCCAGCAGGTACTGCCCGTAACCGTTCTTCTTCAGCGGCTCCGCCAGCCCCCGCAGCGCCTGGTCGTCGATGTACCCCATCCGCCAGGCGATCTCCTCCGGACAGCACACCTTCAGCCCCTGCCTCGCCTCCAGCGTCTGGATGAACAGCCCCGCCTGCAGCAGCGTCTCGTGGGTCCCGGTGTCGAGCCAGGCGGTGCCACGACCCAGCACCGCCACCGAAAGCCGCCCCCGCTCCAGGTAAAGGTTGTTCAGATCGGTGATCTCCAGCTCGCCCCGCGCCGACGGCCGGATCCGCTTCGCCAGCTCCACCACCTCACCGTCGTAGAAGTAGAGCCCCGTCACCGCATAGCTGGACTTGGGCTCCGCCGGCTTCTCCTCGATCCCCAGCACCTTGCCCGTCCCGTCGAACTCCACCACCCCGTAGGCACTCGGCTCCTTGACGTGATAGGCGAACACCGTCGCCCCCTGCTCCCGGGCATTCGCCGAGACCAGCAACTCGTGCAGATCGTGACCGTAGAAGATGTTGTCCCCCAGCACCAGCGCACACGGATCCCCCCCCAGAAACTCCTCGCCGATCAGAAACGCCTGCGCCAGCCCCTCCGGCTTCGGCTGCACCGCATACTCGAAGCGCATCCCCCACCGCGAACCGTCCCCCAGCAACTGCTCGAAACGTGGCAGATCCTCCGGCGTCGAGATCACCAGCACCTCCCGGATCCCCGCCAGCATCAGCACCCCTAGCGGATAGTAGATCATCGGCTTGTCGTACACCGGCATCAACTGCTTGCTCGCCGCCAGCGTGATCGGATACAACCGCGTGCCGGAACCCCCGGCCAGGATGATGCCCTTGCGTCTCATGATGGGAATGGAGTCCTCTCGTCGATCTCAGTTCAACTGTTCCGCCAGCAGGGAGAGCGGATGGCAGACCCGCAGCCCCGGCGCATGCTGGCGAAGATGGAGTGCACAGCCCACGTTGGTGGTGAGCAGCAGGTCGGCCCCCTCGAGCCACAGATCCTCCACCGCCGCCTCGCCGAGGCGGGCGGCGATCTCCGGTTGCCGGTGAGGATAGAGGCCGGCAGCGCCGCAGCAGCCGTGGCGGAGGGTCGGCACCTCCACCTCGAGTTCCGGGATGCGGCGCAACGCGCCGAGCACGCCCTCTCCTCCTTCGCGGAGACGCCGCTGGCTGCAGGGCAGATGGAGGACGGCCCTCTTCTTCATGGGGCGCAAAGGAGGTACACCTGCCGACGACCACCGCTCCTCGAGGAAGGAGAGCGGATCCATCCACCGCACACCGCGGACCCCCTCCTGCAACTCCACCCCGCAGCCGCTGGCCAGAAACAGATTGGCCTCCACCTGCAGTCCGTCGAACGCCTCCAGGTTGCGGAGCCGCGCCAAATCGCCCTCTTCCGGGTCCCCCTCGTGACGGGCGAGGGCGCCGCAGCACCCCTGCCGGGGCGGCACATGGACGCCGAAGCCGGAGGCGGTGAGGAGTCGGATGGCGTCGTCCACCGTTCCGGCATCGAGCAGCCCGCCGGTACACCCCACGAACAGCGCCACCTCGCCCCGTCGCTCCCCCTCCGGCGGATACCAGGCCCGCCAGCCGGAGCGGGGACGGTTCTCCAGGGAACGGTCGAGCCGCTCCACGCCGAGGCGCGCCGTCAGTCCGGTGGCCCGTGCCACCCGCTGCAGCCCCAGTTCGCGGTACCAGCGCAACCCCCTGGAGAGACGCCGTGCCCGCCTGGGATCTCCCAGGGTGCGGACCAGGAAGCGGGACCAGCCGCTCGATGCAGAGGCGACCCCCCTCCGCCGCAGCAGCGCCCGGGCACCGTCGATGAGGGTACCGTAACGGACCCCCGCCGGACAGACCGGCTGGCAACGGAGGCAGACCAGGCAGCGATCGAGGTGGGTGGCGAGACCGGCGTCCGGCTCCAGCTCCCCCCGGGCCAGGGCCGCGATCAGGCTGATCCGCCCCCGGGGCGAGTCGCCCTCCTCGCGAAGCAGGCCGTAGGTGGGGCAGACCGGCAGGCACATGCCGCAGGCGACACAGCGGTCCGCCTCCTTCACCAGGAGGTCGCGGAGGGGATCCGGCATGCGGCCCCGGTTATCGGGCTGGCTCGACATGGCGGCATTGTACTATTTCAACGAGCCGAAAGGTGACACCAGGGAAGGATAATGGCAACAGGATGTTGAAAGAGGCCGTCCTGGCGTTTTTCAACAGCCTGTCAACCCGGCACTCCCGGTCAGGGAGTGCGGTAGCGGACGATCTGACCGAGGACGGCGGTGGCGTAGCTTCCGCGGCGGAGGGTGAAGGCGAGATGGAGGTCGTCTCTCTCCAACCGCCACTGCAGATCACGCACCGAGACCCGCAGGGGGCGGCGTTCCGCCTTGAGGCCCAGGCGCACCAGGGCCTCACGCCAGCCGGGAGGCTCGGCCGTCAGGCGCTCCTCCAGTTCACGGCAGGGGCCGGTCACCTCCTCCCGCCCTCGTCCCGGCAGGGGGCCGGTGGGGTGGATGTCGAGACGCTCCAGCCGCTCTACCAGAGTCTCGTCCAGCACCTCCGCATGGAAGCAGCGGTCGCTTCCCTCGAGCATGAAGAGTTCGCCCGCCATTCCCCGCTCCCAGCTCCCCTCGGCCACCCGTTCCGCCAGCAGCCGGTTGAAGAGCAGCGAACGGGCGGCAGAGAGCCAGAGCGAACGGCGGTGGCGCGGCACCCGCCCGGCCCGGCCGGCCAGCAGGCGGGCGGCATC
>DROW01000166.1 GCA_011388675.1 Chloroflexota bacterium | reverse complement strand
TCGCCTCCTGCTTGAAGTTCAGGTGGATCGTCTCTCCCGAGCGGACCTTGGGGTAGGCCGGGGCGACGATCTTGACGATCTTCCCGTCCAGTTCGACGGCGATGATCTGGTGGGAACCCTGGGGCTCGGAGACCAGGCACTGGGTGGAGAAGATGGCCTCCTTCTCATCCACCAGAACGATGTTCTCCGGGCGGACGCCGAGGATGAGTTCCCGTTTGGGATAGTCCTTGAGCCTCGCTGCGTTCTCCGGATCGAGCGGAAAATCGAAATGGGGGTTGACCAGGTGGACCTCGCCGTCCCTCACCTGGATCTCTACGTCGATGAAGTTGGTGGGGGGCGTGCCGATGAAGTCGGCCACGAAAAGGGTGGCGCTGCGGTGGTAGACGTCGTCGGGGGTGCCGATCTGTTCGATCTTGCCGTCCCGCATGATGACGATCCGGTCGGCCAGGCTCATCGCTTCCGACTGGTCGTGGGTGACGAAGATGGTGGTGGCGCCGGTCTTCTCGTGGATCGCCTTCAGTTCGGTGCGGGTCGCCACCCGCAGTTTGGCGTCCAGGTTGGAGAGCGGCTCGTCCATCAGGAACAGTTTCGGCTTCACCGCCAGGGCGCGGGCCACCGCCACCCGCTGCTGCTGCCCGCCGGAGAGTTGGGAGGGGTACCGGTCGAGGAGTTCCTCGATCTTCGTCATCCGCGCCGCCTCCCGCACCGTCTCGTCGATGGTCTTCTTGTCCACCCGCTTCAGCCGCAGCGGGTAGGCGATGTTCTCGTAGACGGTCATATGGGGCCAGACGGCGTAGTTCTGGAAGACCATGCTGACGTTCCGCTTGCGGGGCGGCAGGTCGGTCACGTCCTCCCCATCGATGAGGATCCGGCCCTCCGTCACTTCCTCCAGCCCGGCGATCATCCGCAGCGTGGTCGTCTTTCCGCACCCGGAGGGGCCGAGGAGCACCAGGAACTCCCCGTCCTCCACCTTGAGATTGAAGTCGTCCACCGCGACGACCTTCTTCCCGAACCGTTTCGTGACGTGGATCAGTTCTAGCGTCGCCATTTCCCTAATCCCTTGCTTCCTCGCTTCCTACGTTCTGCGTTCTACGTTCCACGTTCTGCGTTCCATGTTCTGCGTTCTGTGTTCCTACAGCGTCACCCCACCCCACATCTGCCGGATGTATCGCCGGATGAAGTAGGTGAAGGTGACGGTGGGGATGGCCATCACGATGCCGCCGGCGGCGGCGAGGTTGATCTGCCCGGTGGCGCCCACCAGCGACTGGTAGACCACGACGGAGAAGGTGGGGTTGAACTGGGTGAGGATGAGGGCGGCCACCGTCTCGTTCCACGCGCCGAGGAAGGCGTACATCGCCGCCGCAGCCAACCCCGGCAGGGCCAGGGGCAGCGTGATGCGCAGGAACGCCTGGAGGCGGGTCGCGCCGAAGACCTCGGCCGCCTCCTCCAGCGACTCCGGAATGCCCATAAAGATGCTGGCCGTGATCCACACCGTCAGCGCGATGTTGCCCACGGCGTAGACCAGCGAGAGACCGATGGGCCGGTCGTAGAAGCCCATCTTGGCCAGGATGATCACCATCGGCAGGGCGATGGCGATGCCGGGGAACATGCGCACGAAGAGCGCACTGAACTTCAGCAGGTCCCGACCCGCGAACTGATACCGCGCGAAGGCGTACCCGGCCATCCCGCCGATGGAGAGGGAGATCAGGATCGTCAGCGCACAGATCTCCAGGCTCCGGATCAGCGAGGGGACCGCGTCGCGGGTGATCTGGAAGAAGGTCTTGTAGTTGTGCAGGAGGTTGGCCCGCTTGGTGAAATACACGGGGTCTTCCTGCTGGAGCCGGGCGATCTGCGCTTCGACGTCCTGAACGGTCGCCGAGGTGCCCAGGCGGCTCTCCATATAATTCGCCATCTTCTCCAGGTCGTCGGTGTCCAGCACCGGGATGTATTCCCGCTCCACCCTGTCGTACACGCTGAGCAGGTATCCCCGCTCGCCGTGGGTCAGTTGGAACCGGACGGTCAGGGCGGGCAGCAGGGGGAGGGGATAGGAGTACGCTTCGCGGGCGGAGAGGAAGGAGAGGGAGACGACGAAGAAGACCGGGCCGATGATGACGAAGACGAGGGTGATGACCACCAGGTAGAAGAGCATCATCTGGGCACCTTTGAGAACCTTGAGCCATTGCCTGCGTGTGAGCATCTTACCCTCCCTCACGCCGAGCGAACGCACCGGAGAGCCGGAGGTAGATGAGGGCAGCCGTCGAGACGATCACCGTGACGATCATCGTGTAGCCCGCCGCCATCTGAGGGCTGATGTTCAGGCGGGGGACCTCCTCGTGGTAGTAAACGATCCGCTCCACCAGGACCGGCAGGCGGGAGAAGCCGACGAGGACGATGACGATGAGCCAGATCTGGATCGCGGCGATGAGCCGGAGGACCACGGCGGTCTGGATGGTGGGCCGCAGCAGGGGCAGGGTGATCTTGCGCAACACCGTGAAGTAGTTGCCGCCGAAGACGTACCCCGCCTCCTCCAGTTCCTTCGGGATGTTCTGCAGCCCGGCCAGGAGGATGATCATCACCGAGGGGATCACCTGCCAGGCGTCGATGACGATGATGAGGGCGAGCATCTTCCAGGTCGATCCGGCCAGCCAGTAGATCTTCTCCCCTTCCGGCAGGAGGCCCACATAGTACAGCAGGCTGTTCAGCCAACCGTTGGTCGTCAGGCCCGTCTTCCACATCGCGCCGACGGCGACGGGAGGGAGGGCCATCGGGAGCATCGCCAGGAACAGGAAGATGCTGGCTCCCCGGAAGTTGCGCTTGATGATCAGGGCCAGGAAAAGAGCAGCGAAAAACTCCAGCGTGACCGAGATGCCGACGATGATCGCGGTGTTCCGCAACGCCGGGATGAAGTCCGGGTCCGTGAACACCAGCCGGTAACTCTCCAGCGAGAGATGGCCGGTGGCGGGGTCGATGAAACTGCGGACCACCTGCTGGACGACCGGCTGGACCCAGAAGATGAGGTAGTAAATGAACACGGGGATGACAAGGACGTAGGGGGTGATCCGCTTCCCCAGCGAGGATTTACGCTGTTTCGACATATTCGCCCCCTTTGGGGAAGGACCACAAAGGGCGGAGAGTTTCACCGCAGAGACGCAGAGGGCGCAGAGTTCGCTCTTAAGGTTTCTCTGCGTTCTCTGCGCCTCTGCGGCGATCCATCCGCCGTACCCTTCGTGGTCTTCAGGCGTAGGATGGGGTAGAGCCGGGGGCCTTCCCCCGGCTCCACCCTGCCGTTCGTTGGCCTACTGTTCGACCCGCAGCGCGTCCAGGCGGGCCTGGGCGTCATCCAGCAGGGCCTGGTCGACGGTGCCGTCGCCGTTGAGGACCATCTCCTGGAAGACGTCGTCGAAGACCTTCTTGACGGCGCCCCAGTCCTGGAAGTCGGAGATGGGCAGGTAGGAGGTGACGCCGTTCTGCAGGACCAGGAGGGCCTTGCGGATGATCTCATCCGTGGGGTCCTCGCCCAGGTAGTCCAGCGCCTCGGCGACGACCGGGATGAAGCCGCCGGTCCCCTTGTTGATCTTGACCTGGATCTCGGGCCGGGTCAGGTACTCCAGCAACTGGACGGCGGCGTCGTAGTTCTGCGTGCCCTTGACGATGCCGATGCCGTGGGCGCCAGCGATGGTGCCGATGCCGGCCGGGCCAGCGGGCGCGGGCCCCACCGTATACTGGGCCTCGGCGGAGGCGTACACCTGCCCGACGCGGGCGTTGTGGGTCACGCTCAGCCAGGCCTCCTCCCGCATCAGCGGGTCGACGCAGTTATCGACGTTCAGCACGGTGGGCATGAAGCCGTTGGCCGCGCCGATCTTGGCCCAGATCGCCCAGGCGGCCGCCGAGGGCTCGGAGTTGACGTTGGGGAAGGCCGGTTCCGGCTGCCCCGCCGGGTTCAGGCCGTAGGAGAGGGCGGAGGAGCCGAACTGGTAGATCCACATCTTCTGCGGCACGCCGGTGACGCAGACCTTGCCCTCGCCCTCCCCCTCGGCGATGGCGACGGCCCAGTCGGCGTACTGCTCATAGGTGAGGGAGTCGATGCTCGCCCCCTCGGGCAGGTAGTCCAGCGCCTTGTTGTTGGCGATGGTCAGGTAGACGTCGGCGCTGATGGGCACGAAGTAGCGGGTGCCGTCCACCACCGCGTTCCGGTCGAACGCCGGGAGGATGGTCCGGTCGGTCCACTCGTTAACCACCTCGTCCAGCGGCATCACATACCCGGCGTCGGTCCACCAGGAGAACCGGCCGTTGAAGACCAACACCAGGTCGGTGGTCACGTGACCGGTCTGCTGCTGGACCGTCACGCGGTCGAACATGTCCTCACCCTTGATGACCTGGAAGTTGACCGTGATGCCGGTCTCCTCCTCGAAAGGCTTGAGGATCTCGTTGATGAAGAACTCCTGCTCCGCTGGCGGGGCGAACATCTCGGAACTCAGTACCAGCGTCTGAGCGGGCACCTCGACCGGCACCTCCACCGTCCTCTCTACCTCCACCGTCCGCTCCACCGGCACCTCGACGGTGACGGTGACGGTCTTGGGGGCGCAGGCGGCCAACAGGCTGACCACCAGAGCGACGGCTGCCATAAGATATACCTTCCTCGTCATTTTGCTCCTCCTCCTTCAAGCTTTAAGATACAACGGACGAAAATCGACGGGCTGGAGTGGTTGTCAGAGCACGTGATACCATCACCTCCTTTCACCTTGACCTGTGGGAAGCGCTGCTCCACAGGATTCTCGCACTACCAGCTCCGGTTTCAGGAGCACGTGACGCTCCTCTAAAGAGCCCTCTTTCAACAGATGGACCAACATACGGCAGATCCGCCGCCCGATCTCGTAGATGGGCTGCCGGACCGTCGTCAGCGGCGGCTGGGCGTGCTCGGCCAGGGGGATGTCGT
>DROW01000165.1 GCA_011388675.1 Chloroflexota bacterium | reverse complement strand
GGTCGGTGTAGCGGTGGATGTCGGTGAGGGGGAAGGGGTGGAGGTGGGGGACGGCACTGGGGTGGGCGAGGGGGCAGGGGTGTCGGTCGGAGGAGGAGCGGTCGGTGCGGGGGCCTGTGGCGGCGGCGACTCGCTGGCCCGGTAGAGGTCCCCCAGTTCGCGGGTCAGGTTGAGGTAGAACTCCCCGTACCCCGCGCTGGGCTCGATCTGTGTCCCCTCCATCCACTCGTTGAAACTGGTGATGATCACCCAGTCTGCCCCGCTCTGGATGGCCCCCTCCCAGCAGCGGCGGTAGTAGGCCCCGCCGGCCCGGTCCCGGACGAAGGCGTCCGGCCTGCCGGTGACCCGGTCGTCGTAACCGGGCATCACCGTGGCGACCCAGTAGCGGGCCGTCCCGCGTTCGTTGCTCCAGGTGCGGACGCGGTTACCCCATCGGACCAACGTCCCTTCCGGCTCGGGGTCCCACGCCACGCTGTAGAGGTGGTTCCCGTCGAAGACCTCTAGGTAGTCGAGGTTGGTCCCCTCGGCGATCCAGATCGAGGTGTGGTTGGGGTCCACCTGGTTGCGGATGGCGGCCCAGGTCGCCACGGGGTACTGGTCCTGCCGCCAGAAGAAGACGACGGGTCGCCCCCCTACCCGCAGGTAGGCCGGATGGCGGGCGTGGACCGTGAGGAGGTGCTGAAGGGCGGCGACCACGTCCCCTTCGGAGTGGATGAAGGGGCTGGTTACCTCCAGATCGACGGCGGCAGCGAGGCCGTGCTGGGCAGCGATGTCCAAAAGGAGGGCGAAGTTGGTCTCGGTCTGGTTGTTGGTCGTCTGAGGGCCGTACCAGGATTGGACGAGCGCGTCGATGCTGGCCTGTTGGGCCCAGAGAACGTGCCGTTCGATGGCCGCGGGGTCGGCCGAGGCGTAGGGGTAGAGGGGCTGATCGGGCAACGGTTTCTGCCAGGTGGTCATATCGTACCAGGCGTAGTAGAAGGCCAGGACGAGCCGCTCCCCCTGGGCATCGGAGGGGGGCGGTCGGAGCAGGCCGACGAGGAGGAGTAGCAAGATCAACAGTGGGCGAGCCGTTCGGTGTTTCATAGGGGCCGATTGTACCACGGGCGAACGGTTTCGTGAAGTAAATGGGTTCACCACAGAGACACGGAGAACACAGAGTTCCAATTGTTCGTGGAGATCTCTGTGCCCTCTGTGTCTCCGTGGTTTCCTACGCAGACCGCCGTGAGGAGATCGCGGTTTCCAGCAGGTCGACCACCCGGTCGAGGACGACTTCCGCGACAGCCGATTTGCTCATCAGTGGCAGTTCCTGCACACCGCCCTGGAGGTCGAGGATCACCACCCGGTTGGTCCCCACGGCGAAGCCGGCATCGGCGGCGGTGACGTCGTTGGCGACGATGAGGTCCAGCCTTTTGGCCTCCATCTTGGCGCGGGCGTTCTCGACCAGGTTCTCGCTCTCAGCGGCGAATCCCACCGTCACGCGGGGCCGTCCGGTCTTCGCCCGTTGCTCGGCCACCGCTGCCAGCACGTCGGGCGTGCGGACCAGGCGGAGGGTCAGAGCCGCGTCCTTCTTTTTCATCTTCTGAGGAACGGTTTCCTGCGGGCGGTAGTCGGCCACCGCAGCGGCCATCAACAGCACGTCCGCCTCCGCCACGGCCTCCAGCACCGCGTCGTGCATCTCCTGGGCGGAGATGACGTCCACTCGCTTGGCCCCGACGGGCGTGGGGAGGTGCGTCGGGCCGGCGATGAGCGTGACCCGCGCCCCGCGGTCCAGCGCTGCCTGGGCCAGCGCGAACCCCTGGCGTCCGGAGGAGGGGTTGCTGAGGAAGCGGACCGGGTCGAGGAACTCCCGGGTCGGTCCGGCGGTGACGACGACGCGGCGGCC
Organism: Chloroflexota bacterium; assembly: GCA_011388675.1. Taxonomy (GTDB): domain Bacteria; phylum Chloroflexota; class Anaerolineae; order B4-G1; family DUEL01; genus DUEL01. The sequence goes on along the minus strand of DROW01000165.1, from coordinate 1,755 downwards.
AGAGAGCGGGCCGTTCCGTCCCAAGACGAGCCGGATGTGCCCCAGGATCTCCTCCGGCTCGATCATCCGCCCCTCCCCCTCCAGCCCGGAGGCCATCCGCCCCCAGGTTGGCCCGGCGAAGCGGACCCCCCGCGCCCGTAGCGTCTGCACGTTGGCCTGGGTTGCCACGTTGGACCACATCCCGGCGTCCATCGCCGGGACGACCAGGACCGGGCAGGTGGCGGCCAGGGCCAGGGTGGTGAGGAGGTTATCCGCCAGGCCGTGGGCCAGTTTGGCCAGCGTGTTAGCCGTCGCCGGGGCGATCACCAGCAGGTCGGCACTGTGGGCCAGACCGACGTGGGCGATGTGGGTGGGCAGTCCTGGGCCGGGGGTGGACCACAGATCGGTGTAGACCGGGCGGCCGGTGAGGGCCTGGAAGGTCAGTGGGGCGACAAAGCGGGTCGCTGCCTCCGTCATCACCACGTCCACCTCCGCCCCGGCCTGCGTCAACCGGCTGGCAAGCACGCAGATCTTGTAGGCACCAATCCCCCCGGTCACCCCCAGCAGAACCCTCCGCCCCTGCAGCACCGCTATCGGCTCCATCTCCCGCCTCCTGCGTCTTGCTCCCCGCTCCCTGCTCCCTGCTCCCTTGCTCCCTGCTCCCCTGCTCCCTGCTCCCTTGCTCCCTTGCTCCCCGCTCCCCTACCTACGGCGGTCCCGCCAGCCTCACCGCGATGAACGCCGGTCGCCAACTCCCATCCGGGCGCAGCAGACTGTAGGCGGATTCTGGCCGCGAGTTGCCGTAGATCACGGCGATGTTCAGGTTCCAGATGAACATCGGCCCGACCCAGGGGGTGTTCCAGCCCATTTGGAGGGCACGGACCAGGTAGTCGGCCTGTTGCTGTTCGGAGACGTGGAGGGCGTACTCCCAGCCGGTGGTGTCCATATTCAGCCCTTCCATCGACGCCCAGCCGAACTCGGTGACCCAGATGGGCTTATCATCGGCTCCGTACTCCAGCAGGAGGGCCCGGTAGTCCTCCAGCGTGTCGCGGAAGAAGAAACTGGGGTGGTCGTTGTGGCTGGGGGCGACGTGGTGGGGGTCGTTTACGCTTTCCTCCGGCGGGTTGGCGAAGCCGTAGGGGTGTGCGCCGATCCCATCGACCCATTGGGCCACCCCTGCCTCCAGCATTCCGCGCAGGAAGACCCGGTCGTCGATGGCGGTGACGCCGTCGTTGATGCCGGTGACGCCGGGCGCGCCGCTGATCACCAGCGCGTCGGGGTCGCCTGCGCGTACTCCCTGCGCGCCTTCGGCCACCAAAGCGGCGAACCGGGCCGGGTCGAGCACGTCGCCGCCCCATTCTCGGGCCAGGTTTGGCTCGTTCCACAGTTCGTAGGCCTCCACTTTGCCCCGGTACCGTTCCGCCAGTTGCTGCATGAACCGTCGGAACTCAGCATAGTTCACCGGTGGTCCGACGACGGAGGGGTCGGCTCGCAGGTAGGTCGGTGCGTCGACGACGCTGAGCAGGACGCGGAAGTGGTGTCGCTTGCAGCGGTCGATCACGTAGTCCAGTTGCACCCAGTCGAACTCGCCGGGGCCTTTCTCCACCGAGGCCCAGTCCAGTTGCTGCTTGACCCATCCCACGCCCAGTTCCTCGGCCCACCAGAGCGTCTGGTCCGGGTCGCTGGCCAGGATGTCCACCTGGACGCCGGTGTTCGGTTTGGGGACGGGTGGGGGGATCGGGGTGGGGGTTGCGCCTTCAGGGGTGGGGGGAACCG
>DROW01000164.1 GCA_011388675.1 Chloroflexota bacterium | reverse complement strand
GCGGCAACCGCTCGGCCAGCCGGGGGAAGTAACGGGACCGAAAGGTCTCCTCCTCCTCCGGAGGAACGACGATGGGAAGGTCGGCAGGGAGTTTGAGGATCTCGGGATTGGCAACGGGGGCCAGAAAATCTCCTGCCAGGACCCACGCCGGATCGGCGGATAGGACGACGAGGTTCCCTTTTAGGAAAGAAGCCTTCGTCTCGCCGATCGAGACACCCAGGTCGAGCGACAGCCCCTCCTGGGAGCGAAGCAGAACCCCAACGACCTGGACGGGTTGGGGGTGCCAGCGAAGGCACCGTACCTTCTTTCTCTTCGTCAAAAAGACCGGGACGTTCTGGTAGGCCAGGATGGGGAAGAAAGCCGCTGCCCGGTCGATCGAGATCCCCTCAACACGATAGTAATAGTCGTAGTAACGAGCGGCACTAACCATAAGATTACACGTCTGGACGGCATCCGGTGGGAGGTTGCGGCAGGCATAGGGATCCAGGCCCTTTTCAACCAGGCGCGCTACCTGCTGCCACGACAGGTCCTCTGCCAAGTACCGGTTGAAAGCCTCCATGTCCAGCCGTTCCCGGGGAGCCTGCCACCAACGGCTGAGGGCGACGAAGAGGGGCACAAAGCGGAAACGCCCCAGATGGTCTTTGCGGAGAGAGTAGACCAAAACATAGTCAGAAGCGCGGCGGCGTTTGGGAAAGGGGGCTTCCAGTATCTGTTCCAGTTTGAAATCCCAGCGGTTCTCCACGACTTCGACGACGTACTGGCGCACCGCCATCGTGGCAGCGACGACGTGCTTGCACACGCCCTCCCTAGCAGCATAGGGGCACGTACAGGAGGTAGCGAGACGGTTCTTTCCCTCCGCTCTCAGGACGACGGTGTACCGCTGGCCGTGACTCCCCCGAACGATACAAGTAGCCGAATCGCCAGTGAACTCGGCAATGGTCACGCGGCCCTGGGCGTGGTACGCCTTCCCCCGTTTTACGATCTGCCATCGGACGGTTCTCAGGTTGTAGATACTCAACAGATCTCGGGTCAACCGGGCCATACGACTTCCGCCTTTACTCCAGGGTCACAAGAGCCGCCAGTGCCCCCTCCTCGCCAAAGACCTTCCGGAAGCGCGCGACGAACTCCGCCAGCGTGTACTGGTGGCTCTGCGGCCCCGGCTGCTCCAGAGCGTAGGTAGCCGCCAGGCTGCCCAGCCGCCCCGTCAGGTCCCACGGGAGGCCCATAGCCAACCCCTTGATGAGGCCCGCCCGGTAGGCATCGCCGACGCCGGTGGGGTCGTCGGCCCGTTCCGGACGGACGGCCGGGATCTCGTAATCGGTCCCGTCCGCCCAGATCACCGAGCCCTCCGCTCCCCGCGTCACCACGCAGGCCCGGGCCGGAGCCGCCCGCAACTCGTCTGCGCTCATTCCGGTCCGCCGTTGCAACAGTTCGAACTCATACTCGTTGACCACCAGCAGGTCGCACCCTTCCACTCCGGCACGCAGGTCCTCGCCGGAGAGACGCACGATCTGCTGGCTGGGGTCGTACAGGTACGGGATCCCCAGTTCCCGGCACTCTTCGACGTACCTCACCATCGCCACCGGGTCGTTGGGGGAAATGACGACCAGGTCCACCTCCCCGACCTCCGCATCGCGCAGCGAGAGGTCCCTCGCCCGGGCCATCGCGCCGGTGTAGAAACTGGCGATCTGGTTGCCGTCCTGGTCGGTGTTGACGAAGAAAGAGGCGGTGAACAGGTCGGGCTCCTCCCGGGTCAGCGACGTATCCACCCCGTGGGCCTCCAGCCATTCCCGGTATTCGCCGAAATCCCGCCCGACGGTCCCCATCAGTCGGGGACGCTCGCCCAGCAGGGCCAGGTTGTAGGCGATGTTGGCCGCACATCCTCCCCGCTGCTTCCGCATCTCGTCCACCAGGAAACTCAGAGAAAGGTTGGCCAACTGGTCGGGCAGGATGTGCTCCACGAACCGCCCAGGGAAGCGCATCAGATAGTCGTAAGCGATCGATCCCGTAACGACGACGTTCATCCCCCCCTCCGGTACCGCTCGCCCCGTGCTTCGCCGCGGGGTCTCAAACAAAGGACGCTCTCACAAAGGAGAGCGCCGCTCCGACAGCGACCGTATGGTAGCACAGGGAAGGGGTTTTGTCAACAACGTCCCACAGAACTTCCCGTTCATACCAGCCGTTTCCACACCTTTGCCGCCAGTTCCCGTGAGCGGGCGGTGATCTCCTCCTCGTCGAGGGTCAGCAGTCGGCGATCCCGCATCAGCACCCGCCCGGCGCTGACGGTAGCGGTGATCACCGAGGCCTCCACTCCGAACAGGATGTGCCAGGGGAGGTTGTCCGCCGTCAGGGGGGTCGTCGGATGGTACTCGAGGAAAACCAGGTCGGCCGCGGCCCCCGAAGTGATCTGCCCCAGTGTCAGTTCGGGCCAGAAGATGCGGGCGAGGGCCGCGTTGTTCTCGTAGGCCAGCCGCATCACCAGATCGCCGGGCATCGCTCGCGGATCGCGCTGGGCCAGTTTGTGAACGAGGTAGGCGGCCTTCATCTCGGCGAACATGTTGTTGGAGAACCCGTCGTTGCCCAGCGCCACGCGCACACCTGCCCGCACCATCTCCTCGACCGGGGCCACGCCGACTCCGTTGTTCATATTCGATCGAGGCTGGTGGGTGACCCAGGTCCCGGTCTCCGCCAGGGTCTGGATCTCCCCCTCGTCTACGTGAACGCAGTGGACGGCGATGGTCTTCGGCCCTAGGACCCCCGCGTCGCGGAGTCGATGAACGACCCGTTTGCCGCTCTTACGCAGGCTGTCCTCCTGGTCGGCTACGTCCTCGGCGACGTGGATGTGGAAGCCCAGGCCCAGTTCCTGCGCCGCGGCGACGCAGTCGGCCAGCGTCTCGTCGGACAGGGTGAGGGAGGCGTGGAGGCCGAAGGAAGCAGCGAGATGCGGACCCAAACCCTCGCGGGCAAAGCGCACGTTCTCCTCAATGCCCGCCCGCGCCCGCTCCGGCCCGTCCCGGTCGGTCACCTCGTAGCAGAGGGACGCGCGCAGGCCGGCCTGTTCCACCGCCTCGGCGATGACGTCGAGACTGCCCGCGATCGCGTTGGGACTGGCGTGGTGGTCGATCAACGTGGTGGTGCCGTGGCGGATGGCATCGATGAGGCAGACCAGGGCGGAGTAACGGACATCCTCTAAGGTGAGGGCCTTATCCAGCCGCCACCAGAGCCGTTCCAGGATCTGCGGGAAGTTGGACGGGGGCTCGCCGGGGATCGCCATCCCGCGAGCGAAGGCCCCGTAAAAATGGGTATGGCCGCAGACGGCGGCGGGCATCACCAGTTGCCCTTCGGCGTCCCACCGCTCCTCCCGCGGATGGCGGGTGGTCAGTTCCATCGTAGTGCCGACCTCGGCGATTGTCTCGCCTCGGATCAACAACGCGCCGTCCTCGATCAATTCGGGCTCCGGACCAAAAGTAGCAATCCGCGCGTGGGTGATAAGCATAGGAACCTCCTCCTTTCACTTGGGTGTGATTAAAACGAGTTGGCCTCGCGCAAGCCAGACAGCCTCTGCTTTCGCGCTCTATGCAGACCGGAGAACCCGCCCGGACGAATCGCCATCGAGGAAACCCTCCCACTCCGCGTCCATCAAAGTGACGAACCGCCCATCGGTGCCAGGTGCGAAAAGATCACGAATCTCGCGCGCAGCGGTAAACCGATCCCAGGTAGTCTCGATGAACGCGATCCGACGCCAGCGGAGGCTGGGGATCGGCCGCTCCAGTCGGACCAGGGGCCCCAGTTGGATCTTGTAGTACGGTTCGTCGGCCCGAGGGTGGTCCGACTCGTCCGGCAGGAGATCCCGGCGGCGGACCAGTTCGTGTCCGCGGATCGGAGCATACCAGTGGATGGCCCAACCCTCCTCACCGAACGCCTTCGTGAAGTAGAAGGCCAACACGACGGCCTCGGTGGTGCTGGGCGGGGCGTGCTTCACCGGAATCCGATACCATCCTTTGTCCCGCGCAATCTCGAAATCGCGCCGGTTGTTCATCACAGCGACGAGGACGCGGTCGGCAGGGTGGAACATGGTGTGTGCTCCTCCGGCGTGGTGGATTGCTAGGTTGTTCGGGTGCTAGGTTGTTCGGTTACTTGGTTATTCGGTTACTTGGTTACTTGGTCACTTGGTT
>DROW01000163.1 GCA_011388675.1 Chloroflexota bacterium | reverse complement strand
GCCGCTCGAGACCCAGCTTGCGAATCGCCTCGTCGAAGCCGAACCCGGCGTTGATCACGCCAATGGAGCCGACGATGCTGGAGGGGTTGGCGTAGATCTCGTCGGCCGCCGCAGCGATGTAGTAGCAACCGGAGGCACAGAGATCGGTGATCACCGCGTAGAGGGGCATATCCGGATACTCCTCCCGCAACCGGCGGATCTCATTGAAGACGTAGTCGGACTGTACGGGGCTGCCGCCGGGGCTGTTGGCCCGCAGGATCACTCCCTTGGCCCCCTTCGCCTCGAAGGCATCCCGCAGGGCGGCGATCACCAGCTCCGCCGAGGCCTCGCTGTCCTCGGCGATGATTCCCTGCAGATCCACCACGGCCGCGAACTGGTCACCAGGCTTGTGCAGCGTCACTTCCGTCTGGTCGGCGGTGAAGACCCACAGCAGGGCAACCAGATAACCGAGGAACAGGAAGCGGGTGAGCAGCCCCCAGCGTCGCGCCCGCCGCTGTTCCTTGAGGGAGGCCCACGCCAGATCCTTCAGCAGTTCCCGCTCCCATCCCGCATCTGCCGGAGTCTTGTGCCCCGGGTCCTCTCGCTCACTCATGGATCACCCTCGCTTTCTTGTTTTCCATGGCCGGCTCCATGCCGGCCGTCTCCTTGGGAAGTGCCATCAGCACGTGCGGCAGTTCACGAATCTGATGGATGAGCGCCAACGGTCGATGGCGTTTCAAACGCTCCACCTCGTGGACACCGTAGCTCACGCCGATACCTCCCACGCCCGCCGCGACGGCCATCGCCAGGTCGAACTCGGTGTCCCCCACCATCACCGCCTCGGCTGCGGCGACCCCCACCTCGTCGAGGATCTCGCACAGCATCTGGGGATGGGGCTTGGAACGACTCTCGTCGGCACAACGGGTGACGTGAAAGGCACTGCGCAGCCCCGTCTGATCGAGCGCCATCTCCAGGCCACGGCGACTCTTGCCGGTCGCCACCGCGAGCAGAAACCCCTCCCCGTGCAACTGTTCCACCACCTCCCGGGCCCCCTCGAAGAGGCTCGATCCCGCTGCGGGATCGAAAAAGTGGCTCCGGTAGGCGGCCACGAAGCGGTCCACGAAGGCATCGTCGGCGCCACGCCCGGGGAAGAGCCCCTCCACCGCCTCACGCAGGCCGAGCCCGATGATCCCCCTCACCCGTTCCGCAGGGAGCCGCTCCAGGCCCAGATCGTCCATGGCGGCGTGGAGGCAGGCGACGATATGGTGTTCGGAGTCCATCAGGGTCCCGTCCCAGTCGAAGATCACCAGGCGGGGAAAAGTGTCAGGTCTCATCGGTTCTCCAGTCGGTTCAACACGTCTTGCAGCTCTTCCGGCAGCGGCGAGGAGACGGTCAGGCGTTCGTCGCGGCCCGGCACCGGCAGAACCAGACTGCTGGCATGAAGAAAGAGTCGCCGCAACCCCAGCTCCCTCATCTGCCGGTTGAAGGCCCGGTCCCCGTAGCGGTCGTCGCCTGCCAGCGGGTGTCCCAGATGGGCGGCATGGACGCGGATCTGATGGGTACGACCGGTGTGCAGAACAGCCCTCACCAGCGTCGCACCGCGATAGCGTTCCACCGCCTCGAACTCGGTGAGCGCCTCACGCCCGTCCTGCCGCACCTCGACCACTCGCTCCCCCCCGCGCTGCAGGTCACGCCGCAAGGGCGCGTCCACCCGCATCCGCCCCTCCGGCCACTCGCTGCGCACCAGCAGCAGATAGCTCTTCTCCACCTCACCCTGCTGGAACGCCCGCTGGGTGGCCAGCAGCGCCTCCCGGCTGCGGGCGAGCAGAAGACAACCGCTGGTCTCCCTGTCCAGACGATGGACAAGTTCGAGGAAGCCAGGTTCCCGGCTCTTCAGCGCCTCGATCACCCCCCAGGCCAGACCGCTACCCCCGTGGACGGCGATTCCGGACGGTTTGTCGATCACGAGCAGATCGTCCGCATCGTGGAGCACCGCCTCCCGGAGTCTCGCGATCACCCCTTCCGGGATGGCCGGCGTCTCACCCTCGACGGCGGTCCGCACGGGAGGGATACGCACCCGGTCACCCGCCCGCAGGCGATAGGGCGCCTTGATGCGTCCGCCGTTGACCCGCACCTGCCCCGTACGCAGCAGGCGGTAGACCCGGCTCTTGGGCACCCCCTTGAGCCGGGAGAGCAGCCAGTTGTCGATCCGCTGGCCCGCCGCGGCGGCGTCGATCACCTCGACGCGGGCGGCCGGCCGGTTCTGTTCCCCATCCATGGGTGTATGGTACCAGCATTGCCCGACGCTCTCTCCTCGACTGAGGGACGAGGAGAAGGGGAGACCTTGTTTTTTGGGAGAATTTGCCGCGCTTCCGGATCGTTGGTATAGTGTCGAGGACTTTTTTCCGGCCTCTGGCGGCGGTGAGACGGCAGCCAGGCGTCAGCGGGGGGATGATCCACCCGCGCAGTACCCAAGAACCATTGGTGGTCGGCGATGGCCGATCCGGGTTTTCACCCACCGGGCGCGGCAGCTTCGCCCGGTGGTCTGGAGTTCAACAGACAACGAAAGCGCTCCCGATCCTGCAAGCGGGAAGCCGAACACGAATGGCGTCACCCCTGGCGGTCGACGCCCGCCAGTCGTTCCGGACGACACAGGATCTCCGGGGCACGGCCCATCCCGACAGGGCCGACCCCATCCCGGCAGATGCCGGGCCACGGCCTGATGCGTACCCCGGGCGTGTAGCCCGACGACAACTGGTAACGCACGATGCACCTGATTCTGCAACAGTTCCTGCTGCGCCTCCTCCGGTTGGCGCCCTCGTTGCTCCGGGCAGACCGTGCGCCGAGTGATTGGCTTACGCCGTGGTGGCGGTCGAGCGCTGGAGAGACCGCATACAATGAAGAGAATGCTCGTCAACGCAACTCAGGAAGAGGAGTTGCGGGTGGCCATGGTAGATGGCCAGCGCCTCTACGATCTCGATATCGAAAGCCCCTCCCGGGAGCAGAAGAAATCAAACATCTACAAGGGTAAGATCACCCGCATCGAACCCAGCCTCGAGGCCGCCTTCGTCGACTACGGCGCGGAACGGCACGGTTTCCTCCCCCTCAAGGAGATCGCCCGCAGCTATTTCAGGGAAGGCGCGGCCAGCGGCGGCGGCCGGGTCAACATCAAGGAGGTGATGCGCGAAGGCCAGGAGCTGGTGGTCCAGGTGGAGAAGGAGGAGCGCGGCAACAAGGGAGCCGCCCTCACCACCTTCATCAGCCTCGCCGGCCGCTACCTGGTGCTGATGCCCAACAACCCCCGTGCCGGGGGAATCTCCCGCCGCATCGAGGGCGAGGATCGCAATACCATCCGTGAATCGCTGGCCAGCCTCGACATTCCCGAGGGGATGGGGCTGATCGTGCGTACCGCAGGGGTCGGCCGTTCCACCGAGGAACTGCAGTGGGACCTCGACTATCTGCTCCACCTCTGGAAGGCGATCGAGCAGGCCTCCCGGGAGCGTCCTGCCCCCTTCCTCATCTACCAGGAGAGCAACGTCATCATCCGCGCCCTGCGTGACTACCTGCGCAGCGACATCGGAGAGGTGCTGGTGGATGGAAAGGAGACCTACGAGGAGGCGCGCGCCTTCATGGAGCAGGTGATGCCCCACAACCTGCACAAACTGAAGTTCTACAGCGATCACATCCCCCTCTTCACCCGCTTCCAGATCGAGAGCCAGATCGAGACCGCTTTCAACCGCGAGGTGCGCCTCCCTTCGGGGGGCGCCATCGTCATCGACCCCACCGAGGCGCTGGTCTCCATCGACATCAACTCGGCGCGTGCCACCAAGGGGGCCGATATCGAGGAGACCGCCCTGCAGACCAACCTGGAGGCGGCGGAGGAGATCGCCCGGCAGTTGCGCCTGCGTGACATCGGCGGCCTGGTGGTGATCGACTTCATCGACATGATGAACAGCCGCAACCAGAGGGAGGTGGAGAACCGCCTGCGCGAGGCCCTGAAGATGGATCGGGCCCGGGTCCAGGTGGGGCGCATCTCCCGCTTCGGCCTGCTCGAGATGTCCCGTCAGCGCCTGCGCCCCTCCCTGGGCGAATCGAGCCAGGTGGTCTGCCCGCGCTGCAGCGGTCAGGGCACCATCCGCGGTGTGGAGTCGCTCGCCCTGGCCATCCTCCGTCTCCTCGAGGAGGAGGCGATGAAGGAGAGCACCGGCAAGGTGGTCGCCCATGTCCCCATCGACGTGGCCACCTTCCTGATGAACGAGAAGCGGGAGGTGGTGAGCGATATCGAGAAACGCCACACCGTCTCCATCGTCGTCATCCCCACCACCAGCCTCGAGACCCCCCACTACGAGGTGAAGCGGCTGCGCAGGGACGACAAGGAGGAGACGACCACCAGTTACAAGCGGGTACTGGAGAGCGAGGCGATCGAGGAGAGCCTGCCGGGGGCCGTCAAGAAGCCGATGGAGCAGCCGGCGGTGAAGACCGTCGCACCACCGGCTCCGCCCGCCCCGACCCCGAGACCGGCGACCACCAGCCGGGTGGAGGAGACTCCGGAACCGTCCACCGACGGCGGCTTCATCAAGCGCCTCTGGACCAGCCTGTTCGGTGGCCCCCGCCAGGAAGAGCCCGCCGAACGCGAGCCCGAGAAGAAGGGCCGGGGGGGACAGCCGCAGGGTCGCCCCGCCGGCCAGCAGGGCCGTCGCGCTCGTACCGGAAGCCAGAGGGGACCCGGCGCACGCAGTGGTCAGCGGACCCGCCGCGGCGGCCAGGGACGCAACGGCGCGGCCGAAACGGAACGGGAGCAGGGCCGTGCCCGGAGTGCACCGGAGGCGACACCCGCCCTTCCGGAAAAGACCCGGGAAACCGCTTCCGAGAGCGGGGGCGAGGGTGGCAAGGGGCGCAGCGGCGCCAGTCGTCGTGGCCGCCGCGGGGGGCGCCGCCGGCGCCGCTCCGCGGGTCAGGGCGGAGGTGCCGAGGCCTCCGGGGGGGAGAACGGGACGACGTCGACGGAGACGAAGGGGAGCGAGAGGAACGCGACAGCGGAACAGCCCTCCCCCGAGACCCCGTCCACGCCGCGGGAAGAGACCTCCTCGCCCGGCGTGAAGGCGACCCCGTCGGCCGAGACGTCCCCTTCCCCCCGCAAGAAGAGCTCTGCACGGAAGAAGAGCAGCGGCCGCCGTCGCCGGCCGGCCGCCAGCGATGGCGAGGCGGGGCGGCAGGAACAGGGCGCCGCAGGCGGTGATCGGGAGAGGACGAACCCCTCCTCTCGCGAAGTGTCACCCTCCGCCCCCGGACAGGGCGCGACAGAATCCCCTCGTCCGCCGGCGGACGAAACTCCCCCCTCACCCCCGGTGAGGCCCGCCGCGGCGGTGAAACCGCCTGCCGGGGAACGCACGGCGAAAAGTGAAGCTCCTGCCCCGCTCGCCGCGCCCGTTCGCCCTCTGCCTGCCGCGGACAGGGAGGAACACAGCAAGGGGGAACCGCCAGCCTCCCCACCGAAGCCCCAATCGGTGGAAGAGCAGCCGGCAGCCGCCTCCGCCAGGGGTGAGCAGGGGGTTCGAAAGGCTTCCGATGAGCCTCCCGCCTCTCACCCCGCGAAGGAGGAGAGCGGAAACGGGTCGTGAAGGGGCTCGCCCCTCACCCAGCCGGTGAACTCAGCGGAGGTGGTTTCGGCGGATCTCTTCGATGAGTCCCCGGGAGGCCTCCTCGATGAGGTCCAGCACCCGATCGAAGCCCGCCGTACCGCCATAGTAGGGATCGGGGACCTCGTCCACCTCCAGGTGGGGCGCGAACTCGAGAAAGAGCCGGAGCTTGGCACGATGGTGATCGGGGCAGATGGCCTCCAGATGGGCATGGTTCTCCCGATCCATGGCCAGGACGTAATCGAATCGCTCGAAATCCTCCGCGGTGAAAACTCGCGCGCGCAGGCCGCTGAGGTCCACCTGACGACGGGCCGCCGCACTCTGGGCGCGGGAATCCGGCGGTTCGCCACGATGGTAGGCGTGGGTACCGGCGGAATCGATAGCGATCAGGTGTGACAGCCCCTCCTCCTCCACCATCTTGGTGAAGACGCCTTGGGCAGTGGGTGAGCGGCAGATGTTGCCGAGACAGACGAACAGCACATGAACCATTTTCTCTTCCCGTTGCGTGTCGGGGGCGGGGTTTGTCGATTCCCCTCGCCCGTTATACAGTAACCTTCGTGTCAGCCAGTTGCGGAATCGACGCCACATGTCGGAGAACATGGACCAGCCCCTCGAGATCTCACTCGACCAGCTTCGCGGCATGATCGGCCTGGAGGTCCGTTTCCTCGGCTGGCGTTGCCACGTGATCGAGGTGCTGGAGGACGGCCCTTCGCTGGTTCTCCAGGAGAGCGACACGCACACCATCCAGCCCGACCAGTACGGCAATGCCGGGCGCCGCGTCCCGCGAACCCATACCATTCCCGTGTTGACCGGCGACCGTCTGGCGCTTCATCCCGATTTCCTCGACCTGGAACTGCTCTGACAGGCAGTTGAAAAGCCCTTCCCCGGGCTCTTTCAACCGGCGGAAAGCCGGGGGACTCAGCCGCCTCCCAGCAGCCTCTCCACCCTTTCCACATCCTCCCGGGTATCGACGCCGTGACCAGGCGGCGTGGCAGTGACACTCACATGGATGGGGTATCCCGCGGACAGAACCCGCAACTGCTCCAGAGACTCCAGCCTCTCCAGGTCGCTGGGGGGGAGTTCGGCATAGTGGCGGAGGAAACCGGCCCGGTAGGCGTAGATGCCCACGTGGCGGAAGTGGGCATCCACCGCCAGGGCCTCCCCTCCTCCGGCGAAGCGGTCACGATCCCAGGGGATCGGCGCACGACTGAAATAGAGGGCATAGCCCCGCTCGTCACGCACAACCTTCACCGCATGGGGATCGAAGAGTTCGTCGCGGCTGGAGATGGGGGTGCAGAGGGTGGTGATCACCGCATCGGCATGACCGTGGAGATCCTCGGCCACCTGACGGACCAGCGCGGGGGGCATGAGCGGCTCGTCTCCCTGCAGGTTGACCACGATCCGCTCGTCGCTCCAGCCGCGCAGGGCGACCACCTCGGAGAGGCGGTCGGTGCCCGAGGGGTGGTCGGCGGCGGTCATGCAGACCTCTGCACCGAAAGCGGCGGCGGTCTCGGCGATGCCTTCATGATCGGTGGCGATCACCACCTCCTCGGCACCACTCTCGCAGGCCCGTCGCCAGACGTGCTCCACCATCGGCCGCCCCGCCAGAGGCAGCAGGGGCTTGCCCGGAAGACGGCTCGAGGCGTGGCGGGCCGGGATGACCACGTGAAAGGGGATAGTCACTTCTCCGTCAGTCCCCGATCTCTTCGTCGGCGGGAAGCTGGCGCGCCTCCTCCTCCAGCATCACCGGAATCCCGTCCTGGATGGGGAACGCCAGCCGGTCCACCTTGCAGACCAGTTCCTCCTGCTCCTTGCGGTAGACGAGCTTGCCATGACAGACGGGGCAGGCCAGGATATCCAGCAGTTTGGTGTCCACTTCCACTCTCCTCGTTGCCGTTCCGCCGGGCGGAGCGGGTTCAGGCGGGGCGGTCCGGCTTGCCGGTACCGCTCTTCTCCAGTCTGGCGAGGCGTTCCAGCAGCCGCTCTCGGAACCCCCCCTCCACATCCGCTTCCACGGGGAGGTACCAGGCATCAGACACTCCCAGTGCGCGGCATTTTACCGCATCCTTCTCGGTCATCAGAATGGGCAGCCGCTCCTCGAACCGGAGATCCGGGGCACGATAGGGGTGGTGGTCGGGGAAGGGGTGCTCCACCACCTCCAGTCCGTGGCGCCGCAGCATCTCGAAGAAGCGCCCCGGATTGCCGATGCCCGCCACCGCGTGGACGCGTCGCTCACGGAAACTCTCGAGGGAACGCCCCTCCCCCTCCCCGTTCAGGGGCAAAACCTCCCCAGGCCGCAGCCGCATGGGATACTCCAGACGGCCGCGGGAGCCGTTATTGACGATGAAGTCCACCCCCCGCAGCCGCCGGCGTCCCTCCCGAAGTGGGCCCGCCGGCAGGCAGTGACCGTTGCCGTAGCGGCGTACACCGTCCACCACGGCGATCTCGATCTCCCGCCCCAACGCATAGTGCTGGAGGCCATCGTCGCTGACGATCACGTCGCACTCGTGCCACTCCAGGAGGGCGCGCGCGGCCGCCGGCCGGTCTGGGCCGACCGCCATGGGACAGCCGGTACGCCGCGCGATCAGTACCGCCTCGTCTCCTACCGTCACCGGGTCGCTGTCGGGGCGTACCTGCTGGGGCCAGTGGCGGGCCGCTCCGCCATATCCGCG
>DROW01000162.1 GCA_011388675.1 Chloroflexota bacterium | reverse complement strand
TTGGGCCACCTCGCCGGTGATGTCGACCACATCGGTGTGACCGCGGGTGCTGAGGTGCAGTTCTTTCGTGATGACCATACCCACCTCCGGATTGGGGATTGGGAATTTCGGATTTCGACTATAGCACGAACCGCTCGCGGTTTCAAATCGCTGGACATCCCGTTCAACTCTGCTATAATCCCTGCACACAACGTCTCACAGGAGGTCGATTCGATGATCCACGGGGTCGAGGTCAAGGAGTTGGTCACCCACACCGACGAGCGGGGGTTCTTCCGGGAGATCCTCCGGGCCAGCGACCCGATCTTCGCCGAGGGGTTCGCCCAGTGGAGCCACACGGTGAGCCACACGGGGGTCGCCAAGGCGTGGCACGTCCACCAGCGCCAGGTGGACTGGTGGTACGTGGCCTGCGGCGTGATCAAGGCCGCCCTTTACGACACCCGTCCCGATTCCCCCACCCACGGGGAACTGATGGAGTTCCTGATGGGGGATGGACACCCGCCCATCGTCCTCAAGATCCCGCCGGGCGTGGCCCACGGCTACCGGGTTTTGGAGGGACCGGCGCACGTCTTCTACATCACCTCCCGGGAGTACGACGGCACCGACGAGGGCCGCATCCCCCACGACGACCCGGAGATCGGGTACGATTGGACGAAGGGACCGGAGATCAAGTAGCAGGGAGCAGGGAAACAGGGAGCAGGGAGCAGGGAGCAAGACGCAGGACACACGACGTACTGTAGGGAGGAGACGATGGTAAAACAGACGGTCGATGAACTGGTGCGGTCGCTAAAGGGGATCGTGGCGGTGGAGGATGGGCAGGTGAAGGTTGTGGACGAGGCGAAACTGCGCGGGCCAGTGCTGGACGAACTGGTCTACAACGGCGTCTTTGCCGAGGGAGAGGTGCAGGCGACCGCCCGTTACCTGCTGTGGGAACTGGGGCAGGCGCTGGGCATTCGCCCCACCTCGATTCACGACCTGTATATGGCCCGCGGGCGCGGCGAGACGGGGGAAGGGTGGACCGTCCCGGCGATGAACCTGCGCACCCTCACCTACGATATGGCCCGCGCCGTCTTCCGCGCGGCGATGGCCCGGAACGTGGGAGCGATGATCTTCGAGATCGCCCGCTCTGAGATCGGCTACACCAGCCAACGACCGGCGGAGTACGCCACCGTCGTCATCGGCGCGGCGATCCGCGAGGGGTACCGCGGCCCCCTTTTCATCCAGGGCGACCACTTCCAGGTGAGCGCGAAAAAGTACAAGACCGAACCGGAAGCAGAACTGAAGGCGGTGGAGGAACTGATCCGGGAAGCCATTGCGGCCGGCTTCTTCAACATCGACATCGACACCTCCACCCTGGTCGACCTCAGCCAGCCCACCGTCACCGAGCAGCAGCGGGTTAACTTTGAACTGTGCGCCCGCTTCACCGAGGTCATCCGCGGCCTGGAGCCGGAGGGGATAACCATCTCCGTCGGCGGAGAGATCGGCGAGGTAGGCGGGAAGAACTCCACGGAGGAGGAACTGCGTGCCTTTATGGACGGCTACAACGCGGCCCTGCCGAAGGGGATGGCGGGCCTTTCCAAGTTGAGCATCCAGACCGGCACGGCCCACGGCGGCGTCGTCCTGCCCGACGGCACGCTGGCCCGCGTGAAGATCGACTTCGACACGCTCCGGCGGTTGAGTTACGTCGCCCGGAAGGAATACGGGCTCGCTGGCGCGGTCCAGCACGGCGCGTCCACCCTCCCGCCGGAGGCCTTCCACAAATTCGCCGAGGCCGGTGCCTGCGAGGTCCACCTGGCGACCGGCTTCCAGAACATCATCTACGACCACCCCCTCTTCCCGGCCGACCTGCGGGAGAAGGTCTACGCCTACGTCAAGGAGCACTTCGCCGACCAGTGGAAGGAAGGGCAGACCGAGGAGCAGTTCATCTACAAGAACCGCAAGCGGGGCCTGGGGCCGTTCAAGCGGGCCTTCTGGGACCTACCCGAGGAGACCCGCGCGGCCATCGGCGAGGCGCTGGAGAAGCAGTTCGGTTTCCTGTTCGAGCAATTGGGGGTGGTGGACACCACCGAGATGGTAGCGAAACACGTCCAGGCCCCCGAGATCCACAAGACCCCGGCCGACTTCGGCCTGGAAGGGGAACTGGAGATCGGGGAGGATCTGGCGGATTAGCCCCCTGCTGGGTGCGACGCACCTTAGAGGTGCGTCGCACCTGGCCCTTCTGAATGGCCTACCCCGACGCGAAACCCCTCTCGTCGGGCTTCTACCCCTCCTTCAGCCACACGGCGACCACGCCGGCGAAGACGCCGAGGATCGTGTAGGAGAGGTTCTGGAGGACGCCGGCGGCGTTCGGGGAGAAGCCGGTCGCGCCCCAGAAGATCAGGCCGAGCACGAGGCAGCCGAGGTACAGATAGGCCAGGACCTGGGCCATCTGATCCAACCTGAGCAGCCCCCTGAAACTGGCCAAAGTGCGTCCCTGGCTGAAGGTGATACCCATCCAAGCCCCGAAGTGGGTCGCCAGGGCCCCGCCGATGACCACGATCACCTGTTCCACGAACTCGGGGAGGTTCACGGGTCCGGTGGCAGCGTACTGCAGGCTGGCGATCCCCGCCCACACGATCGCCGCCACGTACAGCACCGCGCCGATCCCCAGGATCACGAGGGCCAGGATCTTCTTCTGCTCATTCCCCTTGTCCATCTTTCCTCCTTCCCCACCAACTGGCTAGGAACAGCAATCCGACCACCAGGAAAGGGCCGCCCGACACCACGACGGCCATCCCCTTGTTGTGGCCTGCGGCGAAATAGGCGAACAGGCCGTGCGCGGCGGCGATGACCAACAGGAGGATCCCTCCCAGCCCCTCTCGCCACCACGCAACGGCGACCCCCGCCACCGAGCAGACGATCAGCCCTGTCAGGATCGACGACTCCAACGTCCACGGCTCGGCTCCCCCGACCGCGCCTACGACGGCGATGAACAGCCAGAACCCCGCTACGAGCGAGCCGGTCCCGCGCCCGAGCCAACGGAGCCACCGGGCCCGTCGGCCGCCGGTCCTGCCGCTATCCCCCATCCCGTTCCCCCCTCCCCCGCCGCCGTCCACCCCGATCGGTCCCACCGGAAAGACCCGGCGAAGGCTAAGCCCGGCCCTCCGCAGCCCGCGACGCAGAAGATCGGCCCTCCGTCCGAGCGGAGGCGGGCGACGGGTCGGGAAGTTGGGAGTAGACGCCACGGTATTCCGGAGGAAGGAGGGCGGCGATGCGATACATAATCATATCGGTGTACTCGCGTAGTTTCTGGCCCCGCACTCGGCCGCTTTCCGGCAGCCGGAAAGGTTTTCCCACCACCACCCGCACGCGGGCCCGTCGGAGCCGGGGGAAGCACTCCTTCACCTTCTCCGTGCCGGTCAATCCCACCGGCAGAATCGGCACGTCGGCGCGAGTAGCCAGGTAGGCCGCGCCGGTCTTTCCCGGCTGGAGGGCGTAGGTCCCCCGGGCCCGGGTTCCCTCGGGGGCCAAGCCCAGCACTTCTCCCCTCCGCAACACCTCCAGCGCGCCGCGCAGCGCCTGTCGGTCCATCTCCCCCCGCCGCACCCAGATCGACCCGGCCGCCGCCAGCAACGGCGCGTAGATGGGGTTCCGCCGGTGCTTGGCCGCAGCGAAGGCGCGGATGGTGTGGGGACAGACTGCGAGGAGGACCACGGTGTCGAAGACGGAGAGGTGGTTGACGACGAGGATATAGGGGCCCTCCTTTGGAAAGTTTTCCTTCCCCACCACCTCGACCCGCATCAGCAGAGCGACCAGCAACCGGGCAAGCGCTCTAAGCCAACGGTAAACCATCTCCTGCTCCCCTGTCCATTGCGACCCGCCTTCCTAGCCCCATCACTCCCCGCCAGCGGCCTGCGTCCGCCCATAGGCCACGACCGAGAAGTCGGCCGGAGATCCCCCGTAGGTGGTGATGAGGAATTGAAAGGGCATCGTCTGACCGGGGGCCAGCCCCTCCGTTTCCAGCATCCGCTGGCGGAAACCGTTCACCCGACCTTCGCCGTCGTAGGTGGTCACCACCACGACGACTCGTTTCGCCGTCTGCTCCGGATCGGCGTTACGGACCTCCCCGCGCACCTCGAACTGGGGGGCTGAGGGCGCTCCCGCCACGTTGGAGACGGCCAGCGGAACGTAGTCCGCTGCCAGAGCCCCGGCCACCTCACCCCGCAGCACCGTCACCTGGTGACTGGCGAACGCCTCAGGCGGGGAGAGGAAGAGGATACGGAACGGAGCCCGGTCGTAGGGAGCACGGCCGGAAGGGAAGAGGAAATCGGTGGCAGCGAAGGCCTCCCCGGTGAGCAGGGCGTTGCCACCGGCGTCGAACAACGTTACGCGCACCAAGACGTTCGTCACCGTGTAGGGAGTGGTGTTGACGACCTCGCCATAGCAGTCCAGGCTACCCACGGGCGTCTCGTAAAAGCCCACCCCGCGCACGCCGATGGGCAGGGGAGTCGGCGTGGGGAGGAGGAGACCGCCCCCTGGCGACACGGGCTCCTCGCCGGTGGGGATGACCAACTCCTGTCCCACCTGCAGCAGCAGGGGATTCTCGATCCCATTGACCACCTGCAACGCCTCGACACTCACCCCATAGCGGGCCGCGATGCTGGAGAGGGTCTCCCCCTGCTGGACCACGTGGACGATGGGGGTCGGGGTAAGGGTCGGCGTGGGAGTAGTAGGAGTCGGGCGATACGGGGGGAGGGATGTCGGGCGGAGAAGAGTAGGTGAGGGGAAGAGCGGAGAAGTGGGAGAGGGGCTCACCTCCCGTTCCGGGGTGATCACCCCTCCACAGCCACTCAGCAGCGCCAGTGCGAAGAGCAAGGCAAGGACGATCCCACCGCGAAGGCGCAGAGAGCGCAAGGGGATTGTGCCTTTTTCGCTCTCCCCGGCCTCCGCGTCCCTGCGGCACACAAGCCGCTGGTCGAGGTGTACGCTGGGCACTCCGATCCTAGGACGCAACGACCTGTTCCTCCGTCGATGGTCGTTCCTCCTCAGCCTCCGCCAGCACCGTCTCCAAGGCACGGATCGCCACCTCCACCATCCCGTCGTCGGGCTCCCGGGTGGTGAGCCGCTGCAGGGCGAGGCTGGGGCCGATCAGGGGACGCATCCACGGGCGGTGGGCGTGTCGCGCGCTGAAGCGAAGCCACTCATAGGAGATGCCGGCGATGATCGGGACGGCCAACACCCGACTGATCACCCGCATCGGCAACGAGGGCTGCCCCAGGGGAGCCAGCACCAGGATCGAGACGGCCACGACAGTCAACAAGAAAGCGGTGCCGCAGCGGGTGTGAGCGGTGGGGTAGGCCTGCACCCTTTCCACGGTGAGGGGCGCTCCGTCCTCGTAGGCGTTGATCGTCTTGTGCTCCGCCCCGTGGTAGGCGAAGACGCGGGCGACGTCGGGCAGGCGGCCGACGGCCCAGATGTAGCCCACCATCATCGCCAGCCGGATCAGCCCTTCCAGCAGGTTGTCGACCAGGGGAGAGAGGGGGAAAGGGAGCAAGCCGACGAGGAGGGAAGGAAGCACCATAAACAGCACGACTCCTCCAATCAGCCCCACCGCCCCGCTGACCCAGCCCAGCGCCCCCTGGAATCCCCCCCTGGCCTCCTCCTCGCCGACGGCGACGTCTGCGGACCACATCATAGCCTTCAACCCCAGCCCCAGGGCATCCCACAGCATCGTCAGCCCCCGCAGGAAGGGGATCCGACTGATAGGCCCCTGGTACAGAGCGGCGTTCAGGGGCTCGACGCGGACGACGATCTCCCCAGAAGGAGCCCGCACGGCCACCGCCATCCGGCTCCCACCGCGCATCATCACCCCTTCGATGACCGCCTGGCCGCCGTAGTTGAACTCGTGCTTCGTCATCGTCTCACCACAGGACACGCTCCACCAACGGACCCAGCCGCAGGTCCCCCAGATAGACGGGGGGAACGCCCAACTGGCGGTTGGCGAAGCCGCCGTGACAGTCGGAACCGCCGGTGATCAACAGGTCGTAGCGGGCGCAGAAGGACAGACAGGCCTGGGTGGTCTGGGGATCGTGGTAGAAGGAATAGCATTCGAGGCCCGCGATCCCGCTTTCCAAAAAGGGAGCAAGCGATTCCGGGGTTATTCCCTGCCCGCGGAGGGACATACCAGGATGGGCCAGCACTGGGACGCCTCCGGCGTCCTGCACCACGGCGGCGACCTCACCCGGGTGGGGGAACTCGGGATCGGGGGGACGATAGGGTTCGACGTAGAGCCGGTCGAAGAAATCCCGCACGTCCCGGCATATCCCCAGATCGATCAGGTAGTTCAGCGCCTTCCAGCCGCCACGGGACGGATCGTACTGATAGTCCTCGTAGGCTTTCAGGTCGATGGGGTAGCCGGCCTTCGCCAGCCGCCGCAACGTCTCTTCATTGGCCCACTCCAGCAACGCCCGGTTGCTCTCCACCAGCCACTTCAAGTCGGGGTGGTCGGGATCGATGCCGTAGGCGAGGATGTGGACCTCCATCCCGTTCAGTCGGGCCGAGATCTCGACGGCGGGGAGAAAGGCCAGCCCGGCCCGGCGGGCCTCCTCCGCGGTGGGACGCAAGTTGTCCACCGCATCGTGATCGGCTACGGCGAAAAGGCCGATTCCCGCGGCCTGCACCCGCTCGACCACCTCCTGAGGGGTCCATCGCCCATCGGAGGCTGTGGTGTGGATATGCAGATCGACTCGCATTGGCGTACCATTGTAACACCGGAGGGCCCAATGTCAACCACACGTGGGCTATTGACACCCGCCCCCGCTAGATGCTATAATCCGGTTACAGTGCAGGCGGAGAATTCTCCCGATGACACGCCTACGTTATCTCACCGCTATCGGCGGGGCCCTGGTCCTTCTGGCGGCCCTTATCCGGCTGACCGCCACTATGCCGCCCGACCCGGCGATCCTGCCACCGTGGGCGCTTTTCTGCGTCCTGTTCGTCTTCACAGCAACCTTCGGCGTCCCGCTGGGCGAGGGCCTCGTCTCCCTGCTGCCCACGACGGCGGTGGCCGCCTACCTGGCGATGGGCCCCGTGCCGGCCGGATGGGTAACGTTCATCGGCGCGCTACTCCACGGCCTGATCCGCCTGCGCTGGCGGGAGCAACTGGAAGGGCGGCGAGGAAGCAGCGGAACGGAGGTGCTCGCCCTGGCCGCAGTCAACGCCACGATGCACACCAGCAGCGTGCTGCTCGGCGGCGTCGCCTTCGAGAGGACGGGAGGTGCTCTGCCCCTGGTCCAGGCACAGGGGGCCAACCTGGTGCCCCTCGTCTCCCTGGGCGTCACCTACCTGTTCGTCAACTACCTCCTCGCGGCCGTATACCTCGCCATCCGTGGGCGGGCGCATCTGCGCCGCTACCTGCGCTCTCTGCCCCGCCTGCTCCTGTATGAAGGGACGACGCTCCCCTTCGCCCCGCTGATGGCCCTGGTCCTCACCGACCTGGGCCTGATGCAGTTCGTAGTCTTCTCCCTCATCCTTATGCTCGGCTCGCTGGTGATGCGGAGCCTCGCCCTCACCAGCCAGCGGCTCCAGCGCCGGGTACAGGAACTGGACAGCCTCCAGGCGGTCGGGCAGGCGCTGAGCGCCAGCCTGGATATCGAGACGGTTCTGTGGGCCATCTACGAACAGGTCGCCCGGTTGATGCCCGCCCGCAACTTCTACGTCGCCCTGTACGACCCGGAGACGGACGAGGTCTCGTTCCCGCTGGCCATCGAGGACGGAGAACGAGTCCGATGGCGGTCCCGCCGCGCCGGGAACGGCCTCACCGAGTACGTGCTGCGCACCCGCACCCCCTTGCTCATCCCCCGCGACGTCGAAGCCAGGGTGAGGGAACTCGGCGTCGACCACATCGGACGGCCCGCTGCGTGCTGGCTGGGGGTCCCGATGCTGGCGGGGGATGAAGCCCTAGGCGTCATTGCCCTCCAATCGTACACCATCCCGGAGGCCTACGACGCCTCCCACCGCGAGGTGCTGACCACTATCGCCGCTCAGGCCGCCGTCGCGCTCCAGAACGCACGGCTGTACGCCCGTACCGACGAAGCGCTGGCCCGCCGCGTGCAGGAACTGAACTCGATCCTGCGCACCACCCGCGAAGGAATGATGCTGCTGAACCAGGAAGGGCGGATCGTGGCCGCCAATCGGGCGCTGGCGGACCTTTTGGGCCTGCCTCAGTCGGAGTTAATAGATCATCCTCTGACCACCCCCCGCTCCGAGCGGGAAACGCCCCTCCTCCAGCAGATCGGCTATACCCCCGAGGGATGGGAGGCCGACCGACAGGCATTGATCCAGGGGGAGCAGGACCACAAACGGACTATCGTCACCCTGGGCCCTCAGGGACGACAGGTGGAGCGGACGCTGACACCAGTGCGGGACCGGGATGGCACGATCACCGGGTGGCTGCTGGTCTTCCGGGACGTGACCGAGGAGGTCGAACTGGCCCGATTGAAGGAGGACCTGACGTATATGCTGGTCCACGACCTTCGCTCGCCGCTGACCGTGCTGAAGGGGAGCCTGACCCTGCTCGAGCACGCCCTTGCCGACAGCGTGGAAGGGGACACCGCCGAGTTGTTGGCGATGGCCCATCGGAACACGGACCGCATCCTGCGGATGGTGAACGAACTGCTGGACATTGGTAAAATGGAAAGCGGCCGCCTCTCCCTCCGACCGGAACCCATCGACGTGCGGACGCTGCTGACGGAGGTGGCCGCCCGGCTGGCCCCCTTGGCGATCCCGGCGAACATCACCCTGGAGATCGAGGTCGAGCCGGACCTCCCCCCGCTGCACGCGGACTCGAACCTCATCGGACGGGTGGTGTACAACCTGGTGGACAACGCGGTGAAATTCGCACCGGAGGGGGGATGGGTTCGGTTGTGGGCCCGTCTGGATAGGGAAAGCACCCCCGAGAACCTGCTCATCGGCGTCAGCGACAACGGCCCCGGCATTCCCCCGGAGGAACAGCCCCGCCTGTTCAAGAAGTTCCAGCAGGCAGGCTCCGTCGGAGGCCGACGGGTCGGTACCGGTCTGGGCCTCCCCTTCTGCAAACTGGCCGTGGAGGCGCACGGGGGACGGATCTGGGTGGAGAGCGAACCGGGAAAGGGCAGCACGTTCGTTATATCCCTGCCATTGGAACAGCAACCCCCTGGAGGTGATCGATGACCCAATACATCCTCGCCCACGACGTCGGCACGAGCGGCAACAAGGCGGTGCTGGTGGATACGAATGGGAACGTCCGCGCGGTCGCGTTCGCTCCCTACCCGATCCACTACCCACGGCCGGACTGGGCGGAGCAGGAGCCGGAGGATTGGTGGCGAGCGGTGGCGCAGACCACCCAGGCGGTGCTGGAACAGGCAGGGGCCTCGCCCAAGGACGTGCTGGGAGTGATCCACGCAACTCAGTTGTTGGGCATCGTTCCGGTGGATGAGGAGGGCAACGTCCTGCGCCCCGCCATCATCTGGCTGGACGGCCGCGCACCCCGTGAGGCCGAGCGCATTATGCGCAAGTTCCTCGGCCCCCGCATCTTCGCCCTGGTCGCCGGGGCGGAACTGACCGGGAAGGACGGCCTGCCCAAGTTGCTCTGGCTGAAGGAGAACGAGCCCGAGGTATACGCTCGGATGCGGTATTTCCTCGACGTCAACGGCTATCTGACCTTCCGGGCCACCGGTCGGATGGTCTTCGAATGGTCGTGCGCCTCTGCCTTCGGGTTCGACTTGAAGAAGAAGGATTGGCTACGGGGGATCATCGACTACATCGGGATCGACCTGCAGAAGTTTCCGCCCCTGGTGCGCTCCGTCGACCGCGTGGGCGGGATGACGGCGGAGGCAGCGCGGGATTGTGGCCTGCTGGAGGGGACCCCCGTCTTCGGCGGCTGCGGCGACGCCCAGGGTGCCGCCGTCGGCTCGGGGGCGGTCTGTGAAGGGGAGGGCCACATCTGCCTGGGCACCTCCGGCTGGGTGGGCGTGGTCACCCGAAAGACCCCTATCGGCCGCCACGGGGTCGTCTCCATCCAGTCGGCCGACCCCGACAAGGCCTTCCTCTTCGCCGAGATGGAGACCGCCGGGGCGTGCCTGAAGTGGATCGCCGATCAGTTCTACCGGGCGGAGCAGGCCGATCCGAACATCCCCAACGTCTACGCGCTGATGGACGAGGAGGTGAAGAACATCCCCGCGGGGTCCGACTTCCTGGTCTTCACCCCCTGGATGTACGGGGAGCGCGCGCCGGTGAGCGACGTCTTCGTCCGCTCGACTTTTTTCAATCTCAGCGCGGACCACACGCGGGAGCACCTGTTGCGGGCGGTGTACGAGGGGGTGGCCTACAATCTGCGCTGGATGATCGAGGTGGTGGAGGAGCACTTCGGCTTCCCCCTCCCCGTGCTGCGGGCGATCGGCGGGGGGGCGCGGGGCGCGCCGTGGATGCAGATCGTCGCCGATGTGACCGGACGGCGGGTGGAGACGGTGCGCGACCCGCAGGAGGCCGGAGCGGTCGGCGCGGCGCTCAC
>DROW01000161.1 GCA_011388675.1 Chloroflexota bacterium | reverse complement strand
CGTGGAGATCGTCGTCCCGGAACCAACCGCCGTCCCCACCACGCCCCCGCCTTCCCAGCCCGCTCTCGCCATCCTGAACGCCCGCAAAGACGCGTGGCTCTTCACGATCGATGGGGATCCCTACCCCTCACCGATCACCGATCCGACCACCTTACCGGCGTGGCCTGAGGAACAACCCTCACAGGTGGTCGGTGATACCATCTATTACCTCTCCGGGACCAGCATCTGGTCGGCCAGTCTGGACGGGACGACCAGGGAGGTCTTCCGCCTGTGGCCCTCGGTGGTCCGTGTGAATTCCTTCCTGTTCTCGCCAGATGGCTGGTGGCTGGCCCTGGCGGCGGAGGAGCACCTGGAAGGAGGGATCGTCCCCACGCTGACCGTCCTCCGGATGGAGAGCGAAGGAGGCTTCCAGGTGGAGCCGCCGGACCCGCAGACCGATCACGCTTTCGCCACTCTGGCCTGGACGCCGGAGGGAGATCTGATCTACGCCCACACGCCGTGGGGGATCGGCGGATATATCCTGTTCGGCGGCTACCTCTCCCTCCACCGGTGGGATGGCGCCACCTCCCACATCCTCTTCGACCCCACGGCTGGTGGGTACTCCTTCTGTATCTACACCCTCTCGCCCGACCGCACCTTGGTCGCCCACTCCTGCAACCCGCCCTCGCCACCGAACCTGCAGATGAAGATCCACAACCTTCAGACGGGGACTGAGGTGATCCTGCCGATGATGGCGGACCAGAGACAGATGGGAGCGGCCTACTTCTCGCCCTCCAGTGAGTGGTTGGCCTACTCGACCGCCCGAGGCGAGGAGGGGCGCGAGGCTGGCTCGGTGGTCGTCGTCCCATCCGACGGCCTGTCCTCCCCGCAGGTCATCTACCACACCGAGGGCGGCTACGCCGCGGTCGAAGGCTGGGTCGGGGAAGAATGGCTCGTGGTGCGGCGGTATACAGGGGGCGCGGCGAACATGTGGGAGCACTGGGACCTTCTCCTGATCTCCCGTGACGGGAGCGAGGTCCGCCTCCTGGCCTCCGACGCGCAGTTCATGGGCGTCCTCCAGCCGGGGGAGTAGGAAAAGGTCTATCTCAGTTGGGAGGACACTTGCTCCCCCCAACGAGCCGTGCTACAATCCCGCAAGACCTTACCCAGGAGGATGTCCGATGGAACTGAAGGTCGTGCGGGTGGAGAAGCCGGACGAGGTCAACTTCATCCTGGGGATGAGCCACTTCATCAAGACGGTGGAGGACGTCCACGAAGCGCTGGTGACGGCGGTACCGGGCATCCGCTTCGGTCTCGCTTTCTGCGAGTCCTCCGGCCCGGCGCTGGTCCGCTGCACTGGCACCGACGAAGAGATGATCGAACTGGCGAAGAAGAACGCTCTGGCTGTCGGTGCAGGGCACTCCTTTTTCATCTTCCTGGCCCCGGGTTTCTACCCCATCAACGTCCTCAACGCGGTGAAAATGGTGCCCGAGGTCTGCCGCATCTTCTGCGCGACGGCCAATCCGGTCGAAGTCATCGTGGTCCAGACGGAGCAGGGGCGGGCCATCCTCGGCGTGGTGGACGGGGTGAGCCCCAAAGGGGTGGAGACGGAAGCGGACGTCGCCCACCGAAAACAGTTCCTCCGCACCATCGGCTACAAACTGTGAGGCGGGCCGGGTGGACCCGGAGATCGTGCTTTCTTTCCTCTACACGGCCCTGGGCCTGAAGCGGGTCCCCCGCACCGGCTGGCTCCTGCGCGGGCTGACGGATGTGGAGAGCGTCGCTGAGCACGCCTGGGGCGTGGCCCTGGTCGTGCTCGCCCTGGCGTCGGAGAGCGAAGGCCCGCTGGACCGGGAGAAGGCGCTTATCATCGCGCTGATACACGATCTACCGGAGCGGTCGCTCTCCGACATCCCCTCCCCCGCCCTGGCCCACCTCCCGCCGGAGGCCAAACGAGAGGCAGAGGAAACGGCCCTCGCCGAGATTCTGCGGGGGCTGCCGGACGACGCCCAACTCCGGGCCTGGTGGCGGGAGTTCGAGGAGGCTTCCACGCCGGAGGGCCGTCTGGTGCGGGACGCCGACCGGCTGGAGATGCTCTTCCAGGCCTACCTGTACGAAGAAAGCCGCGGGGTCCGGTTGGACGATTTCTGGGCCAATCAGGCGAACCGTCCCTTCCACTTTCCCGCTGCTCAGGCGGTGTACGAGGCCCTCGCCCGGGCGAGGGCCTCCCGGAGCAGGAGGAGAGGATGAGGGCAGGACAGAAGTTCGTCCTCCTGGCCCTCGTGCTTCTCCTGGCGTGTCTCTGGCCCGCAGAGGCCGCCGCCCAATCGGGTGGGCCACTCCAGCCACCGATCCACGTGGTCCAGCAGGGGGAGACCCTCTTTTCCATCGCCCGGCGGTACGGGACGACGGTGGACGCCATCCTCCACGCCAACGGCCTGGCCGACCCCCGCCGCATCTACCCTGGTCAACGGCTGGTGATCCCCGGGGGAGTCCAGCCCGTCGAGTCCTGGTCCGCCCACGTCGTCCGGCCGGGGGAGACTCTTCGCGCCCTGGCCGTCCGCTACGACGTCCCCTGGCAGACGCTGGCCCTCGCTAACCGGCTGGTGAACCCTCACCTGCTCTACGCCGGGGAGGTGCTCCGCATCCCTGCTCCCGGCGAGCGGGTAGGGGCCCTCTACGCCGTGCAGCCGGGAGACAGCCTGATAGGTATCGCCCTGCGGTACGGTGTGGAGGTGTGGGACCTGGTCGAAGCGAACGGGCTGACCAACCCGAACCGACTGCTCCCCGGACAATGGCTTTTCATCCCAGGAGCACAGCCGTCCTGGCTTCCCTACCCCTTCCGCGCGGTCGACCTCTCCCCGTTGCCGGTCCCCCAGGGCAAGACGCTGCTGGTGACGGTCCGCACCGCGGAGCCGGTCTCCCTCACCGGTACGCTGTTCGACCGCTCCTTCGCCTTCGCTGAAGAGGACGGAGTTTACTACGCGTTGGTCGGCGTCCACGCCTTCACAGAGCCGGGTCTATACGAATTGACCCTGACCGCGGCGCTGGCGGACGGGCGGCAGGTGGCGACGAGCGTGGGGGTGGTCGTTGAGGAGGGGGGATACGGCTACGAGCGGATCGACGTTCCAGCGAGCCGATCCAGCCTGCTGGACCCGGCGGTGATCGCGGCGGAGCGGGAACGGCTTGAGACGGTGCGCAACCTCTTCACCCCCCAGCGCCAGTGGCGTGGACCGTTCCAGCCGCCGGTGGAGGCAGCGATCAGTTCCTACTTCGGCACTCGCCGGTCCTACAACGGAGGGCCTTACAACAGTTACCACGGCGGCGTCGATTTCGACGCGGGGCGGGGCACGCCGGTCCGCGCCCCGGCCGACGGAACGGTGGTCCTTGCCGAGCCGCTGGCGATCCGGGGCAACGCCGTGGTCATCGACCACGGGTGGGGGGTGCTCACCGGCTACTGGCACCTCTCGTCCATCGAGGTCACCGTCGGTCAGGAGGTGCGGACGGGGGACATCATCGGCCGGGTGGGGAACACCGGCCTCTCCACCGGTGCGCACCTCCACTGGGAGGTCTGGGTCGGGGGAATCAGCGTGGATGGCCTGCAGTGGCTGGACCCGCAGGCCCCGTGGTTCACCCTGGACGGCGCATCCACGTCTTCCTGACCGTCCGCCGGTACCGCCAGTAGGGGAGCCGCCGCTGCTGTCGAAGCAGCAATCGGCGGGCCCAGCGCGCCAGTCGGCTCGGGACGAGCAGCCGGACCTCACCCAGCCCGTCCAACGTGATGCCGATGGCAGGGCCCGCACTTTCGTACTTCAGCACGACGGGGATGCCGTGCTCCTCCAGGTACCCCTTGACGACGTGGGCCCTCGTCAGCCCCTGCTCCACCCGCACTACAGTTAGGCCTTCCCTCACCGAATCCCTCCGCACCGATTATACCTCGAGCGGGGAAGATGTCCAACGTGCATCTGCTGCTCACCGTGCATCCAACCACGCGCTCCTCTCCAACTCCATCCGCAGCCCCCTCGCCGTGCGCAGTCGCTCCAGCGCGGCGTAGCGGGCCTCCGGCTCCGGCGCGCCGACCCAACGGGCCGTCGCTTGCGCTGCTTCCAGGTAGGCCTGAGCCACAGCCTGCACCTGTTCCGCCAGGCCCACCAGAGCAGCCGGGGGCGGAGTGAAGACCACGTCTTGGAGGACGGCGGTGCTCTCACCGACCGCCTCCTCCGCCCGCCGACCCAGCGCGTAGAGGTGGGCAGGGTCGGTTCCCCCCTCCTCGGCCAGTACGTCCGTCAACAGCCGGTCGACGGTTCCCATCCGGGATACCCACCCCACTGCGGCACGACGGTACCGCTCCGCCCGATAGACGGAAGGGGAGAGCAGCAGAGGATGGCCCATCGCATCACGGGGGGACAGCCGGTTACCGAGGGCGTAGCAGCACCCGAGGAAGGCCAGGAGACACAGGGTCGCCAAGAGGCCACGCAGGGTAGAACGAGAAATTCTAATCCGCATCTTCCACTACGATGTTCCGCGGCTATGGCCGCTCCAGGTTGCCCGGACCGGGATACCCCGGCGGGCAGGAGTTATCGATGACGCAGGGGTCGCGGAGCACCGACTGAACCTCGATCACCGGCACCGGCACCGCGTCCCCCGTGTGGGTGTACCGATGGTCGGGGCACCACGGCCCCTCCCCGATCGTCGTCACCCGGTACGACGTGTAGTACCAGGTCGGATTGCCGTACTCCCGCAGGTCGATGGGGTACCACCCCTCGAAGTGATGCACCCAGTCGTACACTACCTCCCGCTGCTTCCCCCACCACTCCGTCTGTGGGTCGTCGTACACCCCTACGCACACCCCCTCCGGCGGATCGCCGCAACTCCGCCACTCCACGTCCGGGTACTGCGCGGGGTCGTAGTCGGTGCATTGGCACTCGCTCCACTCCGTCCCCACCCGCTCGTACCGCTCGTACTCCACCGCCCACTCCGCCGCCCAGGTGGTGTAAACCCTCACCTGGTAGGCGGGCAGGTCCCACTCGTCCGGCACCTGCTCACAGCAGCCCCGCTCCCAATCCACCCGCCGACACACCTCCTCCGGCGGCAGAAACCTCGCCCCGTTGTGCGGCTTGCCCCAGGAGGAGGTCTCGTAGATGTGGGTGACCTCGTTGGCCCAGCACACCTCGTTGACGATCCGCCCGTACCCGTAGTCCTTCCCGATGTTCCACTCCCGCTCGTCGAAGTCCCAGCAGACCGGCGGCACCCCGGCGATGTCGTTGGGGTGAGGCCGGTCGTTCCGCGCCCGCCGCCAGCGCAGGCCGATGCGATAGTTGCGCACATCCCCCGGCTGCGGCTCCTCCCCTTCCTCCCGCGTCGGGAAAGAGACGGCATCCGACCAGCAGCCCCCCTCGTTCCCCGGCCCGTGGGGGGCGCAGAGTTCGGGTGGGGTGAAGGCAGGGTCGTCCAGCAGCGTTAGCCGCCCGGGCTCCCCGCTCTCGAACGGCTGCGGTAGCGGTGCGCCCATCGCCACCAGCCAGCGGGGGAAGGGCCACATCTTGACGCGGTGGGGCGGCACGCGGGCGGAGACCCAGAGGTAGTAGCCCCAGTCGAACCCCCGCTCCTCGTCGCCGGGGCAGTTGAAGGAGATCCCGTCGCCCCCCGGCTCCGGGGTGCAGGGCGGCTCCGGCCGGTCGGGAGGGGGTGGGGACTGCTTCTCACAGACCGACGGGTCCTCCAGACAGGATTGGTAGGTTACCCACACCTCCTCCTCGTTCTCGTCCACGTGGAAGCAGACCGTAGCCAGGCCGGAGGCACAGTAGGCCCAGGGATAGCAGGTGAGGCAGTAGTCATACTCGGAGGGAGCGGGGCCAGGCGTGGGTGTGGGGCCCGGCGGCTCCGGGGTAGGGCCGCCGGGCGGTTCGGTAGGGACCGGTGTAGGTGTAGGGCCACCGCCGCCGCCTCCCCCGCCTCCCCCGCCGGGCGGCTCCTGGGTCGGCGGTGCGCCGCCGCCGGAGCATTGGCAGGTGAGAAGGGGGTCAGTACTACAAACCCGCCCCTGACTCGGGCAAGGGGGTGGAGGATGCACCCCAGTGGGACAAATACAGTTGCCTTGAGCGCAAGCTGATGGGGGCTGATGACTGAAGAGCCAAGCCAGAGCAACCAGCGCAAGCACGACAAGCAGGAACAAAAAGGGGCCTACAACTCCTTTCGCTCCAACCCTACGATCCTCCATATTCCATCTGCCTCCTCGTACTCCAACGTGCCGATAAACAAAGCACGCATCCAAGGATGCCTAACGTTCCCTGACCCATAACAAGGAGTTTCATCTGCCCCTAATTGGGCACAGATGTCAGATTGGTAAATCACAAATCCTTTGACGGTAGCCGCTACTGCTGTCTTGCAGCGTGTAGGTGATTCGTCGCAAAGAACCGGATTGCGCGGG
>DROW01000160.1 GCA_011388675.1 Chloroflexota bacterium | reverse complement strand
TTTGTCTCCCTGGCCCTGGACGCGGACGACCACCCGCACATCAGTTATCAGGACGTCACCAACTACAATCTTAAATACGCCTATCACGACGGCAGCGCGTGGCACATCGAAGTGGTGGATTCGGGGACCGAGACGGGCTACTTTACCTCGATTGCCGTGGATTCAGCGGGGCATCCCCACATCGCTTACTACGACCAGGGGAATCACAAGGTGCGCTACGCTTCCTACGACGGCTCCACCTGGCAGGTCGAGACGGTGGAGAGTTTCCTGTGGGCGCAGTACATCTCCCTGGCCCTGGATAGCAGCGACCATCCCCATATCGGCTATTATGGTGAAATCTGCCTCTTCGACTGCGAGGAGGTACTGCGCCACGCCTATTACGACGGGACGGAATGGCAAATGGAGATCGTAGAGAACGGCGAGATGCACCACATCTCCCTCGCCGTGGACGATCAGGGCCGGGTGCATATCGCTTATTACGATCCCGTCAACGATGACCTTCGCTACGCCTATGGCGTGCCGTTGTCTGCGCTGACGAATCGGATTTACCTGCCGCTGACGGTGCGGCACTGAAGCGGGGTGTCGATGTCGCACACTCTGCAATTTTGGCTCTACTGCAAAAACTCACCACGGAGGCGCCGAGGGCGCAGAGGTCTACATTTGAAAGACTCTGCGTTCTCTGCACCTCGGCGGTGAAACGGACTTTTTGCAGTGGGCCTCATTTTACGATCAGGAGCATACGCTGAGATGTTGAACCTTTTTCGACGCAAGAAACCACGCCGAGTTTTGGTGATCGGGCTGGACTGTGCTCCACCCGCGGTGCTCTTCAAGACCGGCCAGGAGCACCCCTTAGGGTTGAAGGACCAACTGCCCAACCTGAGCCACCTCATCGACGAGGGCATCTACGGCCCTCTCTCCAGTTCCATCCCCTGTATCACTGTGCCCGCCTGGACCTCGATGTTCACCGGGAAGGACCCCGGCGTGCTGGGGTTTTACGGCTTCCGCAACCGGGCCGATTATTCCTACGACAAGATGTTCATCGCCACCGCCAACGCCATCCACGAAAAGCGGGTGTGGGAGATTCTGACCGAGGCGGACAAGACCTCCGTCGTCGTGGGGGTGCCTCAGACCTATCCGATCAAGCCGCTGAAGGGCTACCTGGTCAGCAGTTTCCTCACCCCCAGCACCGACCGGCAGTACACCTTCCCCCACGAACTCCGCTACGAGATCGACCGGGTGCTGGACGGTCAGCCCTACGACGTCGACGTCCCCCAGTTCCGCACGGAGGACAAGGACCACCTCCTGAAGCAGATCTGGGAGATGACGGAGAAACGGTTCGCCGTCATCAAGTATCTGCTGCGGGAAAAGCCGTGGGACTTCTTTGTCTTCGTGGAGATTGGGTTGGACCGTATCCATCACGGGATGTGGAAGTTCTGGGACCCCGCACACCCCAAACACGAGCCAGGCAATCCCTACCAGAACGCCATCCCCGACTACTACCGGTACCTGGACCGAGAGATCGGGGAGATCCTGGGGATGCTGGACGACGACACGGCGGTGCTGGTCGTCTCCGACCACGGGGCCAAAGCGATGGAGGGCGGGTTCGCCATCAACGAGTGGCTCCGGAAGGAGGGGCTGCTGGTCCTGAAAGACGACCTCCCTTACGAGGGCCTGGTCCCCTTCGAGAAGGTAGAGGTGGACTGGGAGAAGACCACTGCCTGGGGCGCGGGAGGGTACTACGCCCGCATCTTCCTCAACGTGGAGGGACGGGAACCGCTGGGGAAGATCCCCGCCCGCGACTACGAGAAGGTGCGGGACCAGATCAAGGAGATGATCGAGGCCCTGCCCGACCACGAAGGCAAACCGATGGGATCGGTGGCCTTCAAGCCGGAGGAAGTGTACCGCGAGGTGCGCAACGTCCCCCCTGATCTGATGGTCTACCTGGGCAACCTCCGCTGGCGGTCGGTGGGGTCCTTCGGCCTCCCCGACCTGTACACGTTCGAGAACGACACCGGGCCGGACGACGCCAACCACGACCAGGACGGCGTCTTCGTCCTCTGGGAGCCGCGAAAGGACCACGGCGGGCGGTACGTGGAGGGACTTCAGTTGATGGACGTGGCTTCGACGGTCTTGGATCTGATGGGGTTGCCCATACCGCCGGATATGCAGGGCAGGGTGGTCCCTCGCTGACCGCCAGTGCGTTCCTGCCTCAACCGCACGGGGAGGGAAGGATGACCGAGGAACAGGACATCCTACAACAGATGGAAGACTGGGGGTACCTCACCCTTCACAAGCCGCATCCCGAAAGCCCAGGCTACCGCCAGTTGCTGGTCGCGCTGCGTAAACAGCCGACCGGGATGCACTTCGACCCTGAGAAGATCAACCTCTGGCTTCGGGACGAGTACGGCCTTGCCGAGCAGACCAGCCTGGCACTGACACCGCTTCTGCACCCTTCTCCGGAACTCCGTCGCGTCTGCCCCGGGCCGATCGTCCTGGTCGACCGGAAGGAGAAGCGCGTCGCCTTCTTCACTTTTGGCGGTACGCTCAACGTGATCTTCGGTTCCGGCGAGATCGTTTGCTCCTTCCGTTCCCCTGCTCCCATCCTCCGGATGACCGAACCGCCCCAAGACGCGGCGGCACGGCTGGCCGTGGAGGTGGAGACGCTGATGGGAGGGGTCCACGCCCGCTGGGGTGCGGAGGACGAAGGCTACCTGGAGCGGCTCGCCGAAGTGGACCCGTTCCAACTCTACATCGGGAGCATCCACACGATCCTCGCCCGGTTCGAGGAGCACCCGATGCTCCAAGAGGAGGACCCCGATCTGTACGAACTGGTTCAGGACGAACAGAGGTGGCTAGAGGAGACCGGGCAATGGCCCCGGCGTCCTCCTACCCTGGATTCGCTACTTGGCCCTCCGGGCCGGCCCACCTCGTCTTCGATCCGATACCAGTAGAGGGGGTACGGCGGCTCCTGCCAGGTTTCCTTCAGGGCCGCGGTCATCCCCGCCCGCGACGGGACCCCGTGCGCGGCGATGTCCGCTTCCAGGGCGTGCAGCACCGCCCGCGTCGCCTCGTAGGCGGGAAGGGCCAGCGGCCCCGGAGGGACGCCCCCGGAGACCGCCTCGTAGGCGGCGACGAACTCCGGATCGAGCCCCGCGTCCCCAGGCAGGGGCCAGGGGGTGAGGAACCGCGCCCCCTCCGCCGCCGGCCCGCCCACGCCGACGAAATCCGCCGCCGCCAGATCCGGCCCGCCGCGGAACTCCCCCGTCCACCCGGCCTCCCGCAGCGCAGCGACCACTTCCCCCGCCGTCACCGGATCGGCGTCGCAGAGGACCACCGAGGGCGCGGCGGCCAGCACCGCCTCCAGCCATCCCGCGTCGGTCGGCGAGACCACTGGCCGCAACGTCACGTCCTGTCGCTCCGCCGCTGTCTGCAACGCCACACCCAGCGGCCCGCCCTGGGTGACTAGCGCGCCCTCCTGCACCCCTGCGAGAAGCGCGGTCGCCAACTCGTCGGCATCGGGCCCCCAGCGGACCACCCCCCCGTCCGAGCCGATATGGGGGTCCAGAACCGCCGGGGCGACCAGCGGCATCCCCGCCTCGACGTAGGAACCCAGCGCCGACGCCGTGGTCTCCTCCCGGAAGTGCCCCATCGCCACGACCACCTCCGGGTCCACCGCCAGTTTGCGGGCCTGCTGCGCGGCCATCTCCGGGTCGGCCCCGTCGTCGTAGGCCACTAACTCGACGAAATACCCCCTTACCCCACCAGCCCCGTTGGCCTCTCGCAGGGCCAGCCGCACCGCCGGGAACAGGTCGTACCCCACGTACCGGTACTGGCCCTCGAAGGGAGCCACCAGGCCGACCTTCACGGTGGGCCGCACCGTGCCAGGGACGCGGCAGGCGGCGAGGAGGATGAGGCAGCAGATGACCTGGAGCACGGAGAGCACGCGGCGCACGGAGTTCGCTCCTAAACGATCGGGAAGCCCATAAATCGAAGCAGCCGGCGACGCAGCGCCCGCACCGCCTCCTCGTTCCGGTACCCCGGCAACGTCGCCCAGGTCCTCCCCTGGCTGATGACGAAGAGATGGTAGTATGTCAGACTGTACTGCCCCCGAATCCGGACGACGCGGATCTCATCCACCTGGTCGAAAGGGAGGGAAGCCGTGCGCCAGACCCGCCCGAAGAGATACCGGCGTCGAAAGATGGTCCGGTCCACAGCATCCCACTCCAGTTCCGACCACCATCCCCAGGCCAGGGCCGCGGCGACCAGGAAGCCCACGCCGAGGAGCGAGAAGGCCAGGTAGGATAGAAGGACGTTGAGGAAATCCCCCACGTCTTTGGCGGACGAGAGCGCATCGCCGATCGGCGGACGGGTGCGGAAGATAAAAATCTGGAGGGCGAAGAACAGACCAGCCAGCCCGAGGAAAATGATCGCCCACCTCTGGCGCAATGCCGGGGGCGGCCCCAGCCGTATCCGGTCGTCCGTCGCCTCGACGATGGCGTAGTACCCCACGGACGTTCTCCTCCGTTCGACTACCAGATCCCTATGCCCATCAACACACCCATCCCCACGAAGACCGCCGCCGAGACGGCCAGCAACACCCGCTCCGGAACAAGCCGGACCAGACGGTCCCCGCCTGCGACTCCCAACGCCGTGACCACGACGAGGGCCAGTGCCCCTCCACAGAACACCACCCAGGGGGAACTCTCCCTCCCGCTCAGGGCTAGGACGGCCAACTGGGTCTTGTCTCCTAACTCGGCGAAGAAGAGAAGGCCGAAGGTGGAGAAGAAGGCCTTCCATCCCCAGCGGTGGGATGGCGCTTCCCCCTCCAGGCAGATCACCGACGCCTCCTCTCCCCGGCTTTTCCACGCCTCGCGGGCCACCAGAAGCCCCATTACCACGAAGCCGAGGGTGGCTCCCGCGCGGAAAAGCGACGGCGGGACGATATGGCTCAGCACGTGCCCGCCTGCCACCCCCAGGGCGGTCGCCGCGGTGAGGGCGAGGCTCGCCCCGGCGAACACCGCCCACGGCTGGCGGTACCGGCACGTCTGCGCCACTGCTGCCAACTGGGTCTTGTCCCCCAACTCGGCCAGAAAGACGAGGCCGAACGCCGAGAGCAGTACCTCCCAATCCGTCATCTTCAACCCCGGATCGTTTCCATCGCCTCCAAGAAGCGGTCTACCTCTTCGGCCGTATTGTAATGGGCCAGACCGACGCGCACCAGTCCTCCCTTATCCTCTAGTCCCAGCCGTTCGGTAACTGCCAGAGCGTAGAAGTTGCCGTCCCAGACGAAGATCCCCTCCTCGGCCAAGCGGGCCGCTACCTCCTGCGGGGACAGCCCCTCCAGGGTGAAGGAGACGGTCGGGACCCGCCAGTCGGCGAGGGCCGGGTCGGTGATGCCCCAGATGCGCAGGCCCCGGATGTCTTGAAGCCCCCGGATCAACCGCCAGCCCAGGTCCCGTTCGTAGGCCTGGATGGCCGACATCGCGGTCTTCAAGTGGAGGCGGCGACCGGTGAAGGTGGTGTACCACCCCGCAAACGGCTCACCGTACCGCTCCCCGACCCCCGCCAGGTAGTCCACCGCCGCGATCAGCCCGGCCAGCCCCTCGTGGTTCTGGGTGCCCGTCTCGAACCGATCGGGCACTTCGTTGGGGGCAGGCCGCACCTTGTCCGGCCGGAGCCGTTCCAGCAGATCTCGCCGCCCCCAGAGGATCCCCAGGTGGGGGCCGAAGAACTTGTAGGCCGAGCAGACCAGGAAGTCGCAGCCCAGTTTCTGGACGTCGATGGGGCCGTGGGGGGCGTAGTGGACCGCGTCCACGTAGACCCAGGCCCCTACCTCGTGGGCCCAGCGGGTGATGCGGGCCACGTCGTTGATCGTGCCCAGGGCGTTCGAGGCATATCCGACGGCCACCAGTCGGGTTCGTTCGTTGAGCAACCCCCGCAGGCCGTCGAGGTCGAGCATCCCGGTCTCCGGGTCGAAGTCGGCCCAGCGCACGATGACCCCCTTCTCCTGCAGACGTAGCCACGGGGCGATGTTGGCGTCGTGGTCCAGCCGGGTCACCACCACCTCGTCGCCGGAGGCCAGTTCCCGTTCCAGCGTCCGGCTGAGGTGGAAGGTCAACGTGGTCATATTCGGCCCGAAGACGATCTCCTCCGGCGATGGCGCGTTGAGGAAATCGGCGGCGGCCTCGCGGGCGCGCCGGATGATCTCGTCGGTGCGACGGCTGGTGAGGAACGCGCCGTGGGTGTTGGAGTTGGACCGCACCAGGTAGTCCTCCATTGCGGCGATCACCGCCCGCGGAACCTGGGTCCCGCCCGGACCGTCGAAATAGACGTAGGGCCGCCCTTTCTCATCGGTCTGCTGAAGGGCCGGGAACTCCGTTCGCAACGCTTCAGGGTTCATCGTACCTCCTTGCCAGTTCAGATCACCACAGACGCAGAGGGCACAGAGTCTCAGAAATTAGAGGACCCTCTGTGTTCTCTGTACCTTTGTGGTGCCCCTCCCACCTCGCCGCCGCCAATGCAGCCAGCGCATCAGCGCCAGCAAGCGGGGTGAAAGCCCCATATACGCCAGGTAAGCCAGCCGTGAGGCCGGATAGTCGTATGCGCCGATGTGGCGCACGAACTCCGCCCCGAAGCCCCGTTTGAAGCGATAGACCCCCCACATCGGGTCCGATTCGTCCAGTTCGTCGGGCGCACCCCACAGGTCGTAGACGGTACATCCCTGCTCCTTCGCCCAGCGGATCGCCTCCCATTGGAGCAGGTGGTTGGGCATCTTCTCCCGGTGGCGGGAGCGGGATGCGCCGTACATATACCACACCCGCTTGCCGAAGCGGAAGAGGATCACCATTGCTACCGGCTCCCCCTCCACCTCGGCGATGAACGGCTGGGCCAGCCCTGCCTTGATGAAGGAGCCCCACGCATCATGATAATACGTTTCGGGCCGGATGACGAATCGGTTGCGCAGGCTGGTCTCCCGGTACATCTCGTATAGAAGGGGCAGGTCGGATGCCTCCCCCGGTCGGACGGTTACCCCTTTGCGCACGGCCAGCCGGATGTTGTACCGCCACTTCGACTTCATTCGGGCCAGGATCTCGTCGAGGCTGCCGGTGAGGTCTAGGAGGAGCGTGTTGCGGAACTGGACCTGCTCGGGGCTGTACCGCCACCCCCGTCGGCGTAGCAAGTCGACCACGGCCTCCCCGGTTGGCGAATCGGCCCGCACGTCGGGGTCGATCTTCAGGAAGATCGCGCCCCGCTCGCAGGCCAAGTGCTCCAGGTCGCTCAGGACCGAGGTGAGGAGATCGGTGTCGTCGTAATCGAGAACTGGCCCCTTCGGGACGTACATCACCCCCGACGACCACGGGCCTAGGGGGCGGCTCAGCACCGAGGCAGCGGCCTGCGGTCTCCCCTCTTTCTCCCACAGCCAGCGCTCCGCCCGCCAGCCGTGTCGTTCCTTGAAGGCTCCCCACTCCCACGTCTGTAGCACGTGGGCGTCTGGCAGCCTCAGCAACGCATCGTTCCACCGTCGAGCGTCCAGAATCCTTGCCCGCTGCAACCGGCGACCTCCTCTCCCTCCTGCTCCCTGCTCCCCTGCTCCCCTGCTCCCTGCTCCCTGCTCCCTGCTCCCTGCTCCCCTGCTCCCCTGCTCCCCTGCTCCCTCTCTCCCCCCTCTCCATCCCCAACCCCCCATTGACAACCAGCCCGAATCGGCTATCATCTTCGGCGATGCGCATCTCTCGTCGTCGGTTTCTCCGCTGGACACTGGTCGGTATCGGGGCGGTGGGGACGGGCGGCGTGGGCGGGCCCGTCTACGCCGCGCTGATCGAGCCCCGCTGGCTGGCCCTGGAGCGGGTAGCGATCGACCTGCCCGGCCTGTCTGCCCGCCTCGACGGGCTACGGATCGGTCTTCTCTCCGACCTGCACCGGGGCGTCCATGTCCCTCAGGAGTGGGTCGGTCGGGCGGTGGGGATGCTTCGGTCGGAATCGCCGGACCTGATCCTCCTGACCGGCGACTACGTCACCGGCTCGGCCGACTTCGCCGTCTCCTGTGCCGAAGAACTGGGCCGTCTGTCCGCCCCCCACGGCGTCTACGCTTGTCTGGGCAATCACGACCACTGGACCGATGCGGAGCGGGTAACGGACACGCTGGAGGGTGCGGGCGTCCGCGTGCTCAGAAACCGGGCCACGGAGCCGGTGGACGGGTTGTGGGTCGCCGGGGTGGACGACGTATGGGAGCAGAAGGCCGACCTCCAGGCCGCTCTGGCGGAGGTTCCATCCAGTGCGACCGTGATCCTCCTGGCCCACGAGCCGGACTTCGCCGACGAGGTCGTCGCCGACGGGCGGGTGGCCTTGCAACTCTCCGGACACACCCACGGTGGGCAGGTCCGTCTCCCGATCATCGGCCCGCCGTTCCTTCCTTACCTGGGCCGCAAGTACCCCATCGGTCTCTACCGGATCGGGCCGATGTGGCTGTACGTGAGCCGCGGCGTGGGCCTGATCGCCCCTCCGGTCCGCTTCCTCTGCCGTCCGGAAGTAACCGTTCTAGAACTTCGCTCTGCCCCTCTGTGACCCATCTCACCCCAGGGAACAGAGCCCACGCTCCCTGCTCCCTGCTCCCTGCTCCTCTGCTCCTTTGCTCCTCTGCTCCCCTGCTCCCTGCTCCCTACCCCTTGCTCCCTGCCCCCTGCCTCACCGCCGTCCGTCCCGTCGCAGCCACCTCCACACCTCGCCCAGGCCCAGCCTCATCAGCCCCAGCACGTTGAAACGGATCCAGCTCAGCGGCACATCCAGTTCTTCCTTATCGCACACCGTGGAGGTGTTGGCTCGCTCGATCTCGTCCTTCATCGCCAGCATCTCCCGTTCCACCTCCTCGGGGGACCGCGTGGCGACCAGGTGGTCGATGCGGGCCATCAGCGAGAGCGCGCGCTCGATTCGCTCCTCCGTCTCTGCTGCTTTCTCCGGAGAGACGATCCCGTAGCGAGCCTTGAGGCGATTGAGGCGGCGGCCTGCCTCGTACGTCACGGACGCCAGCGTGTCCCGGTCCATCCAGACCGTCTCGTAGGAGAGGATATGTTTCCAGGTCGGCTCCAGCAGCGCGCGGCGGTGTTCCTCCAGCGTGCGGCAGCGAAGGCGATAGCCGAACCGGTCCGGGTACTCGAACGCCGGGCTGGCGGGGTCGAGGAAGGGGGCGAGCGGGGCCGTGAAGGGGATCAGCCGTGGATTGCCGTCCACGGCCTCCAGGAGATGCTCGCAGAAGTCGACCGTCTCCAGGGCGGAGGTGGGGGTCTGGTTCGGGAGGCCGATCATAAAGAACAGATCGAACCGGCGTGCGCCGACCGCGAGGCAGTTCCGCACCGTCTCCTCGATCCCTTCGTTAGAGTAATGCTTCCCCAGCGCCTTGCGCACCGACGGATCGTGGGAGTCGGGCGAGAACTCGGCGATGAAGCCGGGCATCGCCGCCGCCAGTTCCTCGGCGTAGTCGCGGGTGACGGGCCAGAAGAACTCGATCATAAACGGCCCGCTCACCCCCTGGATGGCCCGCAGGAACCGGCGGGCGTAGTCCATCCCGCCCAGGCGGAGATCGCCTAGGATGAAGACCGGACCCCGGCTGATACGGCGAGCCTCCCGCACATCCGCCGCCAGGTCCTCCGGGTCGCGGAAGGCGGGGCGGGATCGGCCG
This sequence comes from Chloroflexota bacterium, assembly GCA_011388675.1. Lineage (GTDB taxonomy): Bacteria > Chloroflexota > Anaerolineae > B4-G1 > DUEL01 > DUEL01. Next base: position 11,503 of record DROW01000160.1, on the reverse strand, counting down.
GACATCACCCGATGTCCGTGGGCGCACCCCCCGCAGATGGAGCAGTTCTGCGTGCACCCGCGCGCCGAGAGAGCGACCATGATAGGATAGTCCAGCCAATGGCTGAAGGGCGTGTAGGAGAGCAGATCGCGGTCGCGGATCACGGCGCGGACCATCTGCCGGAACCCCAACCGGATGTGGTCGAGGGTCGTGGGCAGGTAGGTCTGCGGGTTGACGTGTACCCGCCCGGAGCGGTCCTTCCACGTCAGATTCGGCACGTCCACCGGCTCCCGGCCCTCCCGCAGGCAGGCCATCAACTGGCGCAGCGGCTCCTCAGTGGAATCGCCGCGCACCACATAGTCCACCTGCGGGTAACGGATCAGTTCCTCGTGGAAGTAGGTCGACGAGAAACCGCCGAAAATGATGGGGGCGTCCGGGTGGTGCTCGCGGACCAACCGGGCGACCTCCAGTGCGCCGTGGGCGTGGGGGAGCCAGTGAAGGTCGATCCCGAAGGCACGGGACCGGAGCCGTGCGATGAACCGCTCTGCGTCGAACTGCTCGGAACGGACCATCCGTGCTGCCAGGTTGGCGACGCGGGTGCGGAAACCGTGCCGCTCCAGATACTCGCTGAGGACGGCGAAGCCGATGGGGTACATGTCGTAAATGGGCTCGGAGGGCACGACGTCGGAGATGGGCCCCCACAGGGTAGCCCGCTTTCGGAAGTCATAAACGCTTGGTGCGTGTAGGAAAGTTAGGTCTACCGTGGACATAGCGGCGGTAAGTGTACCCTAGAACGGCGGAAGTGACAAGCACTGGGAGCACCGAAGGCGCTGAAGGGGCTGAGAGGGTGTCCCCTGCGCCTCCGGCTCGCGCGCCGGGACCGTATCGGCTTTGTAGGCCGGGGGAAAGGGACGGATGGCGTCCTGTCCAAACCCCGCCCCCGTCGCCCCCTCCCCGCAGGCGGGCGGGGGAGGGGTGAAAGCAGCATCACCCGCCCAGTTGTTACGGGCTCCCTGCGCCGGGATGGATTTCCCGTCCCCCCCGATTTGTGGTATAATTTCCGCGTCATCCCCGGGAAGCGGCCGGAGCCCGGGGAAATCGTGTGGTTTGTCAAGGAGACGTCCGTGTGGAATCCCATAGATGCCCTCCTGGGCCTCTTTTCGCTTGACATCGGGATCGACCTGGGCACGGCGAACACCCTCGTCTTCGTGCGGGGGAAGGGAATCGTCATCAACGAGCCCTCCTGGGTTGCCATCGAGAAGAACAGCAAGCGAGTGCTCGCCATCGGCGCTGAGGCCAAGGAGATGGTCGGGCGGACCCCTGCCGGCATCATCGCCATCCGACCGCTGCGCGATGGGGTCATCTCCGAGTTTGAGGTGACCCAGGCGATGCTGGATTACTTCATCAAGAAGGCCCACGAAGACCTGTTCGTCCCCTTCCCTCGTCCCCGTGTCGTCGTCGGCATTCCCAGCGGGGTCACGGAGGTCGAAAAGCGGGCCGTGTACGACGCCGCGCTGGCGGCTGGCGCGCGGACGGCGTTCCTCATCGAAGAGCCGATGGCCGCGGCCATCGGGGCGGGCCTCCCCGTCATGGAATCCCGGGGAAGCATGGTCGTCGACATCGGTGGCGGGACGACCGAGGTGGCCGTCTTCAGCCTTGGTGGGATCGTCGTCAGCCGCTCCCTCCGCGTGGCGGGCGACGAGATGGACGAGGACATCATCCAGTACGTCCGTCAGAAATACAACCTCCTCATCGGCGAGCGGATGGCGGAGCGGGTCAAGATCGCCATCGGCTCTGCATACCCCCTCCCCGAGGAGAAGACGATGCTCCTGCGGGGCCGAAACGTCGTCACCGGCCTCCCCGACGCTGTGGAGGTCAGCAGCATCGAGATCCGCGAGGCCCTCTCCGGATCGGTAGGCATCATCCTCGACGTCATCAAGGAGACGCTGGACAGCACCCCGCCGGAGTTGATCGCCGACCTGATGGAAACGGGGATCTGTCTGGCCGGTGGCGGATCCCTCCTCAAGGGGCTGGCCCAGCGGGTCAGCGAGGAGACCAACATGCCCGCCTGGGTGGCCCCCGATTCGATGACCTGCGTCGCCCGGGGGGCCGGAAAGGTCCTGGAGGAGTTGGACATCCTCCAACAAGTTCTGACGACCCCCGACCGGCGGGGGAGCAGCGCCTCCTCTCTGTGAGGCAGCGAGAGCGGATAGGGTAACGCACCGGTGAGACGGACGACCTGGCGTACCTGGGTGCCGCCGTTTCTCTTCCTCCTCGCCATTCTCCTCCTCATCCTGCACGAGGCCGGCATCCTCACCCCCGTGGAGAGCGGGTTGCAGTACGTCACCGCCCCCCTGCAGCGGGGCGCGACCCGGTTGATCGACCGGGCGGGCAGCCTGTTCCGTACCGTCCAGGAGGTGCGGGAACTGCAGGCCCAGGTCGACGAACTGCAACAGCAGGTCGAAGCCCTCTCCATCGAAAACGTCCGCCTCCGCGAGTTCCAGGCAGAGGTGGTCCAACTCCGCGCCCTGCTCAACTTCGCCGCCGAGAACCCCTCGTGGACCTACCTGGGGGCGGACGTGGTGGGGCGGGAGGCGTGCGCCTACGCCCCGTGCGGAGAGGTGATCGGGGATGAACCGAACCCCTATCTTCGATACCTCTCCGTCAACGTCGGCAGCGAGGAGGGGGTGGAGGTGGGGATGCCGGTGCTGACGGGGGGAGCGGTGCTGATCGGGCGCGCCGCCGAGGTCGGCCCACACACCACCAAGGTCCAACTCCTCACCGACACCAGCAGCGCAGTGGCGGCGATGCTCCAGGAATCCCGCGCCACCGGCCTCGTCGTCGGCCAGCCCGACGGCACCCTGCGGATGCTCTACATCCCCCAGGAAGAAGAGGTGCAGGTAGGCGACGTCGTCCTCTCTTCCGGCCTGGCCGGTACGCTCCCCCGCGGCCTCGTCATCGGCCAGGTCGCCGCTGTGGAACAAAAGGACATCGCCCTCTTCCAGGAGGCCGTGATCCGACCCGCGGTCGATTATCGCAAGGTCGAACTGGTCCTGGTCATCACCTCCTTCCAGCCTCTGGTCCAGGAAGAGGAACCGACCGGCGAGCAGCCCTGAGGAGGTGAGCCATCCTCAGCCTCTACGTGACCGTTCCGTTGCTGACCGGCGTCGCGTTGCTGCAGGACATCGTCCTGGCTCGGGTGTCGATCCTGGGCGGGCGTCCAGACCTGGTCCTCCTCTCCGTCGTCGCCTGGGCGACGCTGCGGGGGTCGGCCGAGGGGATCGTGTGGGGCTTCATCGGCGGGCTGTTGCTCGACCTCTTCTCCGGGGGGCCGATGGGCGGGATCACCCTGGCCCTGCTGGTGGTCGCCCTCCTGGCAGGCCGACAATGGGGTCGGGAACTCGGTCCTACCAGCCTGCGCGTCTTCCTGGTGACCCTCGGCCTGTGTTTCCTGTACCACGTCCTGCTTCTTTTGATCCTGACCGGAACCGGCCGGTCGGTGGATTGGGTGTATGGGTTGGCGCGGGTGGCGGCCCCGTCGGCGGTGCTGAACGGGGCCCTGGCCCCCCTCGTTCACTACCTCTTCTCCATCCTGGATCGACGGACGCGACCGGAGGGATTGACGTTCGATGGCGCGTAACGGGAAACCGCTCCCCCAGCGGGGGATCGCCCGAACCCTAGCGCTGGTCCTCCGCGCCCCCCGGCTGGTCGTCCTGATCGGGGTCCTGTTGCTCACCCTGGGCGGGTTCGCGCTCCGGCTCTATCAGTTGCAGGTGGTCGAGGCGCAGTTCTGGACCACCCGGGCCGAGGAACAGCGGGCGGAGGTGGTGCGCGTCCCTGCGCCACGGGGGATCATCTACAGCCGAAACGGGGTTGCCCTGGTGCGCAACGTCCCCGCGTTCCAGGTCGCCGTCGTCCCCGCCCTCCTCCCCGACGACGAGGCGGAGCGGGAGGCGGTGTTGAGGCGATTGGAGGATTTCCTGGATCAGCCCATCGACCGGGAGGCCATTGAGGAAGCCCTGGGATACGCCCCTTACGAGCCCCTCGTCATCGCCCGCCGGGTCGACCGGGAGGTCGCGCTGGCGCTGGCCCAGGAGGGACTGACGATGCCGGGGGTCCAGGTGGGGGTGGTCTCCCGTCGACACTACCCCTTCGGCCCACTGGTCGCCCAATTGGTGGGCTACCTGGGCGCGATCCCCCAGGAGGAGGCGGAGGAATACCAGGCAAAGGGGTACGACCCGGCCGTGGACCAGGTGGGGTATGCAGGGATCGAGGCCACGTTCGAGGACTGGCTGCGCGGGACCCCTGGTGAGCGGCTGCAGGAGGAGGACGTTCTGGGCCGGGTGATCCGTGTGCTGGGGGAGGAACGGCCGCCTATCCCTGGCGACAACGTTTACCTGACCATCGACCTGGAACTGCAGCAGGTGGCCCGGGACGCGCTGGAGCGCGGTCTCCAGCGGGTCAACTCCCGTCGCGGGGTCGTCATCGCAATGGACCCCCGCACCGGGGAGATCCTGGCGATGGTCAGCCTGCCCACCTACGACGACAATCTCTTCGCTCAGGGGATCTCGGTGGAGGACTACCAGCGGTTGCTGGAGGACCCCCACCGTCCGCTGCTGAACCACGCCATCGCCGACCAACTGCCGCCGGGGTCGATCTTCAAGGTCGTCGTCGCCGCAGGCGCGCTGCAGGAGGGGGTGCTGGACGGGCGGACGAAATTGAACTGCCCCGGCACCATCGTCATCCCCAACAAGTACTACCCCAACGATCCGGGACGGGCCCAGCCTTTCCACTGCTGGAAGCGATCGGGCCACGGGTGGCTGAACATCGTGGACGGGCTGGCCTACTCGTGCGACATTTTCTTCTACAAGGTCGGAGGCGGGTTCGAGGAGACCGGTTTCGAGGGGCTGGGGCCCGACGGGATCGTGAAGTACGCCCGCCTCTTCGGCCTCGGCTCGCCGACCGGGATCGAACTCCCCTCCGAGGCGTCCGGCCTGGTGCCCACGGCCACCTGGAAGCGGCGCACCATCGGCGAGAACTGGTCCACCGGCGACACCTATAACCTCGCCATCGGGCAGGGCTACCTCCTGGTCACTCCCCTCCAGATGCTCAACGTAATGGCTGCCACCGCCAACGGTGGCGTCCTCTACCGCCCCCAGATCGTCCACCACATCACCGACGCCGAAGGGAACGTCGTGCGCCCCTTCCGGCCGGTGATCAGCCGCACGCTTCCTATCTCACCGGAGAACTGGACGTTGATCCAGCAGGGGCTGGAGGGGGCAGTGGTGTATGGAACGGCCCCCCGTGCCCGGGTGGAGGGGGTGCGCGTAGCCGGAAAGACGGGGACCGCCCAGTTTTGCGACGACATCGCCATCCAGTTGGGGATCTGCGGCGAGGGGTTGGCCCAGCCGACCCACGCTTGGTTTATGGCTTACGCGCCGGTGGAAGCCCCGGAGATCGCCCTCATCGTCTTCATCTACAACGGGGGCGAGGGATCGACGGCGGCCGCCCCGGTAGCCCAGGAGATCCTCGATTGGTACTTCAACCAACGGACGGGAGGTCCGTAGAAGGCCCACCTCGGGCCACCGCAGGGGCTATGGGGCTCATCTACCTGGACGTCTCCGCCGCTGTCCATCGCAGGGCGGGCCTGGGACGGTACGCTGAGAGCCTGGTCCGTGCCCTTGTCGCCCACGACGGCGGCCGATACGGCCTGTTCTACAACCGGGAGCGAGGCGTGCGGCCGCTGGTCGGGCTGGAGCACCTTCCCGCCCGTACCGTCGCCCTGGGGTACAAACCGTGGCGAATGGCGGTCTGGCTGGGACAGTTGCTCCGCGTCGGCTTCGACCGGCTGCTGCCGGATGCCATCCTCTTCCACGCCACGGAGCACCTGCTTCTCCCCTTGCGCTCGATCCCGACCGTGCTCACCGTACACGACCTGATCTTCCGTCACCTGCCGGACCACCACAAGCCGCTCAATCGATGGTATCTCAATCTGACGATGCCCCTCTACTGCCGTCGGGCCACCCGCATCATCGCCGTCTCCGCCCGCACCCGCGACGATCTGATCGCTGCCTACGGCCTGCCGCCGGAGAAGGTCGTCGTCGTCCACGAGGCGGCCGCCCCCCACTTTCGTCCCCAGCCCCCCGAGAGGATCGCAGCGGTCCGCGCCCGCTACGGCCTGCCGGAGCGGTACATCCTCGCCGTGGGCACCATCGAGCCTCGCAAGAACCTGAGCCGGTTGCTGACCGTCTTCGAACGGCTCCACAAAGAGGGGCTGACCGAGGGATGGGTGGTCGTGGGCAGACGGGGCTGGCTCTACGGGGATTTCTTCGCCCGGTTGGAACGGTCGCCCGCGCGGGACGCCGTCCGCCTTCCGGGGTACGTGCCGGACGAGGACCTGCCGGCCATCTATGCCGGTGCGCAGGCGCTGGTGTTCCCCAGCCTCTACGAGGGGTTCGGCCTGCCGGTGCTGGAGGCGATGGCGTGCGGCACCCCCGTCGCCGCCTCCCGCGGCTCCAGCGTTCCGGAAGTGGGAGGGGAGGCCGCGCTCTACTTCGATCCCCTCGACGTTGAGGAAATGACGGAGGCGATCCGCCGCCTCCTGCGCGACCCCGCACTTCAGCGGGCGATGCGGGAACGGGGGCTTGCCCAGGCCCGGAAGTTCTCCTGGGCAAGGGCGGCGGCCGAGACCCTCGCCGTCTACCGCGCCGTTCTGGCGAAGGCGCACGCCTGAGAGTAAAAAACCACGCCGCGCCGTGCCCTGTGCGCCGCAGATACCTGGAGGGCACGGATTTCTCTCCCCGTTCCGCGATCTCTCTGCGTCCTCTGTGCTTCCGTGGTGTTCCTGGGATACACGTCCGGAGGCGCGGCACGCCGATTGACAGTTCCCGCATTCTCATTTAGAATTACGGGGCTTGGCAGACGAGCGATCCATCCGTTGAGAGGAGGCAGGAGGTTGAAGGAATACACCACAGACCAAATCCGGAACATCGTTCTGCTGGGGCACGGCAGCAGTGGGAAGACCTCGTTGGTGGAGGCGATGCTCTACGCCAGCGGGGCGATCAACCGCTTGGGAAAGGTAGAAGACGGCACCACGGTGACGGACTTTGACGAGGAGGAGATCCGCCGTCACATCTCCCTCAGCCTCGCCCTCGCCCCCGTCGAGTGGGGCGGGTGCAAACTGAACGTCATCGACACCCCCGGCTACACCGACTTCATCGGCGAGGTCATCAGCGGGGTCCTGGTGGCCGACCTGGCCCTGGTCTTGGTAGACTCGGTGAGCGGCGTGGAGGTGGGGACGGAGGTCGTCTGGGCGGAGGCCGACAAGAAAAACCTCCCCCGCTTCGTGGTCATCAACAAGATGAACCGCGAGAACGCCAACTTCGAACAGACGTTGGAGAAACTCCGGGAGGCGTTCGACGGCAACTTCGTTCCGCTCCAACTTCCCATCGGGGCCGCCGAGGGGTTCACCGGTGTGGTGGACCTGGTGCGGATGAAGGCAATCGTCGGCTCGGAGGGGAAGGAAGAGGACATTCCAGCCGACCTGGTTGATCAGGCCGAGGAGGCGCGGGTCGCCCTGGTGGAGGCGGCCGCCGAGGGGGACGACGAACTGATCCTGAAGTACCTGGAGGGAGAGGAACTGACGGAGGAGGAAATCCAGCGCGGCCTCCGCGACGCCATCCTCAAGCGGACCGTCGTTCCGGTGCTGGTGACCGCGGCTACGGCCAACATCGGCACCCGCCCGTTGTTGGACGCGCTGGTCGCCTTCGCGCCCTCCCCCGCCGACCGCGGACCGGTCAAGGCCGAGGGGCCAGCAGGTGAGGAGGAGATCGAGCCGGTGGAGACGGCCCCGCTGGCCGCGCTGGTCTTCAAGACCGCGGCCGACCCCTACGTGGGGAAACTGACCTACTTCCGCGTCTACGGCGGGATGATGGAGTCGGACACGCGGGTCTGGAACAGCCGCGCCGAAGCGGAGGAACGGCTGGGAACCCTGTACGTGATGCGCGGCAAGGAGCAGATCCCCGTCGAGCGGCTGCGGCCGGGCGACATCGGTGCGGTGGCCAAACTGACCCACACCGTCACTGGCGACACCCTCTGTCACCGCGACCACCCGGTCCGCCTGCCGGGGCCGGAGTTCCCCTCCCCGCTCTTCGCCGTGGCGGTGCGCCCTAAGAGCAAGGCGGACCAGGCCAAGATGGGGCCCACGCTCACGCGGATCTGCGAGGAGGACCCCACCCTCCGCTGGCGGCAGGAGCCCAGCACCAAAGAGACGATCCTGGAGGGGATGGGCGAGGCCCACGTGGAGATCGCCGTGAAGCGGATGGAAAATCGGTTCGGCGTGGCGGTGGAAACCTCCACCCCGAAGGTCCCGTATCGGGAGACCATCACCAAGGTCAACGCCGACCAGTACCGGCACAAGAAGCAGACGGGTGGCGCGGGCCAGTTCGCCGAGGTCCATCTCCGGCTGGAGCCCCTGCCCCGTGGCGCTGGCTTCGAGTACGAGTGGGAGGTCTTCGGAGGGGCCATCTCGTCCTCCTTCCAGCCCTCCATCGAGAAGGGCATCAAGCAGGTGATGGAACAGGGCGTCATCGCGGGTTACCCGGTGGTGGACGTGAAGGCGGTGGTCTACGACGGCAAAGAGCACCCGGTCGACTCCAAGGACATCGCCTTCCAGATCGCCGGGCGGGAGGCGTTCAAGAAGGTGATGCTGGGGGCCGGCCCAGTGCTCCTGGAGCCCATCTACAAGGTCACGATCACCGTGCCGGAGGAGTACACCGGCGACGTGATGGGTGACCTGAACACCAAGCGGGCGCGGGTGCTGGGGATGGAGCAGCGGGGCGGCAAGAGCATCATCACCGCCCTGGCCCCCCTGGCCGAGATGCAGCACTACGTCTCCGACCTCCGCAGCATCACCCAGGGGCGAGGGCTCTTCTCGATGGAGTTCGATCACTACGAGGAGGTCCCGCCCCACCTGGCGGAGAAGATCATCGCCGAGGCGAAGAAGGAACGGGAAGAAAAGTAAGCCGTCGTCCGGTGAGAGAAAGGAGCAAGCCGGGGGCCTCTCGCCCCCGGCTTTTCGTCGTTCCCCCCGTCAGGATGGGGGTTGAGGGGAGCGGCCGGCACTTGCCAAACGAAGGCGCGACCTGTAGAGAGCCTCTATAGGTCGGCAATCGCCCCTCACCTCCCGGGGAGCGTGATTCGGTTCGAATACCGGGATGTCGCCGATTTGTGCTCCTCCGAAAATCGATTAGAATACCCGCTGGATCGACCGCGGCGATGAGGATGGGTGGAGGGAGGAAGAGAATGGCGAAGGACGAGCAAGAAGTCATCCGGGACCGGATCAACATTCTCCGCAGGGCGGACATCTTCTACGATCTCACCGAGGCCCAACTGGAGATGGTCGCTTCCATCGCCTCGGAAGCGGAGTACGGGATGGGGGAGGTGATCTTCCAGGAGAACAGCGCGGGAGACGAATTGTACGTCATCGCCAGCGGGGAGGTAGAGATCCAGGTAGATCCCAGCCTGATTAAGCCGGGCGGGAAGGGGAGCGATCGGCCGGTAACCATCGCCACGCTGCGCAGCGGGCAGACCTTCGGCGAGGTCGCGCTGGTCGACCAGGGATTGCGTACCGCGTCGGCCCGCTCCGCCTCCCGCCAGACCCGGCTCTTGGTGATCCCCCGCAGCCGGTTGATCACCCTCTGCGACAATTACCCCGAACTGGGATACCGGCTGATGCGCAACATCGCAGCGGACCTGGCTTTCAAGATCCGAGGGACGGACCTCTTGATCCGAGAACAACTGCTCTGGAGACCCCGGTATCGGTAGGTGGGCCCTTTGGGCCCGTACCCCGCGACGGACGTCTTCTCCAGGCGCAGAGGCGAAGGGGCAGAGGAAGAACCCCAGGGCCATCGCTTGGGCGAGGACGGCCGCCGATGCCCCCTCCTCCAAAACCGACACAGCCTTAGAAGCCCGTACCCGGCTTTGACTTTCCATTGTTTTGTGGTATAAACAAGAAAAGTAAGACAAATCCAAAGCGCAGCATCGCCCTGTCGGATAGTGCAACAAGAGCCATACTCCCTGCAAAGGAGGTGCGATGGAGGGGCGGGGTCGTTTTTACGGTGCGGTGACGGTCAGCGAGCGGGGCCAGGTGGTGATCCCCGCCGAGGCCCGGCGGGACCTGGGGATCGAGGTGGGGGAGAAACTTCTGGTCGTCGGAGGGCCCGCAGGGGGGCTGCTGTTCCTGCGGGCCACGGTCGTGAGCCAGTTTCTGGGTCGATGGGCCGAACTGGCCCGCCAGATGCTGAACGAACTGGAAGAGGTGGAGGAGAGCGATGAGATCCCGTCGTAACCTGTGGATCCTGATCGGGGTGGGAGCCGTCGTCCTGATCGTCGGGGGCTTCCTCCTGTGGCGTCGCGCTGCAGGTCAGGGGCAGCCAGAGGCGGCCCAGACCGCCGTCGTGGAGCGGGGGACGCTGCGGGTGACCGTCACCGCCAGCGGCAACCTGGAACCGGCGGCGGAGGTGGCGTTGACATTCGACGTGCCCGGTCGGGTGGCGGAGGTGCTGGTGGACCTCGGCGACGAGGTGCGGGCCGGGCAGCCCCTGGCTCGGCTGGAGACAGCCGACCTGGAGCGGGCAGCGGCCCAGGCGGAACTGAACCTCCGCCAGGCCGAACTCCGGTTGGAGAAACTCCAACAGCCAGCGGACGAGGCGGAGATCCGCCAGGCCCAGCACGCGGTGGATCAGGCGGCCGCCGCTCTGAAGGTGGCCCAACTCAACCTCACCACCGTCCTCAGCAGCACCCTGCTGAACGAGGATCTGGAGGACGCCCGGTATCGGCTGCAGGATGCCGAGTCCCAGTATGCCCGGAGCCTGCAGGAGTACGAAGAGGGTAAGATCAGCGACGCGATGATGAACATCGTGACCCAGGCTCTCGTCGAGGCCCGGCGCAACCTGGAGCGGATCGAGCAGCAGGGCCAACTTCAGGAGCAGCAGGCCCGCAACCAACTGGCCCAAGCCCAGCAGGCCTACCAGGAAGCGCTGGATCGGCTCCACCAACTGCAAGAGGGGGCGGACCCGCTGGATCTGGAGGCGGCCCAACTGGAGGTGGAGGCAGCCCGGCTGTCGCTGGAGAAGGCCCAGGCCGATCTGGAGAACGCGACACTGGTCGCTCCCTTCGACGGGGTGGTGGCGGCGGTCAACGTCGCCGTCGGTGAGAACGTGGCCGTTGGCGCGCCCGCCGTCCGCCTGGTGGACAGTTCCTCCTTCCACCTCTCCGTCACCGTGGACGAGATCGACGTGGCCCGGCTGGAGGTCGGCCTGCCGGCGGAGATCACGGTAGACGCCCTGCCCGATCTCACCCTCACCGGCACGGTGGAGCGGATCGGCCCGGCGGCGACCTTGGAGGAAGGCGCGGTCGCCTATCCGGTGGTCATCGCCCTCGACCCCACCGACGCCCCCCTGTGGGCCGGGATGTCCGCCACCGCCGTCATCCTGGTGGAAGAACTGACCGACCAACTGATCAT
>DROW01000159.1 GCA_011388675.1 Chloroflexota bacterium | reverse complement strand
GGAACGACCAGGGCACGCGCGACAGTCGATGTTCTCATAGAGCCTCTCTTTGGCCGGAGGGAAAGATACACCAGAAAGGTCGTTTTGTCAATTCGCGCTCTGGGGCCTGGGCGAGGGTTGGGAGGTACTCGATCCGTGCCGCCGTAAACGGGCGGTACGGGCGAAGCGGTTGATCCAGCGATGCCGCTGCCCTGGGCCCGGAGGGCTGATCCAGCCATCGACCAGGATGAAGTCCGCCTCTCTCAGCAGCCGGTCGATCTCGGATGGCTGGTAATAGGTGAAGAATCGCTCTCCTGCCTCACCGGCGTCCACCCATTCCTCGCCGGTTCCTTCTTTCAATGCCAGGTAAAGCACTCCGCCCGGTTGCAGGACGCGATGGAATTCGGCGAGGGTTGCGGGGGCCTCGGCGCGGGGTAAGTGGAGGAGAGAGGCACAGACGAAGCAGCCGTCCAGGGCGTGAGAGGGGAAAGGAAGCCGCCGCATATCGGCTTGTACCAGGCATCTCGTCCCGGCCGCCGCGGCCTGGGCTAGCATCCCCGCCGAGAGGTCGAGCCCGACGACCTGCAGCCCCCGCGCCGCCAGCGCACGGGCATACTGTCCGGGGCCGCAGCCGACGTCCGCTACCCGCCCGCCCGCTCCCACGAGTGCGACGAACCGGTCCAGTTCCCGCTCCAGAGGGTAGACGGGGTGGGTCGCGTAGCGAGCGGCCATTCGGTTGTAGGTGTGGATCGTCCGTTCGACCTCGTCCACCATTGGGGTCTGCACCGGTTTGGTAGATGGCGCTGTTTTCACCCTTCCCCCGCCCCGCTAGCGGGGAGGGAGCGATGGGGTGGGGCCGTTACTTGACGGATCGGGTAAATCAGGGTATCTTTAGGGGGCGAGGGGGTGGTTGGGTCCCGGTGGGCCCCCCGGTCTTCAAAACCGGTGGCGGGCCGCACAGAGCGGGCCGCGGTGGGTTCGACTCCCATCCACTCCCGCCTGGAGGGCCACCACGCAAGGTGGCCCCGATGTTTTTATCCGCCGCGCAGGCGGATGCGGACCCTCCGGCAGTGCGGGCACTCCGGCCCGGCGTACTCCGTCCCGCAGGTGCGGCAGATCTTCGTCGGCAGTGGCCGGTCGTCCTCCAGGGAGGCGACGATGAGGTAGACCTCCTGACCGGTAAACCGTTCCAGCCAGGTGTTCAACGGGGTCTCACCGACCATCCAGCGTCCGTCGTCGGGGTTACGGTGTAGACGGCCGTGGGCTACGCCGGCGTCCAGTTCATAGGCTGCCGTCGCCAGTTCCCGAATCCTCACCTTGCGAATGGTGGGCATCCTTTTCTCCTCTGATTGGGCTACTTGCGCTCCCGTCTGATCTGGAAGCGGTCGAAATCGTGGGCCACGATGGTCTCTGGGAAGACTTGCTGAGCCTCCTCCAGGATCTCCGCCTCCCGGTAGCGGCGGGAGATGTGGGTGAGTACCAGTTGTCGGACGTTGGCTTGCAGGGCGAGCGTGGCTGCCTGTTTGGCCGTCAGGTGGCCGAACCGCCGGGCCATATCCGCCTCCCGTTCTAGGTAGGTCGCCTCGATCACCAACAGGTCCGCCTCCTGCACCACTTCTGCCAGCCCGTTAATCCGGGCGGCGTCCCCCACATGGGCCAGGCAGGCCCCTTTGCGGGGTGGCCCCAGCACCTGGTCGGGGTGAACCACCCGTCCGTCGGGCAGGGTGATCGATTCACCGGCGACAAGCCGACGCCGTTCCGGTCCTGGGGGGATCCCCAGCGCTTCCGCTTTTTCCACCAGGAAGGGGCGTCTGGGTTTTTCACGGAACAAGAAGCCGAAACAGCCGGGGCCTCGGTGGTGAACTGGGAAGGCGACGATCTCGAAGTTTTCTTCCTCGAAGATCACCCCCGGTTCGATCTCGACGAAAACCAGATCCATCGGGGGGGGCGCGCCCCGCAGGACTACGCCGTAGATCAGGTCTCGCACCCTTTCCAGCGCCCACCGGCCGCCGTAGATCTCCATCTGGTCGATCGTCTCCCAGCGGGCGAAAGTGGAGATCAGCCCTCCTAACCCCAGGATGTGATCGAGGTGGCCGTGGGTCAGCAAAATGCGGTTCAGCCGTTTGAACCCCAATCCGCTCTGGAGGATCTGTCGTTGGGTACCTTCCCCGCAGTCCACCAGGAACCGAAGGTCCTGATAAAGCACCATCTGGGCGGAAAGACCTCGGTGGATCGAAGGGGCCGAGGCGGAAGTGCCCAGAAAGATCAGTTCGATCATACAAACGCTCTCCCGTTAGGGGATGGAAGGATTATACCCCAGGGGGATGGATGGGGCAAACGACCGATGTTCGAGGCGAATCACGCTACCCGGGAAGGGACCGGCACGTCCGGCCCCCTCAGGGGCAATTGCTGACCTATCCCCGCAGGCGCTCCTGCCGGTTACCTCTCTTGACCGCCGCTGGTTTGGATCGTCTCCTCACTCAGCCAGGCGACGACACGAGGTAAGTTATGCGTCGCCTCCAATACCCGCCGCTGCCGATCCGCACCGGTCCCTTCGCGGAGGATGGTCCGGGCGTAGGCCAGGGCCTTCCGGCTCCCCAGTTCGTCCGTCACGTCGCCCAGCCACTCCAGCAGCAGGTCGACCCATTCCGCCGCCAGGCGAGCGGGCTGATCGGCCCGGAGCAGCAGCCGGGCCGCCAGGCCGTACCGCGCCGCCTGCCACCGGCCGACCTCCACGGCGAAGCGGGAGAGTGGCGGGGGGGCCGGTTCCCGGGCCAGTTTCACCGCCAGCGCCTGCACCCACGCCGCCAGGCAGACCGTTTCCTCGATCCGGGTGGGCATATCGGGGATGCGAACCTCCAGGGTAGGCGCGTGGGGATTGGGGCGGGCGTCCCACCAGATGAAACTCGGATCGGCCAGCATTCCCTCGGCCACGAGTCGGTCGATGGTCTGTCGGTACGCCTCCCACGATCCGAACCGGGGAGGGAGACCGGTGCGCGGCAGGGCGGCGAAGAGAGCGATGCGGTAGGAGCAGAGGCCGGTGTCCCGCCCCTCGAAGAAGGGGGAGTTGGTGGAGAGGGCCAGGAGAAAGGGGAGGTAGGGCCGCATCCGGTCCATCACCCGGATCCGCAGGTCGGGGTCGGCGATGCCGACGTGGATGTGGAGGCCGAAGGTGACCAGCCGCCGCCCCACCTCCTGGAGTTCACCTGCCAGCGTAGCGTACCGTCCCCCGCGCGTCACCTGCTGCTCGGTCCAGCGGGAGAAGGGGTGGGTGCCCGCGGCGACCAGCCTCAGCCCTAGGCTCTGCGCCAGTTCCGCCGCGTCCCGCCGCATCCGGTGGACCTCGGCCCGCAGTTCCTCGACGGTCCGACAGACGCGGCTGTTGGCCTCCACCTGGGATTGCAAAAACTCCGCCCGCACCTCCTCCACACCGTCCTCCAGGTCCTTCTCCAGGATGGCGTGGATCGTCGAGCGGAGTTCCCAGGTCTGGGGATCGACGACCTGGTACTCTTCCTCTACGCCTAGGTCGAACGGGCCGTCGGTCGTCAGGGCAGATCCCACTCCGTGATCACCATTCGATGGTCGGACGCCAGCGAATCCAGGACCGCCGCATCGGCGGGCTTCAGCCCCCGGCCCCAGACGAAGTCGATCCGGTTCCGGGGCCCGATCGCCGGGGAGGTGGGGGCGGGGTCGATCCCCAAAGCGACGAACGGATCGACGAACCCGGCCTCCGTCAGGCGGGCGTAGACCGGCGAGTCCGGCGTGGAGTTGAGGTCGCCGCCCAGAAGGGCCGGGGAGGCCTCCCCGATGAAGGCCAGGGCGTCGGTCAACTGGCGGGCCCGCTCCTCCGGCTCCAGCCCCAGCCAGATCCCGTAGGCGTCCACCTCCTCGTTCCCCACCCGCAATCGGGCGTGGACGATTCCGGTCTGTTCCAGTTCGCTGGTCAGCAGCGCGCCGTCGGCACCGGCGATGGGGAAGCGGGTGAGGAGGGCGATGCCGGAGAGGTTCTCCAGCGTGGGCTGGAAGACGACGCGCATCCCCAACCGGCGGGCCAGCCACAGCCCGTCGTCGATCCCGTAACTGGTGATGCGGCAGGCGTCCACCTCCTGGAGCATCACCACGTCCGCCCCGCTTTCCTCTATAGCGCGGGCCTGTTCCTCTAGGCTGAGGTGCCAGTAGGTGTCGTACCCGTAGTGGGTGTTGTAGGTGCCCGCGCGGATCGGGCCGGATTCGCGGTAGGCCACCGACCGGGGCCAGGCGAAGGCGACGGTGATGAGGAGGGCCAGGGCGATGGGGAGGAGAAGAAGGGGGTTCCATGTAGTAGGTTTCAGGGTTTCAGGGGGAGTGGGGCGAAGGGCGGGGAGGAGGGCGAAGAGGGCGGCGAGGAGGACGATTGGTTGTCCCATCCCCCGGAAGGCGGGGATGGTGTAGGGGTAGGTGAAGGTGAAGGCGAAGGCAAAGTTCAGTACCAGGAACAGCAAGGAGCCCAGGGCCAATCCGCCGGGAGTGGGATGGCGACCGCTGCGGAACAGGGCCACGAGGAGGAGGTACTGGGCCAGCAGCAGCCCTGCCAGCCCGACCCATCCGCCGACCCACCGACCAGCCACCAGCCCCAGGAGGCCCAGCACGAGGAGCAGAAGCCCGCCCAACGTGCCTCGCAGGAGCCGTAGGGTCCATCGTCGCGCCGGTTCGATCAGCGGCAGCAGGGTCGCCGCCATCAGGAGCGGCGCGGCGACCTCGTAGGGTGTCCCGCTCCAGCGGGCGACTCCGTTGGGGAAGTCCAGCAGCGAGGTCTCCAAGAACAGCAGCGCGCCGAAGACCACCCCCTCGAGCCGGCCGGAGGGGTGGTCCTGGGGGCTCCCGCCGCCGGTCCCGCTGCCGCCTCCCTTATAGGCTCGCCATCCAGCGATCCCCACGCCGATCACCAGCGCCGCCTGCACCGGAATCCACCAGGGCCGCAGGGCCAGGTCGAAGGTGTTTCCCGCGGTGCGGAGGAACTGGTCGGCGACCAGGGCGAGGACCAGCGCGGGGGGCAGTCGGCGGGGGTGGCGACGGGCGAGGGTGGCGGCGTACAGCCCTGCGGCACCGATGACGACGATGCTCGACCACAACCGGACCGTCGGCTGGTTGATCGTCACCGGGATGCGGGCCAGTGCGGCGACGAGGGCCGTCGCCAGGAGCAGGGCGGCCCCACGTCCCTCACGGCGGGG
>DROW01000158.1 GCA_011388675.1 Chloroflexota bacterium | reverse complement strand
GGTCCCCTTTCGGATCTGGTGGCGAGGGCGGAGGGGGCGGGGCAATTATGGGCTGCCCTTGAGGAGTATGTCGAGGAGCGCTTTGCCTTCTTGAGGGCCGTGCGGCTGGACGAACTGCTCTCCCGCACCTATATGGGCGAGGAGCTCCGGGAGCGGCTGGGAGAGCTCATAGAGGCGGCCAGCCCCTTCTGGGCCTGCGACCAGACGGACCTGACGGCGGCGGAGCGCAGGGAGCTTTCCCATCGGGTGTGGTTGGGATTGCCCCGCGGAGGCGACTCTCCGCTGGCCGACCTGGTCTCTCAGCGCAATGTGGCGCCCTACGACGTGGGCCTGTGTGGAGAGGTGGTGGCCGTGCAGGTGAGGCTGGGCCTGCCGCTGCGAGCCCTCGTGGGGGCTGTGCCGGCCGAACTGCCTCTCCCATGCTCCTGCCGCACGCGCCTGCTGCCGCCACCGTCCGGGGAGGCTCCGCCGGATGGGGCGGAAAACGATGAGGGAGGAAAAGGATGAGCGGGGAGATGGGAAACGGATCTCTGATGGAGCGTATCTGCGCGATGCCCAACCTGATCGCCGCTTGGCGGAGGGTGCGGAGAAACATCGCCTGTGCCCGGCGGCCCCACTCCTGCGGCGTGGACGCGGTCTCGGTGGCCGCCTTCGAACAGCAGTGGGAGGCAAACCTGGAGGAACTGCGTCGCTCACTGCTGGAGGGAAGCTACCGTCCCCTTCCTCCGAAACGGGTGGAGATGGGAAAGCCCGGCGGCGGGAAACGAACCATAGGCGTGCTGGCGGTGCGGGATCGCATCGCTCAGCGAGCCGCCCAGCAGGTGCTGGAGCCGCTCTTCGAGCCCGGCTTCCTGGATTGTAGCTACGGGTTCCGCCCAGGTCGCTCTATAGAAGACGCCGTGCACCGCGTCCTCTGCTACCGGCAGGCTGGGTGCGAGTGGGTCTTCGACGCTGACATTGCCGCCTGCTTCGACTCTCTCGACCATCGTCTCCTGCTCCATTTCGTGGAGGAGCGGGTGCAGGAGAGGGCCGTGCTGGACCTGATCCAGAGCTGGCTGGAGACCGGTATCCTGCAGGTGGATGGAGATGCCTCGGGCAACCCGGGGCTGTGGGACCGTGTGATGGACCGGCTCTCCAGGCTCCTGCACAGGAGGCTCTCTGCCTCTCCGTTCCCGGCAGGGGGGGATGAGATAGACCCCGAGGTGGGGGAATGGGGAAGTGACTGGGAGAGGCGGGAGATGTGGCGGCGGGTGAGTAGCGATCTGCTCCTCTTGGGCCTCACCGCCGTTCGCCCCACGGTCAGGCGAGCGAGGCCGGTGATGCGATGGCTGGCGCGGCGGAAGCAGGTGGTGCTGGGCACGACGGGGTTTGTGGGCTTGGTGATTCTGGCCGGGCTCTGGTGGGTATTGCGCCGATGGGAGCCGACTGGCCGGGGGACGCTTCAGGGGGGTGCCCTCTCGCCTCTGCTGGCGAACATCTACCTCCATCACTTTGATCTCCCGATGGTCGAGCGGGGACACCGGCTGGTGCGGTATGCCGACGACTTCGTGATCTGCTGCGAAACCAGGGAGGAGGCGGAGTCGGCCGGCAGGGAGGCCGCTCGCATTCTGGCAGACCTGCGGCTGCGGCTCAATCCAGAAAAGACGCGCCTGGTCACCTTCAGCCGGGGGTTCCGTTTCCTGGGCCATCGCTTCCGCGGGGCGGAGGTCTCCCCCCCACTCCGCGCACGGGGAGGGAGATGATGCCGGCGCTCTACGTGAGAGAACAGGGAGCCGTGCTCCGGCGCGTCGGCGAACGGCTCGTCGTCACCAAGGGGGAGGAGGTCCTGGAGGACGTGCCCATCATCCACGTGGACCAGGTGGTGGTGATGGGCAACGTCCAGTTGACTACCCCCGCCGTGGCCCTGCTGATGCAGCGGGAGATCGATGTCGTCTTCCTCTCCAGCCGGGGGCGTTTTCGTGGGCGGCTGATGGCGACGGGATCGAAGTTCGCCCGGCTGCGCCACGCCCAGTTGCGGATGCTGGACGACGGGGAGCGGGTAATGGGGGTCGCCCGGGCTGTGGTAGAGGGGAAGCTGCGCAATCAGCGGGCCCTACTGCAGGCCCAGGGCAACCACCGGGAAGTGCAGCGTGCCCTCGACGCTATTGAGGCCGCGCGCTGCCAGGCCCGCCGGGCCGCGACGCTGGACACGCTACGGGGACATGAGGGAGCGGCCAGCGCTGCCTATTTCCGAGCGCTGCGGACGCTCATCCCTCAAGAGTGGGGCTTCGTCCGGCGCATCTACCATCCCCCGCCCGATCCGGTCAACGCCCTACTCAGCCTGGGCTACACCCTTCTCCTCAAGGACGCCACCGCTGCTGTGCAACTGGTGGGACTGGACCCCTACTTGGGCTTCTTCCACGCCCTCGATTACGGCCGCCCGTCCCTTGCCCTAGACCTGATCGAGCCGTTCCGGCCGACGGTGGACGGGCTGGTGCTGGATCTGATCCGTCGGGGCGCGGTGAGACAGCGGGATTTCTCGTCGAAGAAACGGGGAGACAAGGTCTCCGTGCTTCTCAGCGAAAAGGCCCTACGGGGCTACCTGGAGGCCTACGAGCGGATGATGGACGAGCGGGTCCTGTACTCGCCGACGGGGGAGCGAACGACGCGCCGGCGCTGTATAGAGCTCCAAACAAGAGAGATGGCCCAGGTGGTGTTGGGGAAGCGGCGACGGTTCACGCCGTTCACCCTGGAGGTGTAGCGCTGTGGCCCGGAAGCGGAAGCGGCATCCGTCCGACACCGCCCCACCCGCCGGCAAGGAGGTCCGACAGTTCGTCGTCGTCAGTTACGACATCCCGGACGACCGGCGGCGGGGGAAGGTATGCCGACTTTTGAAGGATTTTGGAGAGCGAGTGCAGTACAGCGTGTTCGAGTGTCGGCTGCGCCCGCGGGAACTCGCCCGGCTACAGGAACGGCTCCGCCCGCTGCTGGTGCCGAAGGAGGACGACGTCCGTTTCTACCGGCTGTGTGAGGCCTGCAGGCGCAAGGCTGAGGCGTGGAGTACAAAACAGAGGCGAGATTGGGAGAGGGCCATTGTGGTGTAGATCTACACCAGACGCTGGATGCGGTCCACGCGGAAGACGCGCCGGTCGCCCCGGAGGTGGCAGTAGGCGATCAGGTAGACGACCTCCCCCCGCCACTCCAACCGCAGCGGGTCCACCCGGCGGCGGGTGACGTGGCCCCGCCCGGCGGTGTAGTACTCGATCTCCACCGTCTCCCCGGCG
>DROW01000157.1 GCA_011388675.1 Chloroflexota bacterium | reverse complement strand
TAATCGTGGGGATACCGGTAACCTGCGTGCTCCCCCATCGTCCGCCGGTAGTGCTCCCGGAGGGGGCCGTGGAACCGGTCGGATTTATCCCGCAGGTGTAGGGGGACTGGGCCAGCGCCGTGCTCCTCGATGTAGGCCAGGGTCTTCCAGTACGCGCCGACGGAGTTGGACTTGGGCGCGGTCGCCAAGTAGAGGGTCGCCAGGGCCAGGTGGTACTGCCCCTCCGGCAACCCCACCCATTCGAAGGCGTGGGCGCAGGCGTCGACGACCACCACCGCCTGGGGGTCGGCCAGCCCGACGTCCTCCGCGGCCAGGATGTAGAGGCGGCGGAAGATGAAGCGCGGGTCCTCCCCGGCGGCGACCATCTTGGCCAGCCAGTAGAGGGCCGCGTCCGGGTCGGAGCCACGGACCGACTTGATGAAAGCGGAGATGGTGTCGTAATGCTCGTCTCCGGCCCGGTCGTACCGGAGCGCGCGGCGCTGGATGGAATCCTCGGCGATCTGCAACGTGATGCGCACCACGCCGTCAGGGTCGGGAGGGGTGCTCTCCACGGCCAACTCCAGCGCGTTGAGAGCGGCCCGGGCGTCCCCCCCGGCGATGCGCACCAGGTGGTCGAACGCCTCTGGCTCGACCTCCACCCGACGGTCCCCGTACCCCCGCTCCGGATCGGCGAGGGCACGGCGCAGGATCTCCGCCACCTCCTCGTCCTTCAGCGGCTTGAACTGAAAGACGCGGGAGCGGGAGAGGAGGGGGCCGACGACCTCGAAGTAGGGGTTCTCGGTGGTGGCTCCGATGAGGATGACGGTGCCGTCCTCCACGTGGGGCAGGAGCGCGTCCTGCTGCGCCCGGTTGAAACGGTGGATCTCGTCCACCAGGAGGATGGTCCGCTGGCCGTACATCCCCCGCCGGTCCTTCGCCTCCTTGACCACGCGGCGGATGTCGGCCACGCCGGCCATCACCGCGCTGAGGGTCTCGAAGTGGGAACGGGTGGTGTTGGCGATGATCATCGCCAGCGTCGTCTTGCCGGTCCCCGGCGGCCCCCAGAAGATGAGGGAGGAGAACAGCCGATCGGCCTCGATGGCCCGGCGGAGCGGCTTCCCTTCCCCCACGATGTGCTCCTGGCCGACGAACTCGTCCAGGGTGCGGGGGCGCATCCGGGCGGCCAGCGGGGCCTCCCGTCGGATCTGTTCCTGGCGGCGGTACTCGAACAGGTCCATCTCGTTTTCATTATAACACCTTTAAGCCAGTCCGCCAGGGATGGACGCAGGGCAGGTGTGCTTCAATTTGGAGGCGAAGGTGTCCGTCGGCCCTCCCCCCCAGGGCCACCGCATTCTGCAAGAGGGGCTGTGGAGCCCTCCCCTCCCCCCCACAAGCGGGAGGAAGGGGAGGGGCCAGGGTAACAAAACCGAGAGAAGATCCAGGCCCCGCAGGGGATTAATCCAGGCCGAAGACGGCGAAATAGAGAAGCAGTTGCAGAAGAACGTCGATGGCAGTGAAGACGAAGAAGGCGAAGAAGAGGACGTTGCCCTCCCGCCGTCGGGCGAGGAGCGCCGTCGTTACGGCGGCGACGACGGCTGCCCCGGCCGGCACGCCCCAACGGAACGCGGGGCCGATTGGCTGGCCGTGGGGTGGGAAGGTGAACGTCAACACCACCTCTAGAAGCAGCGCGCCGCCCAGCATCAAGCGGGGCCCCCAGGCTCGTAGGTCCTCCTCCCCGCTCACCAGGTAGTAGAAGGCCAGCGCCGTCAGCGGCAACAGCACCCAGAGAATCGACATCGGTCCGACGGCCAGCGCCACGAGCGAGAGCCGCATCAGCAGGCTGAAGGCCTGGTCGACCACGTCCCACGGCGTCAGGGCGTTGTAGGCCTGCTTCACCCCCTCAGCCGTGCTGGCGTACACCACCCGGTACCGTCCGAACCCGCCCGGCTCCAGCCAGACCAGGTGGAGGTCGAAATAGGCATCCGCAGCGATGCTCGGGCGCAGCGAGGGGCGGTCGGAGGCGGTGACGATGTGCTCGGCTTCGGCGTCGAAGACAGGGGACCATCCAGGCTCTGCGGCCCACGCCACGCGCCCCCCCGGCCCCAGCGCCAGGAAAGTCGGCAGGTCGATCGACCGCGCCTCACTCGGCCCCACGATCTGGAAATCGGGCGTCTGATCCCGCACCAGGGCCAACAGGGCGATCTGGGGCTCCATCCGCCCGCTCTCACTCCGTGCGGTCTCGCTGAGCGCCACCAGCAGAGGAGAACGCTGACCGTCCAGGGGGGCGAGCCCCGTCGGATTCCCCCCGCGCTCCAGTTGGATGGTCTCCACCTTCCGCTCCTGGGGAAGGCCGATCAAGAAATAGGCGTACCGGGCCTCGGAGGTGATCTCCCTTAGATCCTCCAAGACCCACAGCACGTAGACGGTGTCCTGGTCCAGTCCCAGGGCAGGCCCATCCACCCGCTGCCCCATCCGGAGGAACTCCTCAGCCAGTCCCTCCGGCCCGGCGAGGTCGCCCGTCTCGGGGAAGAAGATCGCGTACTCGATCACCTGCTTGTTGACGCCCAGCGCGCGCTGCCACGCGATGTGGATGTATCCCTCCTGATCCATCTGGGCGGCAACCGTCTCCGCACCCACGCTGAACAACGTCCGCCGCGCCTCCAGGTTCCCCTCCGGATCGATCAACGCCCACTGGACCCCCTCCGTGTCGGCCCAGAGGGCGTGGAAGGTGCCATCGGCATCCTGGATCAGCCGGGGGGCGGAAGGGCGGTCGCCCATCGCCTCCGAGAGCGTCTGAGAAGGACCCAATGCGTTCCCCTCGGGGTCGAGCCGGACGTAGCGGATCGCGCGGGCGTCCTCCTCACGCCAGAGCAGGTGGAGCCGACCCGCCGCATCCACCTGCAACTGGGGATCCCGCCCCGTCTCGGCGACGGAGAGCACCCGGTCGAGCACCACCCGCCCGTCCGGGGCGATCTGGGCCAGTTCGAGCCGGTCGTCGGCGTTGGACCAGACCAAGTAGACGCCACCGGAGGGCGCGGGATGGAGCGCCACCGGCCGGTTGACCGACGAGGTGCCGATGACCCGTCCGCGGCTCCACTCCTCGGACGCGCGGGGGGTCAGGGGGGAGACGTAGGAGGTAGCCCAGGAGATCAGCGCTATCGCGCCCAAAACGGCGACGACCGTCAGAGCAATCCGTCGGAACCTACCCATATTGCCTCCCTCAGCAGCCCCCGGGCAAATCGGTGCGGGAGGCGCGGGGCACAGGAGGCTTCCCCACACCCCCGTCTCCTTTGCCGTCTCGATCGGATCCCCTATGCCGTAAAACGGGGGTACGCCCCTGCCGCGAAGCGTACCCCCGCTGTCCTAACCGCCCGTTGAGGACGGCCGGCGCTCAGGCCTTTGCCGCCCTGGCCGCGGCTCGCCGTGCCTTGCGGCGCTTTCTCCGCGCGGCCCGAACCAGCGCCGTGCCACGCATCGTCGGGTCGAGGGCATCCCGCAGCCCGTCGCCCAGGAAGTTGAAGGCGAGCATCGTCAGCGTGATGGCCAGGCCGGGGAAGATGGTCAGGTGGGGCGTCGCCCGCAGCCCCCGCCAGCCTTCAGAGACCATCTGGCCCCAACTGGGGATCGGCGGCGGCACGCCGAGGCCGATGAAACTGAGCGTCGCCTCGGTGAGGATCAGGCCGGGGATGCCCAGCGTCAGAGCGACGATCGCCGGCCCCAGGCTGTTGGGCAACAGGTGACGCGCGATGATCCGGGCGTGGCTCGCGCCGACCATCTTGGCTGCCAGCACGAATTCCTTCTCGCGCAGGGAGAGAAACTGCCCTCGAATCAGCCGGGCCATCCCCATCCACCCGACCACCCCGATGGCGATGAAGATGTTGATCATACCCTGGATGGCGTTCTCGGAGGGGAGGACCACCATGATGAGGATGATGAAGAGGAGCGTGGGGAATCCGTACATCACGTCCACGAACCTCATCATCAGGTTATCGATCCGTCCCCCCAGGTAGCCGGAGATGGCTCCGTAAGTCACGCCGATGATGAGTGAGGTGAGTGAACCGACAACGGCGACGGTCAATGAGACCCGGGTGCCCCACCAGACCCGGCTAAACACATCCCGGCCCAACTTGTCGGTGCCGAAGATGTGGTCCGGCCAGCGGGGGCCGATCCGCGTGTTCTCGTAATCCGCCTCCCGGTAACTGTACGGGGGGAGGAAATCCGCCGTCAGCGCGCAGAAGATGAGGATGCCGACGAAGATCAATCCGGCCACTGCCATCCGGTTACGCAACAACCGGTGCCAGGCATCCTGCCAGAGGCTCACACCTCGCTCGAGGAATTGGGTTTCCTCCTGCTGCTTTGCCCGCTCAGAAGCACTCAGACCCATTGGCCGCTCCTTCCTTTACCCCACCGCACCTAGTCGAACCGGATGCGGGGGTCGATGAATCCGTAGGCGATGTCCACCGCCAGGTTGAACAACACCAGCGCCGTCGAGTAGATAAGGATGGTACCCATAATCAGGGTGTAATCCCGATCCGTGACCGCGCTGACGAAGAACTTGCCGATCCCGCCGATGGAGAAGACCCACTCGACGAGGAACGACCCGGTCAACCAGGCGGCCATCATCGGGCCGAGGACCGTGGTCACCGGGATCAGGGAGTTCTTCAGCGCGTGTCGCAGGATCACCACCCGCTCGGCCAGCCCCTTCGCCCGAGCCGTCCGAATGTAGTCGGCCCGGATCACCTCAAGCATCGAGGCCCGGGTGAGTCGGGCGATGAAGGCCATCCCTCCGGTCCCCAGGGTGATGGCGGGCATGATCACCTGTTTCCAGGATTCACCCCAGCCGTAGGTGGGCAGCCATCCCAGCCAGAGGGCGAAGATGAGGATCAGGCCGATGCCGAGGATGAAGTTGGGGATGGAGACCCCCAGCATCGAGATGAACATTGCGATGTAATCGATCCAGGTGTTCTGTTTCAGCGCCGAGATGATCCCCAGCGGGATGCCGATGAGCAGCGCCAGAGCGATGGAGACCAGCCCCACCTGCGCGGAGACCATCACCGGGGCCAGGGTGAGGAACCGCTTGACCGCCTCGAACCGGTCGGCCCAGGTGATGTAGATGTAAGCGACCGGCTCCCCGCTGGTCTTGACCACGAGTGCCCTGGAGTCAAAGAGGCCGGGCGGCTCGGCGAAGGTCATCGAACTGGCCGCCGTGCCAAACTCGTCCCTTAGATGCTCCCGAAGCACGTCCACCAGGAAGTTGCCGCCGAAGAGCATCTGGTTGACCGTGCGGCCCGGCCGGCGCAGCGACGGCCCGAAGTCAAAGTGAAGGATCAGACGGCCCATATAGTTCAGATACTGCTGCCACACCGGCTTGTCCAGCCCGTACTTCGCCATCATATGGGCCCGGATCTCCGGCGGGATCGGGCGACCCGACGCCCCTGCCGTGAACGGCCCTCCCGGCACGATCTGCATCATCCCGAAGGTCACCATCGAGATCAGGATGAGCACCGGGATATTCCACAGGATTCGTCGTATGATGAATCGTTGCATATCGCTGTCTCCTCTAGCACAAGTCTCCCGTCACCACCTTGTGTCCGTTCACAGACTCGCGAGCGTCCCTCGCGCCCCTGTGGACGGACCCAAGCCCTGGGGGGAGGGCCCTGGGGGCCACGAGGGCCCCCAGGGCCTGGCAGCCTCGCAGGCTACTAGTCGTTGCAGGAGTCGAGGGTATCCAGGTAGGCACCCCACTCCATGTTGACCACGTTGACGTTGATGCCCAGGTTGGTCTCCCACTGCTCCTCAACCGCTTCGATGACGTCCTCGTTGCCGCGGTTGAACCACAGCTGGATGGAGATGTCACCCGGATCCTCGATCCCCATCTCGTCCATCGCCGCCTGCAGGTACTGCTGCGCCGCATCCAGGTCAAACTGGTAGCCGACCTTGCCGCAGCCCTGATAGCCGGGGATCTCCGGCGGGATCACGCCGCAGGCGTCGATGCGCCACGGCATGTTCAGGACCGCGTCCAGGATGGCCCGCTTGTCGATGGAGGAGGCCAGCGCCTTGCGGAAGTTCAGGTTGTCGGTGGGGGCAAGGGCGGTGTTCAGGCCGATGTAGTAGGTGCCGGGGTACGGCAGCCGGACAAAGTGATCGGGCATCTCCTCCAGGATGCGCGGCAGTTCCTCGCTGGGGTAGCCGGACACGTCCAGTTCACCCCGCTCGTAGGCGGCCAACGCCGTGGCGTCCTCGACGATGATGGGGAACTCCACCCGCTCGATGGACACCTGGTCGGCGTCGTGGTAGTTGGGGTTCTTCTCGATGACCAGGTGATCCTCGTGCGCCCACTCGGTCAGCACATAGGGGCCGTTCCCCACGAAGTTGCCGGGCTCGGTCCACTGATCGCCGTACTGCTCGATGACGTCCAGCCGGACCGGGTAGAAGGTGAAGAAGGCCAGGATGCTGTCGAAGAACGCCTGCGGCTTGTCCAGGGTGACCTCCAGCGTGTAGTCGTCGATGGCGCGGATGCCCACGGTGGAGGGGTCGTCGGTCTCCCCGGTGTTGTAAGCCTGGGCGCCGGAGATGTAGTACATCACGTAGGCATACTCCGCAGCCGTCTCGGGGTTCAGGAGCCGCAGGACCCCGTCCACGTAGTGCTGGGCCACCACCGGCTCGCCGTCCGACCACTTGGCGTCCTGGCGCAGGTGGATGGTGTAGACCGTGCCGTCCTCCGACACCTCGTAGGACTCCGCGCCGGCCGGCTCGATGGTGCCGTCGCCCTTATAGCGGTAGAGCGACTCCATCAGCTGATTGAGGATCATATGGGAGGTGGTGTCGGTCGCCAGGTTGACGTCCAGCGTCGGCGGCTCGGTGCCCAGGCGGACCCGCAGGGTGTCCCGGCCCTCGGGCAGCTGCCACTTCATGAAACTGGGGCCACCGAAGGGCGGGAACTCGTACTGGATGTCGGGGCGCACCAAGGCGGTGCGGTCGTAGTGGAAGATGGGGATGACCGCCGCGTAGTCGGTGACCAGGATCTGCTCCGCCTGCTGCCACAGGGCAACGCGGGCGTCCGGGTCCGTCTCCACCAACGCCTGGTCCACCAGGTCGCGGAAGGTCTGGTCATCCCAGAAGGTGTACTGGAACGGCGAGTCGGGGTGGAAGACCTCGTTGACGATGTTGTTGGCGTCGGCGTAGTCCATCACCCAGCCCATCCGGTAGGCGTTGTAGGTGCACTGTGCCCCAAGCCCCTCTTCCTCCTCCGGGGTCACCGGGACCGGGACGGTCACCTGGACCTCCTTCACCTCCGGAGGAACGGTCACCACCACCGTCTGGACCTGAGGCTTGCACGCGGTGATCAGCAACGCGGCGAGCACCACGACACCTGCCAGAAGGTACCATGTACGGGTTTTCATTTTCTCCTCCTTACTCCTCTAAGATAGTGACGAAACGTACATCCACACACTGGCTCACACCCGGAACATTACCCCGCCCGATAGCCATCACCTCCTTTCCTTTGGATTTCCACGCTCTCGATCCGCGCTTTCACACGCGGTGGCAAGCCACCCAATGCCCGGGCTTTACCTCCCGGAACTCCGGCTCTTCCTCGAAGCAGACGTCCATCGCCACCGGGCAGCGGGTGTTGAAGTTGCATCCCTTCGGCGGATTGGCCGGACTGGGGATGTCGCCCTCCAGGATGATCCGCTGCCGCTTCGCCTCGACCTCCGGGTCGGGGACCGGCACCGCGCTCATCAGCGCCTGGGTGTAGGGGTGAAGCGGGTTGAGGTAGATCTCGTCCCGGTCGGTCAACTCCATGATCTTCCCCAGGTACATCACCGCCATCCGGTCGCTGATGTGGCGGACCATGCTCAGATCGTGGGCGATGAAAAGGTAGGTCAGGCCCATCCGATCCTGCAGGTCCTCCAGCAGGTTGACCACCTGGGCCTGGATGGAGACGTCGAGCGAGGAGATCGGCTCGTCGCAGACGATGAAAT
>DROW01000156.1 GCA_011388675.1 Chloroflexota bacterium | reverse complement strand
CGCCGTAGCCGGTGAAGAAGGGGAGCCGCTCCAGCGCCTCGCGCCGACCGGCGTACTCCCCCGCCAGCGGCTGGATGAGGCCGGAGAGTTCGGGGAAGAAGAGGTTGAGCAAGGGTCGAGCGGTCAACTCGGTCACCCGGCCGCCACCCCCGGCGATCAACTTGTCTCCCTGCCGCAGGGGACGGCGGTAGAACCCCTTGACGTACTGAATGCGCCCCTCCCGCAGCAGGGGGCCGAGGATGCCGTAGACGAAGCGGGGGTGGATGTTGACGATGTCGGTGTCGATCCAGGCGATGATGTCGCCCTCCAGCACGTAGAGGCTCTTCCACAGCGCCTCCCCCTTGCCCCGATAGGCTCCGTACTGGGGCAGGATCTCCTGGTGGATGTACACCGGAATCCCCAGATCGGCGGCGATCTCGCGGGTGTAGTCCACCGAGCCGGAGTCGATGAGGACGATCTCGTCCAGGAGCGGGACCTCCTCCATCAGCGCCCTCTTGATCGTCTGGATGACGTTGCCGACCGTCTCCTCCTCGTTGAGGGCAGGGAGGCCCAGACTGATGGTGAGGCCCTGCGCCTCTTTCAGCGCGACCAGCCGCTCCAGATCGGCGAACTCCTCGCTGCGGAAGGTGTTCTCGGCGAACCACTTGTCGACGACGACGGCGATGGGGCGGCGTTCCTCGACGTAGGACTCCTCCTCCGATGGGACAGGAGCCTGCCACCGCTCCTTGACCACCACCAGGGAGACGTCCACCCCTCCGGCCACTGCGTCCAGGATGGGGCCGCCCCAGCCGTCGGGATCGACGCGGCGGGAGGGCGCGCCCATCACGATCGCCTGGTGGCCCCCGGCCTCCTGGATGATCGACCCCGGTACATCGCCGACGGTGGTGACCGAGCGGGTGAGCCGCTCCAGGCCTCGCAGGGCGGGGGCGAAGGCGGTGAACAGTTCCTCCTCCGCGTCCCGCGCTCCCCGGTCGGTAACGTGGAGGAGGGTAATGTCGGCGTCGGCGACCTCGGCGAGGGCCTGGGCCACGCGGAGGGAGAGAGCGGCGTGGGGGCCGCCACGGACCGGCAGGAGGATGCGCTGGAGGGCTCGCCACCCCTCCGGCCCGGTCACGTCGGCTCCGGGCCGAACCAGCACCACGTCGCAGGGCGGCTTGGCGAGGAGCGGATGGACCATCTTCTCCACGGCGGTGTCCGGCAGCGTCTCGCCGCGCCAGCCCAGCAGCAGCAGATCCACCTCCTCGTCCCGGACCGTCTCCCAGATTCCCTCCCAGACCTCCCGCGCCACGCGCACGAGCGTCTTAACCTGAACCCCGGTGTGGCCGTTCTGGGCCAGGAAGAGGTCGAGCGCCTCCCGCGACCGGCTGACCTCGGCGGCGGCCTCGCTCAGCGGGCGGCCCTCCGGGACGGCGACGACGTGAAGGACGATCAGCCGCCCTCCCCGTTCGGCTGCCAGGGCCTGGGCCAGGGGGAGCAGGGTCTTCGCCTCCTTCAAACTCATCAGAGGAAGGAGGACACAGTAGGGCCGGGAGGCCGTCAGTTCGTTCTCCTCGACCACTCGGTCGTCATCGATCGGTTGGACCATTCCCCGTCACCTCTTTCAGCAGTGGAATCAGGTCCCGCTGCAGGATGGCCCGCCAGGTGAACCGATCCAGCACCCGCCGACGCATCCGGTAGGCGGTGTCGGAGGCCAGATGGTCGGCGATGGCGCGGGCGACGGCGTGGGGGTCGCCTTC
Organism: Chloroflexota bacterium; assembly: GCA_011388675.1. Lineage (GTDB taxonomy): Bacteria > Chloroflexota > Anaerolineae > B4-G1 > DUEL01 > DUEL01. The sequence continues at coordinate 7,079 of DROW01000156.1, read as the reverse complement.
GGGGTCGAACCGGTGGGCGAAGGGGCCCGCGCTCTCCCGCACCGGCGGGATGTCGGCGGCGAAGATCGGCAGGCGGGCCAGCCCTGCCTCCAGCACCGGGATCCCGAACCCCTCCCGACGGCTGGGGAAGAGGAGCAGGTCGGAAAGCCGGTACAGGTCGGCCATCATCTCGTCGGTCACGTAGAGGGGCTCGTCCCCCGGACCGTGTTCATAGAGAAAGTGAACCCGGTCGGCCACACCCAGTCCCTCCCGCAGGTCCCGCAGCGATTGCAGGTAGGCGACGTTGGCGGGGTTGTGGGGGCCGGGCGGGCCGGTGACCAAGAGGGTCGCCCAGGGTTTGTGGGGGACCAACGCTGCCGTGACCCGAATGGCGAACTCGATGTTCTTGCGGCGGGTGATGCGGGCCGGCAACAGCATCAGCGGATCGGCCGGGAGGAGGTCCAGTTCCTCCACCAGCCGACGGGTCCCCGACCCCAGTTTTAGAAACTCGACCACATCCACCCCGGGATGGACCACCCGGATGGTCTCCTCGGGGATGCCCAGAAGCGCGGCCAGCCTCCCCCGCCGGTCGGCCGAGACGACCACGTACCGCACGCCGGGCCAGGGGGTGCGCAGGAGGTCCCAGGGGTAACCCGGGTGCAGGTCGGGGGTGTAGAGCGCGTCCTGCCAGGCGAAGTCGTGGCACCAGGCGACGAACCGGGTGACAGCCCCGTCGGAGAGGATGCGGAGCGCACCGGTGAGGGGGAGGTTCTTGTGCAGGGTGACGGCGTTGTGGACGATGCAGGCGTCGCTCTCCGCAAGCAGCGGTCGCAGCCGGTCCACCAGCCGGTCGCGGAGGGTGTAGAAGGCCGGGGGGACCTCGCCGCGGGCCAGGGCCGCGCCGACCTCTAGCACCTCCGGGTGGCGGGAGTCGGCTTCAGGGATGAGATGGAAGGGAACGCGGGGGTGGAAAGGCTCGCCGCGCCCGGCGATGACCTGGACCTGGAAGCCGGCCCCGACCAGCAGCCGGGCGTGGTGGTAGATGGTGCTCTCCACCCCGCCGACGATCGGCGGTCCAGCGTAGTGGACGATCGAGACGTTCATGCCAACCCCATCTGGTGCAGCACGACCTGTAGACGGTCCTTCAGAACCCGGAAGGAGTAGTATCGGCGGCCCAGTTGGAAGTTCTTTTCCGTCATCGCGTTGGCCCGTTCGGGGTTCCGAAGGATCTCTCTCGCCTTGGACACCGTCTCGTCGGTGATGAATTGGTCGAACCCGATGACCTCGAACCCCAGGGGGTGGATGTCCCGCCGGAAGATCTCGTAGGTGCTCATCACGATGGGGCGGCGGTAATAGATCGCCTCCAGGAAGGCGTTGCCGAACCCCTCCACGGTGGAAGGGTAGGTCACCAGGTCGGCCGCCAGGTAGGCGTCCGCCAGGGAGAAGACGGGGAGACCGTCGGGAGTCTGCCCTCGCTCGTAACCGAACCGGTCGGCGGCGAAGAGCACCCGCACCCCCAGGAGATCGGCCAGTTCCCGCAGGTAGGTGGCGTAAGCGGTTCCCTCATCCCCAGAGGCGTGGGAGATGACCAGCGTGCAGGGGAGGTCCAGCCGCCGGACCAGTTCGATGGCCAGTTCGATCCGCTTGCGGGGGACGACCCGCGTGGGCTGGAGGATGAAATATTCATCGGGGGCGATGCCGAGAGCGGGTCGCAGTTGCCGGGTGAAGTCGTCCGGCCTGGGAGGCGGCTGGTCGAAATCCATCACGTTGGGGATGACGGTGGCACTGACGCCGGTGCGCAGGGCCAGTTGGCGGGCAGCGTAGGAGTTGATGACCACGTGGTGGATGGCGGGGAGGACCGGGGGAAAGGCTCCCATCTGGTAGTCGGACGCTGCGCTCACCTTAAAGCGAGGCCGTTCCCAGGCGAAGTCGTGATGATGGCCGATGGTGGGGGTGCCGGTCTCGGCGATGAACTCGGTGAGGGCCAGCCCCAGGGGGATGTGCATCGGGAGCGATAGCGCGTTTTCGGCGATGAGCAGGTCCAGATCGAACTGTTCGACGAACCGGTAGAGGTGCCACTTCAAGATGATCTTGTAGGCCTGGACCGCCCCGGAGGTCTCCCGCGTGCGCCGGTAATCGTCAAAGAGGTCCTGGTGGAGGGCGCGGATCCCGGGGTGGTCGAAGTGAGCCTCGGGGACGACGTAACTCCGCTCCTCGGGCCACTCCGACTCCCCGGCGAAATAGAAGCATTCATACCCGAGATCGGTGAGGACTTTCGACCACTTCCGCGTCTCCAGAGACACCCCGTCGGTCCCGGCAAGCCGGGTCGATACGAAGCCGATCCGCAGCCGCCGTTTTCCCATAGGTCCCTCCCCTACATCGCTCCAGAAGTGAGGCGATTTTCGGCATCACCGCTTCGAAGGAGAAGTGTTGTCGGGCCAGTTCGTAGTTATATTCTACCATACAACGGCGGCGGGTGGTATCGGTCAGCACTGCGATCACCTGCTCGACCGCCTCATCGGTGATCTCCCCTTCGACCTCGATCAGGTCGAACCCCAGCGGGCCAATGTCGGCGGCGTAGACGGCGTACCGGTTGACCAGGATCGGCAGGCGGAAGTAGATGGCCTCCAGGAGGGCGTTGCCGAAGCCTTCGTAGAGGCTGGGGTAGGTGACGAAGTCGGCGTGGGCGTAGGCGTCCCAGAGGGCGTAGATCTTCCGTCGGTTCCGACGGGTGGCCTGGAGGGCGAAACGGTAGCCGGCGTAGAGGAGGGGGACGTCGGCCTCCCGCGCGATGCGGCGGAGTTCCCGCAGATAGCCCTGACCCTCGTCTCCGGTTCGGTGGGAGATGAGGAGGACCGGCTCCTTGCCCAGCAGCCGGTTCCGGTTCGCCGGTTCCCGCAGGCGGCGGACCAATTCGATGGAGAGTTCGATCCCCTTGCGGCGGACGACACGGGTGGGCTGGAGGATCAACAGGTGGTCGTTGCCGATTCCCAGCGATCGGCGCAGGTTGCGGGAGAAGCCGTTGATGCCCGGGGCGGCCTGGGCGAAGTCGAGGACGTTGGGCACGACCTCGCTCTCCAGCCCCCGTCGTTCGCGCAAACTCTGCTGCGCCAGGCTGTTGATGACCACGTGGTGGATGGAGGGGAGGTCCGGCGGGAAGACGGAGTCCAGGATGTCGGCGACGCAGTTGCGCAGGAACCGCTCCCGCTCCCAGTAGAAGTCGTGGTGGTGGCCGATGGTCGGGATGGAGGTCGCCTCAATGAACCGGCTCAGCGCCACCCCCAGGGGGATGTTCATCGGGATGGCCGAGGCGTTCTCGACCACCAGCACGTCGATCCGATAAGCGGCGACGAACCGTTCCAGATCGGTCTGCAGTTTAGAGGCCAGCGCCTCGATCCGCTGCCGCAGGTCAGGCGCTGGCCGTCCGGTCCCGAACGCGTGATCGTGGATCCATTTCACCTCCGGGTGGGTGAAGTGCATCTCGGGCACCAGGAGGCCGGGGGGGCACCCCGGTTCCAGTTCCCCGGCGCAGTAAAAGACGGTGTGGCCCAGTCGTTCGAAGATAGTGGCCCATTTGGCGGTCTCCAGCGAGACGCCGTCCGTGCCGGCGAGACGGGTGGAGACGAAGCCGATGTTCATATGCCTTTGCTCCCTTGTTGTGATGCGTTTTTAGGTGTACAATAAAAGCGCTAAGAAATGCAGCAAAGGGGGAGGTATGGAGGAGGAAGTGAAGCGGATCAGTGTGACCTTTCCGGTCTCCGTGTTGGAGGAACTGCGGCGGTACGTGCCGCGCAGGGAACGGAGCCGGTTCATCGTCGAGGCGACGGAGCGGGCACTGCAACGCGAGAAGTTGCTGCGGGCCCTCCGTATTTCGGCCGGCGCGTGGTCCGACGAAGACCATCCCGACCTGATGACCGTCGAAGACGTCAACCGATATGTCCGGCGGTTGCGGGAGACGTGGATGCCCCGTCCGTGGGATGAGATCGTCGCCGAGGCTGAAAATGAAGCGTGAACGGTTGCTCGACACCAACGTGCTCATCCTCCACTTACGAGAGGAGCCGGGGGTTATGGAGACCCTCAGTCGTTGGGCGATGGAGGATACCCTGTACATCTCCGTCGCCACCCGAACCGAGGTCCTGGTCGGGATGCGGCCCCACGAGGAGGAGCGCACGCTGGCGCTGCTGAACGCCCTGGTCAACCTCCCCGTGGACGAGGCCATCGCCGATCAGGCCGGTCGGCTCATCTATCAGTACGCCCGTCGGGGATTCCAATTCTCTTTTCCCGACGCCGTCATCGCTGCAACCGCGCTTCGCTACGACCTCGTGCTGGTGACCACCAACGTTCGCCATTTCCCTGTGCCGGAGTTGGAGGTCGAGCCGTTTCCCAAGTGAGTCTTCACCACAGGGACACAGAGGACGCGGAGCCTCTCTAAATTTGGAGGTGCCTCTGCGCCCTCTATGCTTTCGCGGTCCTATTCTACCCTTATCCATATCGTCTGGTATGCCTCTAGGGTGATCCTCCCCGAATCGAGCCTCTTTCTTCCGATGAGGTCCCGCAGGTGCTCGGTGGAAGGTAGCCCCTTCGGCCCCAGCCGCACCTCTACTTTGGCTCCCGAGACGTTGTGGAGGCAGAGGACCCGCTCGCTGCCGTCCGGCGCGGTGCGCAGGAGGGCGAAAACGGCCGGGTGGAGGGAGAGCACCTCCTGCGGGCCGTTGGGATGGAACGCCGGATGAGCGGCCCGCACGCGCAGAAGGTCCCGATACGGGTAGAAGACGCGGGAGCGCAGGGAGGCCGGGTCGGCCAGTTCCCGCTCCAGCGCCTCGCGGCGGAACTTCGCCCGGTTGATGGCCCGCTTCTGCCCCGTCCGCTCCACCGCCTCCGGGTCGCCCCGGGAACCGAAGAGGCTGTGGACGTAGATCCCGGGCACCCCGGCCAGGCTGAGCATGATCGCCTGGGAGGTCAGGAAGCGGCGCACCTGCAGGCCCAGCGGCTCTCCCCCCTGAGGGTCGGAAAGGGCGTCGAAGTAGGAGATGTTCAGTTCGTAGACCGACTCGGTGCCGTCGGGGTTGGTCTTGTAGGAGACATAGCCCCCGTGTGCCAGGGTGCGGTCCACCAGCGCCTGGATCTCGTCGGGGCTGAGGATCCCCTCCACAGGCCGCACCCCGATCCCGTCGTGGGAGGCCAAAAAGTTGAAAAAGGTCGTCTCGTCGGACGGGGTGGACAGCCCCGAGGCCCACGCCGAGAGGCGAGTGGCATCCCCCGTGAGGAAGGCGTGGAGCACCAGCGGGGGGAGCGGGAACTGATAGACCAACTGCGCCTCATCGTACCCATTGCCGAAGTAGGAGACGTTCTCCCCGTGCGGGACGTTGGTCTCGGTGATCAACAGCACGTGCGGGGCGACCTCGTCCAGCACCGCGCGGAACAACTTCACCACCCGGTGGGTCTCCTCCAGATGGATGCAGGGGGTGCCGATCTTCTTCCAGAGGTAGGCGATGGCGTCCAGCCGGATGATCTCGGCCCCTTTCTCGACGTAGAAGAGAAGGATCTCGATGATGCGCAAGAGCACCTCCGGGTTGGCGTAGTTGAGGTCGATCTGATCGGCGCTGAAGGTGGTCCAGACCCACTTCGCCCCCGCGGCGGTCTGAAACCGGTGAAGGAGGGGCAGGGCTCTGGGTCGGACCACCATCGAGAGGTCGGTTCCCTCCTCGACGGTTATGAAATAATCGGCGTACTTCGGATTGCCCTTGAGGAACTCCTGGAACCACCGGCTCTGGGAGGAGATGTGGTTGATGACCGCGTCGAACATCAGGCGGAAGCGCCGGCCCAACCGCTCCACATCCTCCCAGGTCCCCAGGTCGGGGTTGACCGCGGTGTAGTCGATGACGGAGAAGCCGTCGTCGGAGGAGTAGGGGAAGAAGGGGAGAAGGTGGACCACGGTGATCGCGTCGGCGACGTACTTCTCCAGGACCTCGGTCAGGGTGACCAGCGGCCGTTTCCCCGGCTCGGTCACCTGGTCGCCGTAGGTGATCAGGACCGCGTCTTTCTCGGTCAGCCGGTCGCGCCGGGCCGGCCCTCCGGCCGCCAGACGGGGGTTGCGGCGACGGAAGTCCTCCAGGATCGCCCTCAGCCGCTCCGCCAGCGCGGGTGCACGGTCCGGACCGTACAGGAAGGTCAGGTGGTCGCGGATTCGGTCCCAGGGCGACGGTGGAACGGTCACGATGACGCACTGACCTCCTGGTAAAGTTCGAGGTACAGGCGGGCGGTCCGCTCCCAGGAGAAGAGGCGGGCCCGCTCCCGGCCCTTTCGGATCAGGTCCCGACGGAGGGCGTCGTCCTCCAGAAGCCGCCTCATCGCCTCGACCATCTCGTCGACGCTGTGCGGGTCGATCAAGAGGGCGGCCCCTCCCGCCACCTCCGGCATCGCCGTGACGTTGGAGGTGACGACCGGTGTGCCGACCTGCATCGCCTCCAGGATGGGGATGCCGAACCCCTCGTAGAGGGAGGGGTAGATGAGCAGGTCGGCCCGGCGCAGCAGAGAGTCCAGTTCGGTATCGGGGATAAAGCCGGTGAACACGACCCGATCCTCCACCCCCTCTGCCGTCACCGCCGCGTCGCACACCTTCTTCATCCGGATCTGGTACGGCGCGCCGGAGACGTTGCCGGTGATGAGCAGTTTGCCGGGGTAGCCGTGCTGCCGGACCAGTCGGGCGAAGGCCTGCACGAGGCGGGGGATGTTCTTCCGCTCGTGGATGCCGCCCACGTTGAGGATGAACCCCTCTTCCAGACCCCAGCGCGCGTCGAGGGCGCGGTCCAATGCCTCATCGGGCGGGTTGGGCTCCCGCAGCCCGTTGGGGATGACCCGGATCTTGTCTCTGGACACGCCGACCTTTTCGGCGATGTCCTGCTTGGAGAACTCGGAGACGGTGGCGATGACGTCGTTGAGGCGGCAGGCGAGGCGGATGCCCGGGTTGTAGAGGAAGAGGGTAGTGAACCGGCCCATCGCCTCGCGGAAGGTAAAGGGGATCACGTCGTGGACCGTGAGGATCGTCGGGACCCGCTTGCGCAACGGGAAACTCCAGTTGTAGGGGAAGTGGATCAGAT
>DROW01000155.1 GCA_011388675.1 Chloroflexota bacterium | reverse complement strand
TCGGCTGGCCGAGGAGGTGGAGCGGGAGCTCTCAGACCTGCGGATGGGGGGAGCGCAGTTCGGGGTAGAGTTTCGGTGGCGGGAGGACCCTCGGGGTGTTCCCGCTCCTGCAGCAGTTCCGGGTTTCAGGTTGCAGGTTTCAGGTTCCGGCGTGGAGCAACCTGAAACCTCCAACCTGCAACCTGAAACCCCCGCGAGGGTGGCCTTCGACACGACGGGCGTGGACCGGGTCGAGTTCCTGGTCTCTCCCAACCCCGGCGAGCCGCTGAAGCCGCTGGCGAAGATCGCCTCCGGCGGGGAGACCTCCCGGCTGATGCTGGCCCTCAAGGCGGTCCTCTCCCGCGCCGATGAAACCCCCACCCTCATCTTCGACGAGATCGACCAGGGGATCGGCGGGCGGGTCGGCGCGACGGTGGGGGAGAAACTCTGGCGGCTGACCCTCGCCGAGGAAGGGACCGTTGCCCACCAAGTCCTCTGCGTCACCCACCTCCCCCAACTGGCCGGCTTCGGCGATCTGCACCTCAAGGTGGAGAAGCAGGTGCTGGAGGGCCGCACCGTCACCCGGGTCCGGGCACTGGAAGGGGCCGACCGGGTGGAGGAACTGGCCCAGATGTTGGGGGCCGGCGGAGAAGAAGGGCGGAGAAGCGCGGAGCGGATCTTGCAGGAGGCGGGAAGCAGGAAGCGGGAGACGACGGGTAACCAGCGACGAGTATGATTCCGCGGAAACTCTCTCTCACGAACTTTATGTGCTACCGCCAGGCGACGGTGGACTTCACCGGCATCCACGTCGCCTGTCTGAGCGGGGAGAACGGTGCAGGGAAGTCGGCGCTGCTGGACGGGATCACCTGGGCGCTGTGGGGGAAAGCCCGCGCCCGCCGGGACGACGAACTGATCCGGCTGGGCGAGAGCGAGATGGAGGTGGACTTCGTCTTCCAACTGGGCTCCGATCTCTATCGGGTGATCCGCAAGCGCCGTGCGGGGAAGCGGGGGCAATCCCTGCTCGACTTTCAGATCCAGGACAGCGGCCGCTGGCGATCCATCGCCGAGAGCACCCTCCGCGCCACCCAGGCCAAGATCGAGCGGGTGCTCCGACTGGATTACGACACCTTCGTCAATTCGGCCTTCCTCCGCCAGGGCCGCGCCGACGAGTTCACCGTCAAGACCCCCGCCGAGCGAAAGCGGGTGCTGGGGGAGATCCTGGGGCTGGACGTCTGGGCGGTGTACGAGGAGCGGGTGAAGGAGCGGCTGCGCGAGGTCCAGCAGGAACTCAACCTGCTGGAGATCCGCCTGGGGGAGATCGAGATGGAACTGGCCCGACGGCCCGAGTACGAGGCCCAGGTCCGCGAGGCCCAGGCAGAGGTGGAGGAACTGAGCGCGGCCCTGCAAAAGGCCCAGGAGGCCTGGCAGGCGATGGAAGCCGCGCGCGGAGAACTGCGGCACGTCCAGGCCCAGTTGGAGCAGGTGAACGCCCGGATCACCAAGGCGCAGCAGGAGCGGGCCAGCCTTGAGCAAGAACGGGCGGAGCGACAGGCCCGCCTGGCGCAGTATGAAGAGGTCCTGGCCCAGGCGGAGGAGATTGAACACGGATTCGCTGCCTATCAGGAGGCTCTGGAGAAGGAACGGGCGTTGAATGAGAAACTCTCGGCGCTGGCGGACCTGAACGAGAAGCGGCAGCGGTTGGAGGAGGAAATCCAGAAGGCCCGGCTTGCCCTAGAAACCCGCCGCGCTCGGATCTCGCAGCAGAAGGAGGAGTTGGAGGCCCGCTTGATCCGATGTCAGGAAATCCTCCTCCAGGCGGAGGAGATCGAAGCAGGATACGCCGCCTACCAGAAAGCGCTGGAACGGGAACGGGACTTCGCACAGAAGTGGAGCCTTCTACAGGACCTGGAGCAGCGACGAAGGGAATTGGAGAATCAGATACGTGAGGAGCGTCACGCCCTGGAGAAGCAGCGGGCCCGGATCGCCCAGCAGATCGAGGATTTGGAGAGACGACAGGTCTCCCCCTCGCTGCTTCAGGAGTATCGCCAGGTCCAAGAACAGATCGAAGCGTTGGATCGCCTGCAGGAGACTCTGGAGGCGGTGCGCGAGGAACGGGAGCGGTTGTCGGACGAGCAGGCCCAGTTGCGGGCACAGAACCGTGCCCTGCATACGGAGATCGAAAAACTGAAGGAGCGCATCACCGCTCTGGAGAGCGCGCAGGCGACGTGTCCTCTCTGCGATCAGCCGCTTTCCGACGCTCATCGGGAACGGCTCCTCGCCCAACTGCGGGAGGAGGCAGAGGAGAAACGGAAGATCCATCGGTCGAACCGAGAGCGGTTGGAGGCTATCGCTTCCCGGATCGGCCAGATGAAGGCCGAGGCGACTCGCATTCAGCGGGAACTGCGCCAGCGTCCCGGTCTGCAGCGCAAGGCGGCGGCCCTGGAGAACCGCATACAGGACGGAGAGGAAGCCGCTCATCAGTTGAGGGAGATTCAAGCCCGTTTGAAGGAGATTGAGGCAACGCTGGCGGAAAATCGGTATGCGCCGGAGGCCCGCGCTGCGCTGGGAGAGGTGGAAGGCCGCATCGCTGCACTGAGATACGACCGGCAGGAACACGAGGCGGCCCGCCAAACGGTGGAGGAGTACCGGCCGTTCCTGGAGAAGAAACATCGGCTGGAGGATGCGCGGAGCGAGCGCGCAGAGGCGGAGGACAGACTGGAAGAAGTGCGAGCAGCGCTCGCTCAACTGGAGGCCGAACTCGCCTCGGAGGCCTACGCCCCCGAAGCCCGAAGGGAACTGGAAGCCGTCCTGGCCCAGGCGGCCGAACTGGGGTACGACCGTCAGGCCCACGACGCGGCCCGCGCCGCCGTCGACCGATACCGGTCGTTTGCCGAGAAGAAGAAGCAACTGGACCTCGCCCGCGCGGGTGTGGAGCAGGAGCGGGAAGCCCTGACCCGGCTGGAGGAAGCCATCGGCCGGTGGAAGGAGGAAGAGCGGGCCGCCCGCTCCCGCCAAGCGGAACTGGAGGAGCAAGCACAAGCCCTGGAGCAGCGGTTGCGAGAGGCCCCTGCTATCGAGGAGGAACTGGCCCGCGTCCGCGCCGCCGAAGCGGAGGCCCGCCGCCGGCTGGGGGCCGCCCAGCAACGGCTCGCCGCCTGCGACGCGCTCCAGCAGCAGAAGGACCGCCACCTGGAACGTCAGAAAGAACTGGCCCACCGGCGGGGCCTCTATGAGGAACTGCGCACCGCCTTCGGCGTTCAGGGCGTGCCGGCGATGATCATCGAGGCCGCCGTACCGGAGATCGAGGACGAGGCCAACCGTCTCCTCTCCCGGATGACCAGCGGCCGGATGCACGTCCGGCTGGAGACCCAGCGGGAGACCAGGGCCGGCGAACTGCGGGAGACGCTGGACATCCGGATTATGGACGAACTGGGGGAGCGGCCCTACGAGAACTACTCCGGCGGCGAGCAGTTCCGGGTCAACTTCGCCCTCCGCATCGCCCTCTCCCGCCTCCTGGCCCGCCGCGCCGGGGCCCAGTTGCAGACCCTGATCATCGACGAGGGGTTCGGGACCCAGGATGCCCAGGGGCGGGAAAAACTAGTCGACGCGATCCGCACCATCCAGGACGAGTTCGCCTGCCTGCTGGTCATCACCCACATCGAAGAACTGCAGGACGCCTTTCCGGCCCGTATCCACGTCACCAAGACGCCGGAGGGTTCCACCGTCACGGTGATCTGACACCTATGGACAAAGCCGGAGAAGAAACTCTGATGGGGCAAGACGTGGCCTTCCTGGCGGCTATTTTGGACAGCCTGAAGGAACCGATCCTCGTAGCCGACACGGATCACGTCGTCCGCTATATGAACCGGGCGGCCGTCGATCACTACGAGGGCGGGGAGGAACTCATCGGCCGCTCCTTATTGGAGTGCCACAACGAGGCCTCGCGGCGGGTCATCCAAGAGACACTGGCCCTCCTCCGATCCGGCGCAGAGGAGCGGCTGATCAGCGAGGACGAGAGGCGGAAGATCTATATGCGGGGCATCCGAGGCCCGGACGGCCGATTGCTGGGGTACTACGAGCGGTTTGAGTATACGACGAACGGGGGGGAGAAATGTCGAAACGACAACGGCTGATCATCATAATCCTGGCTCTCGGCGACGTGGTGATCTTCATCCTGCTCGGCGCGGCCATTCTGTATGGCTTCCTCAGCCGGGGCCCGCAGCCTGCTCCGTCGCCTGCCGAGGGTGTTCCCTCACCGATCCCGACGGAGCAGCCGCCCACCGCTCCTCCCAGCCCGACTCCCACGCCTACGCCCCCCCCTACTCCCACCCCTACGCCCACCCCCCGTGCCCCGACGGCCGACGAGACGGCGGTGCTGGACGAGGTGGAGGCCCAGGTCGTCTCGCTCCGAGGCCTGGTCCCCCTGCGCCCCGTCGCCCGCTGGGTGCTGAACGAGACCCAGTTCCATATGCGCGTGGCCTCTCGATACCAGCAGAAGGAGGAACAAGAGGCTCTCCACCGGGCGGCCGTTGTCCTCACTGCCTTCGACTGGATCGCCCCGGGCACGGACCTCGCTCGGCTCTGGCAGGGGCTTCTTCGGGAGCAGATCACCGGCTTCTACGATTCCCGGGAGGAAGCGATCTATCTGATCAGCAACGCAGAGATCTCCGATGTGCGTGATCAGGTGATCTTCGCCCACGAACTGGATCACGCGCTCCAGGACCATTATTTCGACCTGGAGCAGATGGGGTTCACGACGGTGGACTGGGCCACGTTGACCCCCGGCGACCGCGCCCTTGCCCTGTATGCCCTGGTCGAGGGAGACGCCGTGCTCCTGGAGAAGCGGTATACCGAGCAGGTCCTCACGGACGCCGAACGGTTGACGCTGGAGCAGGAGATGCAGCGGGCTCCTCATATGCGGCTGGACGCGGCCCCCAGAGCGATCCGCGAGATGTTCCTGTTCCCCCGCACCTATGGGGAATCGTTCGTCGCCGCCCTCTACGAGCGGGACGGCTGGGCCGGGGTCAACGCCGCTTACGCCCCCCCCCCCACATCGACCGAGCAGATCCTCCACCCCGACCGATACCTGACCGGCGACGTGCCGGTCTCCGTCCCCATTCCCGACCTGCGGCCCGGTCTGGGGGAGGAATGGACCCTCGTCCACGAAGGGACGCTAGGAGAGTTCTGGCTGCGTCTCTACCTGGAGAACTACCTGGAGCCCTCACAGGTCGTCACGGCAACGGAGGGGTGGGGGGGCGACTATGGGGTGATCTACCTCAACGAGTCCAGCGGAGAGACCGTGTTGGCGCTGCGCTCGGTGTGGGATACGATGGAGGATACTGACGAGTTCTTCCGTTCCACCGAGGCTTACGCCGAGGCCCGCTTCGGTCATCCGGCCGACGAGCGGTACAACGGCTGGGACTGCTGGGAGGGAGAGGACGCTGCCCTTTGCGTCACGTGGCAACAGGGATACGTCTCCCTCGTCCGCGGCCCCGATCTGCTCATCGTCGAGGCCCTCGCGGACCTGTTGCTGGAGGAGTAGGGGCTACCGTCTTGCGCCTCGCCGCCCGCTCTTCCGATCGCGGTAGGCGGCCAGAAAGCCGTTGAACTCCTGGGAGAGGTCCATCCAGTCCTCCACCAGAAAGACGAAGCCGATCCCGTCCGGCAGAAAGAGATGGGGGTCGAGCCACAGGCGAAGCCAGCGCGGGTCCATCGGGAAACTCTTCAGGTCCACGGCCATCGCCGTCATCCCCCAGTACCGCTTCGGCCAGGAGCGGGCCCTCTTGTCCTTCTCCCAGTCGAAGAGTTTAGCCACCTGCACGGGGCGGGTGCCCATCACCCGCCGGTACGAGACGACGAGGGGGTAGAAGGGGGTCTGGATGCGGAAGTGGGTGGGGAAGCACTGGACGTAGGCCAGGTGTCGGGTGGCCAGGCCGTAGACGAACAGGAAGCCGCCGACGAGGGGGAAGATCAGCAGCAGATGGCGCCAGGGGAAAGCGCCGATCGGTGGGCCGAACATACGAGGTGCGAACCCCCACAGGGCCAGGCCGGCGAGGGCCAGCAGAAGACCCAGATTACCCAGCCGTTGCCCCACCGGCACGTAGACCAGCAAGGGGAACCGCCTTCCCCGCTTTCTCCGCTTCTTCGCCATCCCTACAGTTCCTCCTTCTTCACCTCCGGCAGGTGGGCGGTATCGTTCAGGGTCAGGAGACGGACCGCCCCATCCTCGATCCGCAGTCGGGTGATGCCGCAGTTATCGAGCGAGTATCCCCACCACTCCCCCAGCCTGTCCGGCAGCAGATGGGCCAGGCAGGCCCGCACGGTGCCGCCGTGGGCGACGACGATGACGGTCCCTCGGTCGTGGCGGGAGAGGATCTCCCGACAGGCCTCGGCGACGCGGCGGAAGAAGTCGGCCCGTTTCTCCCCGCCCGGCCAGGTATACTCGGTGTCGGTCTTGTCCCGCCAGCGGGCGTAGAGGTCCGGATAGCGGGTCCGCATCTCCTCCAGCGTCACCCCGTCCAGATCGCCGAAGTTGATCTCCCGCAGTTTCTCCACCGGGATCGGCTCGATCCCCAGCGCGCGGCCGATCCCTTCGGCGGTCTCCCGCGCCCGCGGCAGGGGGCTGGTGTAGATGGCGACCCCGTCGTGGACCTCTTTGGCGAGCCTGCGGGCGGTGGCCTCCACCTGGGCGCGCCCCCGCTCCGTCAGCCCCGTATCCCCCCAGCCGACCCACCGGCCCTCGACGTTGGCGACGGTCTCGGCGTGGCGGATGAGGAGGAGGGTGAGGGAAGAAGAGGGGAGGCGAGGAGGCGCGGGAGCGGGGTAGGGGCACTCGTCGCGGAGGATGCAAGCGTCACAGCGAGGGTTGCGGGCGTGGCAGACGGCCCGTCCGTGAGCGATGAGGTTGAGGTGGAAGGGGTAGTAGATCTCCGGGGGGACGATCGCCTCCAGCAGTTCGTGGGCCTTCTCGCGGGAGGTGCGCTGGGGGATCAGCCCCAGCCGCCGTGCGACCCGATGGATGTGGGTGTCCACCGGGAAGGCGGGCTTGCCCAGGGCGAAGCAGAGGACGATGGCCGCAGTCTTGGGGCCGACGCCGGGGAGGGAGAGGAGCCAGCGGCGGGCTTCCTCCACCGACATCTCGGCCAGGAAATCCAGGGAGATCTCCCCCCGCTCCTCGGTAATGCGGCGCAGGGCCTCCTGGATGCGAGGGGCCTTCGTGGGGGCCAGCCCCGCCGGGCGGATCGCTTCGATAAGGTCAGGGAGCGGCGCGTCGCGGACCGCCTCCCAGGTGGGGAACCGTTCCCGCAGCCGCGCGAACGCCCGGTCCCGGTTGACGTCGTTGGTGTTCTGGGAGAGGATGGTCGAGACCAGCGTGGCGACGGGGTCGCGGGGATGCCAGGGGCGGTCGCCGTATTCGGCGAGGAGACGTTCGTGGATGCGAAGGATTTTTTCGGTTTCGGGTTTTGGGTTCCGGGGGGGTGTTTTCATCGGCTGTTGCCTCGTTTGGGATTTTCACGGTCCAGGTGCCAGCGGGCCGGGTTGGCGAGGATGTGCCGGCGGGTGGCCTGGAGTTCCCGTTCGTCGCGAATGATCCGTTCATAATAATTCCGTTGCCACACGGGGGCGCCGGGGGTGCCCCGCAATGGGTTGATCCGTTTGGTGGCGGCGGATTTGAACCCGGCGATGATGGCGCCGATGGAACCGGATCGGGGGCCACGGGGACGTCCGCCCGTTTCCGTTGTCGTTGTCGTCGTCGTCGTAGGGGCGACCTGCAGGTCGCCCCTACGACGACAATGGTCGTTCCCGTGGCGACGGTCATTCCCACGACAACGGTGGGGGTCCCCCCCATCCGGGACATCGTCCACAATCCAGATGATCCCGTGCACGTGGTTCGGCATCACCACGAACGCATCCAACCGGATGTACGGGCGCATCTCCGCCGTCCGCTCCCATTCCTCGACGACGATCCGTCCCAGGTCGGATAACACCATTTCGCCGTCCACCACCTCACCGAACAAGTGTTGCCGGTTGTGGGTGACGAGGGTCACGAAATACGCCCCTCGCCTTCGGTAGTCCCATCCCCGCAACCGAATCGACCGGCGACCACGGTGGGCTGCGTTGTTCTCCGGCATCGTTGTCCTCTCCGTTGTGACGTGGCTGCGGTTTTCCCTCTTGCACCCATCGTTATGTCAAAGGCCGTGGAGTTGGCTGCTCCTGCGCGGCACTTCGCCCCCATCCCCCGCTCCCGGGGGCGAACGGCCGTTCTCGCCCCTACCGGCGGGGGGGGGGTGAGGTACACCTCCGCCGCATCTCCCCCGCCAACGCGCGGGCGCGCTCCGCCGCGTCCCCCACGTAGCCGGTGGCGTCGAGGAGGGCGCGGATGCGGTCGGGCAGAAGGTGGGCGGTCAGGCGCGGGTCGGCGGCCAGGCGGTCGGGGAGGGGGTTGGGCTGGCCCCGCCGCACGGCCTCCCAGGCGACCATCGAGTGTTCCCGCAGCACCTCGTGCATCGCCTGCCGGTCCGCCCCGGCCTTGACCAACTCCATCAGCAGCCGCTCCGTGGCGGCGAAGGTGCCGTAGGCGGTCAGGTTCCGCTCGATGGCCTCTCGGTCCAGCACCAGCCCCTGCACCAGCCGTGCGGCGCGGAGCAGCATCTCGTCGGTCGCCAGGAACGCGCCGGGGAGGATCAGCCGCCGGTTGGCCGAATCGTCCAGGGTGCGCTCCAGGAGCGACCCCGCCGCGTTCTCCCAGGCCACGGCAGGTAGGGAGGCCACGTACCGGGCCAGGGAGCAGATGTTCTCGGCGTCGACCGGGTTGCGCTTGAAGGGCATCGCGCTGGAGCCGACCTGACGGCGGCCGAACGGCTCGCTCCACTCGCCGAAGGGCGGGGATTGGAGCAGCCGCAGGTCGAACGCGAAGCGGTGGAGGCTCTGCGCGATCCCCGCCAGTGTGGTCACCACCCGCCACTCCTGCTTGCGCGGGGCCACCTGCGTGGCGACCGGGTAGGCTTTCAGGTCCAGGAGTTCCATCACCCGCCGCTCCAGGTCAGCGGGGGTCCAGCCCGTCCCCTGCAGCAGTTGGGCGAACGAGGCGGAGGTCCCCACGGCCCCCTTGAGCCCTTTCCCCCGCAGCGACGCCCGCAGCCGGTCCACCGCCTCCAGGTCGGCCAGCAGGTCCTGGCCGTACTGAGCCAGCCGGTAGCCCACGGTGGTCGGCTCGGCTGGCTGGAGGTGGGTGTAGCCCATACAGGCCAGGTCGGCCGTCTCCTCGATGCGGTTGGCCAGGGCCCGCAGCAGATCGACCAGCCGCCGACGGATGAGGTCCAGCGACTCCCGGATGCGCAGCGCGTCACCGTTGTCCTTGACGTCCTCGCTGGTGGCCCCCAGGTGGAGGATCGGCCCGCCGACGGGACACTGCTCGGCGAAGGTGCGCAGTTCGGCCATCAGGTCGTGGCGCAGTTCGGCCTCCCGTTGGGCCGCCCGTTCCAGATCCACGTCGTCTTGGTGCGCTTCCAGGTCGGCCACCTGTTCTGCGGTAACCAGTCCGGCCTCGTGCTGGGCGCGCGCCAGCGCCACCCAGATACGCCGCCAGGTCCTGCGCCGGTGCACCTCGGACCAGATGTGGCGCATCTCCTCGGAGCCGTACCGCCAGGTGAACGGGGAGAGGTAGACCGCGTGATCGAACATCGCGTCCTCCCTTGTTTCCGTGCTTCCCCGCTTTCAAGTTGGCTGGAAGGAAACCAGGAAGCGAGGAAGCGGGGACATTTCCCGCCTTCCTTGCTTCCCTGCTTCCCTGCTTCCCTGCTTCCGCCTAATGTGCCGAGCGCACCTGGACGAAGAGAGGGCCCTCTTCGGCGCGCCACACAAACTCGATGTTGACAGGCCCTCCCCACCGGTTGGAGGCCTGGAGGGCGAGGTCGGCCAGATGTCGGGCTTCGTCTTCCGTCAGAGGGGAGGTGGTGGGGGATTTGGTCGGGACGGTGTATCCGTCCGGCGCGGTTACCTGGATGTGGGCAGGGGGCATCGGATGGACCCTCACCGTGTTCCCCTGCACGCTGTAGAGGTCGCCTCCATATCCTTTGACGACCGTCTCGCCGGTGCCGAAGGTGGCCTGGATGAGCACACCGGGGATGGATTCCACGGGGGAGTGGCTGAAGATCACGCCGGAGCGGTCCCGTTCGGTGATGGGGGGCATCGGCTGGAGGATCACGGCCATTCGGGGGATCGGGACTCTGTTCTGGGCGCAGTAGGAAAGTGCCTTTCGGCCGAAGGTGGAGGCCCACACCTTGCGGATCGCGTTCCAGATAGCCGTCCCCTGGGGTACGGAGAGGAGGGAGAGGAACTGCCCGGCAAAACTATGGTCGGGGCTGTCCTCGGTCGTGGCGGAGGAACGGACGGCCCACTGGGTGGGCATCAGCGTCAGTTTCTCCAGGGCCTGCCCGATTCGGTCGAGGAGCGGGGCTTGCTCGATCGCAGAGACGATCTCCTGCAGGAGCGGTTCCAACCTCTCCAGCGTTTTCTGGATGGCCGCCCAGTCTCCACGGGTGGCGAGGAGGGCCTCTTCGAGTTCCGCGATGCGCCCGTGCAGGCCCATCCGCTGGAGGGTCTGATCGAAGGCGAAGGTGCTGATCGTCCAGGTAGGAGGGGTGGGGAAGCCGTGGGCGGCTAGCCAGTAGAGACCGAACCCTTTCCCCCCCACCGCTTCTAAGGGCGGCAGGGGAGAGGCGTCGCTTCGCTCCAGGGGAGGGAAGAGGAAATTCATCGGCCACCTCCTTCCGCCTCGGATCAGTCCAGGATCTCGACGGTGCCCGCGGCCCCGTCCACGCGGACCCGCTGGCCGTCCCGGATCAACCGGGTGACGTCGGGCACGCCGACGACGGCGGGCAACCCGTTCTCCCGGGCCACGATCGCGGCGTGGGAGATCACCCCGCCCAGTTCCGTCACCACCCCGCTCAGTCGTCGGAACAGGCCGGACCAGGCCGGGTCGGTCAGTCGGGTGACCAGGATCACCGGCTCGTCCATCTCCAGCAGCCGCCGCCCGGCCTCCAGCGGGTCGTTGGTCACCATCGCGATGCCCTCGACGGGGCCCTGGCCCGCGCTGGCGGCGATGCCCTCCAGCCGGGTCGCCGGCGCGGTGGTTTCTTCTCCCTCTTCCTCTTCCAGAGCCGGCCGCCAGTGGTGGGTGTGCGGGTCGTACCAGATCAGGTCCGGAGGCGGAGGCTGGGTCCGGTACAGTTCGAACTGGGCGCGGCGGTATTCCAGGACCTCCGGGTCCACCTGTTCCTTCCCGTGGCTGCGCACGAAGTTCAGGAACTCCTCCAGGGTGTAGAACATCGTCGTGTCATCGGGCTGGTCGGGGTAGAAGTGGCGGGAGAGGATCCGGGCGGCCAGGCCGTAGGCGGCCTGACGGAGGGCGGCGACGCTCTTCGATTCCTCCCGCCAGGCGATGAGTCGCTGTCCCCACCGGAGCAGCCACTGCCAGAAGGCCCGACGGACGGGGTTCATTCTGCGCAGGGCCTCCAGGCCGACCCGCTGGGCCGCCTCCGCCCGTACCTCCGGCGGTTCCTCCTCCTGCATCTGGCTGGCGATGGCCAGCAGGACGTGCTCGGGGCGGTCGGCCAGCCGCTCGGTGGCAAAATCGACCTCGTGGCGGAAACCCCGGTGGCCGTACTGGCGGAGGAAGGCACGGACGCCTTCAACGAGAGGGGCCGCCGTGGGGAGCGCTTCGTAAGCCTCCAGGTCGGCGATCCCCTCCTGAAGCATCCGGCGCACCTCGTCCCCGCAGGATTCGGCCGCCTGGCGCAGTTCCCAGATGCGCTGCCCCATCAGGGAGGTGGCCGTCTTCTGACCGGCGAAGAGGCTGAGCAGTTCCGGAGCCTGTTGGCGCAGCACCCCATCCAACGCGGTGATGGTGAGGGAGGCGACGATGTGGGCCCGCGCGTTGTCCTCGGCCTCGTTGTACAGATCAGGTGCGAAGAGTTCCCAGATGAGGGGGAGCGGGTCTTCCTTTCCCTCCCGCAACGCCCAGTAGATCTCGCGGAGGCGGCGGTCCAGCCGGGGGAGGCGACGCCGGTAGAAGTCGGCTGCCCAGCGGTAGGTGCGGCGGAAGCGAAGGGGCAGGGTCAGGCGGTGGTGAATGGGGGGGCGAGGGGGACGGAGGTCGGCGGGGACCAGGTTGGCGGGCACCCCCACCGATTCGGGGTCGAAGGGGAGCACGAGCCCCATATTGCGGACGAAATAGCCGATGTTCAGGTAGCAGCGACCCTGGACGAACGCCGACGGTTTAAGGGTGGGGTCGAGGTCGGCCGGGTCCCCGACCAGTTGCCCCACGAACCAGGTGATCTGGTCGTCCAGCGTGGCCTCCGCCATCGTCATAATAGCAGGGCGGGAGATGCCGAGGGATTCCTGGGTGTTGTGAGCGCTCAGCAGCCATTCGGTCATTCCAGTGCCTCCGCCTGTTCTAAGAAGCCGATCTGTCGTTCTCCGTCGGGAGAGGTGAAGAGCGCGGGGCCGAGTTCGTCCCGCAGCAGGTCGCCCGGCTGGGGGGTGAGGCGCATCGCCTCCTGCCCGGCCGGGCCCAGGTAGCCGACCAACGGGGGCGCGATACGCCGGGCGGTCCACTTCCCCGTTCCCGCAGTCGCATCCTCGATCGCACAGCCTTCCTCCAACGGTGTGACCTTGGGAAGGGCGATGGGGCGGAACGGGCCGTCGGATGGGCGGAACCGGCCGAAACCGGCCGGCCCCCGTTTCGTCTCCACGACGACCGCATAGAGCCGGTCGGGCACGGAGGCCAGGGTCCAGCGGATGGCAGCCCCCACGGGCCGCTCCCCCCAACTGTGGTCCCGGAAGCAGATCATCTCGCCCTCCCATTCCTCCGCCCCGATTCGGACCCGGCCGACGACCCGGCCGTCCTGCTGGGCCTGGTTGTACGCGCCGAACCGGTAGAGGGCCGGTTCGTTGATGGCGGTGAAGGTCAGATCCAGCACGGCGGACGCGGTCGCTTGGCCTTCCACCTCCTGCACCGCCCCCTGAAAGGAGCAGACCCACGACTGCCAGGGGGCCGTGCATTGCATCTTCACGGAGGGACCGGAAGCGTCGCCAGGGGTCGGGGGAGGGGCAGGGGAGCGGTGCTGGTATGTCCACGTCCGCCCCCCGAAACGGACAATCGCCATCTCCAGGACGTCCTCCGGGCCGAAGAGGGTGCGCAGGAAACCGAAGAGGTTCCCGTCGGAGGTGCTGAACAGGAAGTAGAACGCCTCATGCTGCCCGGGCTTCAGGTCGTGCCGGTGGTCGTCTGTCGGGATAAGACGGTCGCGTTCCATATCGGGAAGGGATTATGGGCCAATTGTGGAGGAATGTCAAGTGAGGGTGGTCGACATTGCCTCCCCAAGAGCGCCGGCCTGGGGCCAGCGCCAGATCGCTCCCCCGGAGGGCGAGGCCCGGCCCTGGGGTCAGTCGGAACGGAGCCGCCGCAGTGTCTCCTCAAAGACGCGGTAGGCGGGTTGGCCGTAGAGGCAGAAGACGACCCGTTCCAGGCCGGTCTCTCCCTCCAGGTACTCGATGGCGGTGCGGAGCATCACCTCGGCGGCCTCTTCCATCGGGTAGCCGAAGATGCCGGTGCTGATGGCCGGCAGGGCGATCGACTTCAGACCGTGCTCGTCGGCCATCTTCAGGGCGGAGCGGACCGCCGAGGCGAGGAGTTCGGCCGAGCGGGAGGTGCCGTCGTAGACGGGGCCGACGGCGTGGATGACGTAGCGGGCTTTGAGGTTCCCGCCGGAGGTGATGGCCGCCGAGCCGGTGGGGACCCGTCCGTAACGGCGCACCCACTCGTCGCTCTCCCGCTGGATGATGGGGCCGCCCTTGCGGGAGATGACCGCCGCCACCCCGCCGCCGTGGGCCAGCCGCTCGTTGGCCGCGTTGACGATGGCATCAGTGTCCAACTCCGTGATGTCGCCTTCCACCAGTTCCAACACAGTCCGGTTGATCTTGCGTCTCATCGATCACCTCCACATCTTGAAAGTCACGTTACAGGTCGCAGGGAGCAGGGAGCAGGGCGCAGGGCGCAGGGCGCAGGCTGCCGCTTTGAGGACGAGGGTAGCGTAGGAGCCGGGGGGGAGGGTGAAGGCGAGGGTGAGGGCGTGGCGGCTGGGGAAGCGGTCGTCGGGAGTAGGAGGGGAGGCGGAGACGTCGCGGGGGAGGAGGAGCAGCCGTCGCCTGCCACAGGGCAGGTAGGCCCGGCGGAGGATGCGCGGCTTCAGGTCGGAAAGGGTCAATCCTTCCTCTTCCAGCACCCCTTCGACGACGGCGGCGAGGTCCGGGTCGTCGTAGGCCGCGCGGTGGAAGGGAAGGGGGACGGCGGCATCGGTGGGGAGGTGGGCGCCCAGGTCGGCGAACAGCGGCAACCGCTCCCCGGCGATCTCGACCCACCCCGAGGGCTTCCCGGTCCGGGCCAGCAGGTAGCGGGCGGCGATCCGGTTCCACAGGAGGCTCTGGTAGGCGGCCAGGTAGAGCCGCAGGAGGCGGGGGGTGATCAGGTTGAGGGCGTGGCGGAAGCCGTCGGGGTGGTCGCGTAGGTAGGTGAGGACGGAGCGGACGTTGGAGGGGCGGGGGGCGGCCTTCAGCAGGGCTTCCCAGTCGCCCCACCGTTCCGCCGCCACCCGCTTGAAGGCCCGCATCTGGGGTGGGTCGCCCACCATCGGCTCGGCCAGGTGTGCCCGCAACGCGCCCTCCGCATCGCGCAGGAGGATCCGCTTGCCGGGCCAATCCCCCGCCTCCGTCTGCGAGCCGAACCGCTGTTGGTCGAAATAGTTGGGCAGTCCCTCCCGGGCCAGTTGCTCCAGTCGCCGTCCCACCTCCTCCGCCTCATCGCGGCCCAGGTCCCGCACCACCACCGTGAACCGGTTCCCCTCCAGATCGGAGGGCTCCAGGGGGCGGCTCGCCCGCCCCACCCGTTCGGCCACGAACCCCGGCCCCTCCAGCCGGTCCGGGCCGTCTCCGCGCACGGTGAGGTACTGGACCGCCACGGCCTCTTTGTCCTTCAGGGCAGGGGTGCGGACGGCGGAGCGGGGCCGCCGCAGCAGGCGAGCGATCCTCGCCTCCACCTCCATCGTCGTCACCCCGCGCTTCTGCACCCGGTAAAGAGTGAACGGCCCCTCGGGGTCCAGGGGCAGCCGGACCCGCTCCTCGACGTGGAAGTCCTCCGGGATGGTCTTGACGCGCACCGTCGTTCAGGGGGTGGGGGTGAGAGGAATGACGGTCACCGGAAGGACCGAGGGGGTGGGGACGGGCGTGGCGGTGACGAAGACGACCTCGCGGAAGCCGAAGGCGGTGATCAGCCGTTCCAGGTAGGCGCGGGCGTTCTCCTCGGCCAACTCCAGGATGCCGTCCTCCAGCGCGGCCTTGAGGATCTCCTCCTCCGCCGCCTGTCGTGCCTCCGTCTCCAGGTCGGGGTTCATCCCGAAGAGGCCTGTGTCCCGGTCGTAGACGTAGGACTTCTCGTTGTCCAGCGTGACGACGAAGATCTCCGGTGGGGGGAGGACGACGATCACCCGGTCGTCGTCGGTGACGGTGATGTCTCCCTCCTGGATCTTCCCCAGGTCGACTCCGGCGATAACCCGGCCGTGAGCGACGAAGAGGAGCCGGTCGCCGAACAGGAAGGCCAGCGCGTCCTGACCGGATTCGGCGGTGATGACCTTTTCGACGGTGTAGGAGGCGGTCTCCAGCCGACTGAGGTTCTGGATCTGGCGGATGATGGTCGTGGGGTTGGGGCGGACGGTGGGGGTGGGGTGCAGGCGGGCGTCGATCCCCTCCCGGATGGTTCGTTCCGCCTCCTCGGCCGGGTGCCACAGGCGGGGGATGGCGAGGGCCGCCAGGGCCAGCAGAACGATCACAAGGATAAAGCCGATAAGAAGGGTGTATCCTGAGGAGCGTGATTGCATAGTGGCTCCGTTATATTCTAGTCGGCCTGCTCTCCGGTGAAGCGCCGGTTTCAGCCTCGATAATCCGCCTGATTGCGTGGGAGAGAGCAGGAATTTTGTTCACCACGACGTCCCATACAATTTCGTAGTCCACCCCGAAGTAATGATGGATCAGCCGGTCGCGCATCCCAGCCATCGCTCGCCATTCAACGTGGCTGTACCTTTCTCTTATCTCTACTGGTACCTGTTTGGCCGCTTCTCCGATGATCTCGAGGCTCCGCACGAAGGCCCTCTGCAACGTGGGGTCCCTCAGAAACTCCTCATATGTGAGTCCTCGCGTTCGGTCCATCAAGTACTCCGCTTCGTCGAGAATATGCCGCAGGTACTCAATTGCCGAACGGGACATACTCCACCTCGCGCATAATGTGCGGCTTTAGGTAGGGACTAATGGCCTCGGGGGTCACTACATCGATCTGCGGCCCCAGCAGTTGCTCCAGCAAAAAGACCGTCTGGATGAAATTGTCAAACGTCTTGCGCCCCGGCTCGAACTCTACCAGGATGTCAACGTCGCTCTCGCCGGTCTGTTCTCCGCGCACGAAAGACCCAAAGAGGCCCAATCTCCTCACACCCAGTGCCTTGAAGGCATTCTGGTGCTGCTGGAGAAGGGATAGAATTGTTCGTTTCATCTGGAGAGCCATTAGGCCTCACCCCTCAAGAAGACCGACCGCTGAAATCTGCTTGCCCTCAGTATACAGAGAATAACTCTGCTTGACAACCCTCCTCCCCTTGGGTATCATTGCCCCCACTATGGCCTATCACGAGGTCGTCGGCAATCTGCACGTGCACACCGTCTACTCGGACGGGACCGGGCTTCACCGGGACGTCGCGGCGGCGGCGCAGCGGGCAGGGCTCGATTTCGTCATCGTCACCGACCACAACGTCTGGGTCCAGGGCGTGGAGGGGTACTACGACGGCGTCCTCCTCCTGGTCGGCGAGGAGGTCCACGACGTGCGCCGTCTGCCCCAGGCCAACCACCTGCTCATCTACGGTGCCGAGGCGGAGATGGTGCCCCACGCTGCCGATCCCCAGGGACTGATCGAGGCGGTCAACCGGCGAGGCGGCCTCTGCTTCCTGGCCCATCCCTTCGAGAAGGGCAGCCCCATCGACGTGGAGTTGGCGCCCATCCCGTGGGACGATTGGGACGTCGAGGGGTACGTGGGCATCGAACTCTGGAACACGATGTCGGAGTTCAAGGGGCTGCTGTGGAGCCGACTGGCGGCCCTGGTGTACGCCTACGCCCCCACGCTGGGGTTCCGGGGGCCGTTCGAGGAGACGGTGCGGCGGTGGGACGCGCTGCTGGCGGAAGGGCGGAAGGTGGCCGTCATCGGCGGCGCCGACGCCCACGCCGAGACCTACCAGATGGGTCCTTTCCGGCGGGTTCTTTTCCCCTACGAGGATCTCTTCCGCTGGGTGAACACCCACGTCTTGGTGGAGCGGCCGCTGAGCGGGAATCCGGAGGTCGACAAGCGGCTGATCTACGACGGCCTCCGCGCCGGAAGGACCTGGGTGGGGTACGGCGCGCCGGGGCCGACGCAGGGGTTCCGCTTCCAGGCCCGCAGCGGTGCGAACGTCGCCACCATCGGGGAGGAACTGGTGCGGGCGGCCGCGGTCATCATCGAAGTGGAGGTTCCCCAGCGGGCGGAGATCCGCCTCATCCACAACGGTCGGGTGGCGGCGCGGGCCAAAAGCACCCACCTCCGCCACACGACCGCCGAGCCGGGGGTCTACCGGGTGGAGGTGTGGAAGCGGTTCCGGGGGCTGAAGCGGGGATGGATTTTCAGCAGTCCCATCTACGTTCGGTAGTTGAGAACAAAAGGGCCGCCTCGGGGGCGGCCAGTATGTGAGACCTTGAGTACGTCTACGATTAGACCAGATCCTTGCCCGGACCGGTCTGGAAGAAGTCGGCGTTCTTCTGAATATCGTCCTGGTACTCCTCCGGCACCTCGTCTTCGTGGAAGATGGCCTCGTTGGGGCATTCCGCCTCGCAGGCCCCACACTCGATGCAGGTGTCCGGGTTGATGTAGTAGGTGGGCCATTCGGGATCGTCTTCGACGAAGTGGATCGAATCGGTGGGGCACACTTCGACGCACGCTCCGACCCGCTCACACAGTCTGGTGATTACGTATGCCATTTTCCTTGCCTCCGTTTGAAGTGAAATTTGTCACCGGCCCCAGATTCCCGAAGCGGACCGGGAACGGCCTACCGAACAAGTTCGATTGTAACGGGATTTAGGGTTTTGTCAAGGCCTCTGGACGACGAGAGGGTGTGCTTCTGGTCGGAGTTTGAGGAATGTCCGGGCTCTATGTTCGTCTCTTCGGCTCGCTGGAGTGGAGCCTGGGGGACGCTCCCTTGACCGTTCCGCCTTCTCAGAAAGCCCGCTCCCTGCTGAGTTATCTCCTGGTCCACCACGATCGGCCGATCCCCCGCGACCGATTGTTGGGCCTCTTCTGGCCCGAGCGCTCCGAGTCGTCCGCTCGCCGGGCTCTTTCCCACGCTCTATGGCAGATCCGTCGGGCTCTGGGCCCGGCCGCCGACCGTCTGGTCACCGATCCCGGGGCCGTCATCTTCCGCTTTCTTCCCGAGGATCGCCTGGATGTGGAGACGTTCCAGCAATTGTGCGTCGCCCCCTCGCCCCTTCCCCCGGGGGAGGAGATCCAGCGTCTCCGAGAGGCCGTCTCCCTCTACCGGGCCGATTTCCTGGAGGGTACCTACGACGATTGGGCGTTGTTGGAGCGGGAGCGGCTCCGAGAGTTATATCTGCGGGCCCTGGAGCGGTTGATCGTCCTCTACAAGCAGGCGGGGAACTACCCGAGGGCCCTGACCTGCGCTTTGCGGCTGGTCGCCGCCGATCCCCTTCGAGAGGAGGTCCACCGCGAACTGATGCGCATCTACCACCTCCTGGGGCGGGACCAGGCCGCCCTGAAGCAGTTCGAGATGCTGCGGCGCATTTTGAGAGAGGAACTGGATATCGAGCCCTCGCCAGCGACGACGGTGCTGGCTCGGGAGATCGCCCTCCAGGCCGACCTGACCGTTGCCCACCTGCCTGCCGTTGCCGAAGGGACCCTCCCCCTCTTCCTGGAGGAGGACGCAGCGACCCCTCTGGTGGGCCGTCGGGAGGAGCGAGCCGCGCTTCTGGCCCACCTCGACGCCGCCCTCGCCGGGCACGGTCGGCTGGTCCTCCTTGAAGGGGAGGCCGGCGTGGGGAAGACCCGCTTGCTCCAGGAGATCGCCCGAGACGCCTCCTGGCGCGGCGTTCAGGTCCTGTGGGGGCAGAACGCAGGCCCGGAGCCCCCCGCCCCCTACCAGCCCCTGGCCGAGGCCCTGGAGTCGGCCCTCTCTCCCCTCCGGGTGGAGCAATTGTCCGCCCTGCTCGAACCGGCCTGTCTTCAGGAGATCGTCCGTCTCATCCCCTCCCTCGCGGAGTGGTTACCTGGCCTGGAACCAGCCCCTGCCCTTCAGCCCCAGCAGGAGCAGGAACGGTTCCTGGAGGCACTGACCCGCGTCCTGCTGGGGCTGGCCCAGATCGCACCCCACCTTCTGATCATCGAAGACCTCCAGTGGGCCGACGAGGCGACCTTTCAGGTCCTCGCCCACCTGGTGCGTCGTCTGGGGGACAGCCGACTCCTCGTGCTGGCCTCTTATCGGGAGGAGGAGGCCCGGGCGCAGGCGGACCTGTGGGAGCGGCTCCAGGACCTGGACCGCCTGGGGGGTGGGTATCGGATGCGGCTGGCCCGCCTGGATCAGAAGGCGACCGCCCAACTGCTCTCCCACGTCCTGGGATTCGCCCCCGTGAACCCGCGCTTCGGACAATGGGTCTACCGGGAAAGCGAGGGGAACCCCCTCTTCGCCCTGGAGATCCTGCGCTCCCTGCACGGCGAGGGCGTGTTGTACCGGAATGCGCGGGGGGCCTGGGGGACGCCTTGGGACGACGAGGGAGGGCCTCCGGAGAACCTGCTGCCCCCCACGGTGGAGCAGGTCACCCGCCGACGGCTGGGCCGGCTGACGCGGGAGGCCCGTGTCCTCCTCAACGCGGCTGCCGTCCTGGGTGAAGAAGCCTCTTTCCAGAACCTGTGCGCTACGACTGGCTTTCCCCAGGAGAAGGCTCTCTCGATCCTAGACGAACTTCGTCAGCAACATCTGCTGCTGGAAGGATCGATCGGCTATCGCTTCGGCCACGCCAAGATGCGCCAGGCCGTGTACGAAGCCATCCCCGTCCACGAGCGTCGAGCGCTTCACCGCCGGGCGTTCGCTGCCCTTCAGGGTGCTCCGTACCGGTGTACCACGGCCCTGGCCCACCACGCCGAGCGGGGGGAGATGTGGTCCGAGGCGGCACGGGGTTACCGTCGGTTGGGGCGATACGCCGCCGACCTGCACGCCTACACCGTCGCCCGGATGTACTACGAGCGGGCGCTGACCCTGATCGACCGGGCCGGCCTGCCCGACGCCGAGCAGTTCGACCTCCGGCGGGAGCACGAGGTCGTGTTGGGCATCCTGGGGGAGCGGGAGGAGCAGATGGTCGCCCTGGCAGAGATGGCCCGCCTCGCCGGGGAGGACCCCGCCCGTCGGGCCTACGTCCATCATCGGCGAGCCCTGGTGTTGACCCAGATCAGCCGCTTCTTGGAGGCAGAGGAAGAGGCTCGCCAGGCGCTCCGTCTGGCGCGGGCGCTGAACGACCGGGAGACCGAGGCCCAGGCCCTCCTTGCTCTGGGGCGTGCGCTGGGCATCCGGGGAGAGGTCGACGAGGCGATCCCCCACCTGGAATCCGCCGTCCGGATCGCCCACGCGGTGGGCGACCGTCCCCTCGAAGTGGAGGCCCGGGCGACGGCGGCGAGTGCCTACCTCGCCGCCAGAAGATACGGCCCGGCCCGGGACCACGCTGAGGCCGCCCTTCGGCTCGCGGAGGAACTGGATCGGAAGCATACCCTCGCCGGGATGTGGGGCACCCTGGGGCGCATCGAGGCGATGACGGGCAACCTCGCCCGCGCCGAGGAGTGCTACCGTCGCTCGTTGGAGATCTGCGAGGCCATCGGCTACCGCCAGGGGAAGGCCCGCAGCCTGTTGAACTGGGGCGTGATCCTGGCCGACCAGGGCCGGATCGGCCAGGCTCTGAGGCGATACCAGGCCGCGCTGGAAGCGTACCGGGGTCTGAAGGACCGACGGGGTGAGGCCATCACCCTGGGAAATCTGGCTGACCTCTACCACGTCTATCTGGGGGACGACGAGGCCGCTTCCCGGTACGCTCGGGAGGCCCTGCACCTCTGTGAGGTCACCGACAATCCCGACGTCGGCTATCACCTGCTGGTGCTGGGGCGCATTGCTGTTCGTCGGGGGGCGTATCGGGAGGCCGGCGACCTCCTCCAGCGGAGCCTGAGGGCGATGCGGGCGACGCGCAAACGCAGGGGGGAGGTCGCAGCCCACCGCGCCCTGGCCGCCTGGGCCCTGGCGCTGGGGTATCCGCAGCAGGCGTTGAACCACCTACGGGACGCCGAGGCGGCCTGTCGGGAAGCAGGGGCGGAGACGGACTGCGTCGGCGTGTTGGCCGACCGAGGGGAGGCGCTGTTGGCCTTGGGCCGGCCCGACGAGGCGCTGGAGGCCACCACCCAGGCGGTGGCCCGGCTGCAACCTGGTGTGGAGCAGAGGTACCGGGTGCTCTTCGTCCATCACAGGGCGCTCCGGGCCGTGGGACGGGAGAGGGAGGCCAGGGACGTCCTTGAACAGGCCCACCGGGCGCTGATGGAGACCCTGGAGGGCCTTCCCGAGCCCCAGCGGCGGACGAGCCTGGAGCGGGTGCCGGTGCACCGGGCGATCCTGACCGCGTGGAAGGCCGCCTCCCCCCGGCGCGTCGTCTTCCGCCTCCCTGTCGCCTCGGCCCCCACCGGACGCCCCCTCCGAGACGATGAGTGGGTGGAGGTTACCTGGACGGTGGATGCCCCGGAGGATCGGGCCATCTCCGGCAAGGTGGCCCGGCGTCGTCACCGCCTCCTGCGGCTGCTCGAAGAGGCCCGGGAGCAAGGGGCTGCCCCTACCGTGGCCCACCTGGCCGAGGCCCTCGGCGTGAGTGAGCGGACTCTGAAACGGGATTTGGCAGCCCTCCGCGCAGCAGGCCATCCGATCCCCACCCGTGGGCAGCGGGCTCGCTGATGCCTCTTTGGGTGGGTTAGGGTCTCGCGGCCTGCTCTACGCAGCACAGGCTCTCGTGGTGCAGGCTGACGGCCTGCGCTGCGCAGAAGCCAGCCCCCGCCCCTGAGCCTCGACGAAACGCTCTTGCTCTTGTCAGCCTGTGCCACGCTGATGGCCTGCGCTACGGTGTTTCCGGGACGTGTCCCCTCGATTTTGGCCCCAAGGTTCCCCCTCCGTTCGCCCCCTGTATAGATATTTTCTAGACACCTGTGTGGTAAATATGGCCCAAGTGCAGCACCTTATACCGATTGTCTCGTGAAACGCCGTGTTGGGGCTCTGCGCGGGCCGTTCCCTCGTACCACCAGAGAAGGGGATAAAGTAAGGCTTCCCCTCGCGACAGGACGCGCGGCCTTTGAGACCGCAGCCGGTATCGCCTTCACGCGGGGGGGGCAGATGTCCGGTCGCCGCGGACGGCGGGAGGCTCCCATCCTGCGCATCTGGTGGAAAGGGAGGACATCGGAACCGTCGTGTTCGATGTATGGCTTATCGTTGAGCGAATACTCGTTGAAGAAGAGAGCAACGTTAAATTCTTAAGCAGAGGAGGTTTATTATGAAAGTGAGTCCTGGTAGAACGCAGAAGTGGTGGCTCGGTTTAGGTATCGCCCTGCTGGTGGTGGGGCTGATAGTGAGCACGCCGTCGGCGT
Source organism: Chloroflexota bacterium (assembly GCA_011388675.1). Classification (GTDB taxonomy): domain Bacteria; phylum Chloroflexota; class Anaerolineae; order B4-G1; family DUEL01; genus DUEL01. The sequence continues at coordinate 2,190 of DROW01000155.1, read as the reverse complement.
TGCAGGCCCAGGATCTTGTCCCTCAGGGGACGAGTGTAGGCACGGCCTTCACTTACCAGGGGCGTCTGCTCAAGAACGACAGCCCCGTTAGCGGAAGTTGCGATTTCCAGTTCAGCCTGTGGGACGCCCAGAGCGGCGGTTCTCAGGTGGGCAGCACGGTCGCGAAGGACAGCGTCAACGTTCAGGATGGCTACTTCGCTGTGGACCTGGACTTCGGGGGGAGTGCTTTTACCGGCGATGCCCGGTACCTGCAGGTAGAGGTCAAGTGCAGCGGCGACAGTTCCTACACCAATCTGGGGCGTGTGACGCTGAACGGCGCGCCCTATGCTCTGGGGTTGCGCCCTGGGGCCGTTATCAACGGCTCCGTTCCGGGAGGCACCGGCCTGACGGTCGTCAACAGCAGCAGCACGGGGGACTACGCCATCTATGGGCGGACGGATAGCAACAACGCCGAGGCCGCCGGCGTTTACGGGTACGCCTCTTCCACTAGCGCGGAAGTGTACGGCGTGCTCGGAGAGGTCCAGTCGACAGACTCCGCCTCTGCCGGTGTGAAGGGTGTGTCGGTTTCGGGCGCTGCCCCCGGCGTCCAGGGTGTGACCACCAGTGACGATGATTTCGCTGCCGGGGTGTACGGCAGTACCGGTTCCGGGAGCAATCGGGCTTTCGGCGTCAAGGGGGAGACCTACACCAGCGGTACGGCTTCCGCCGGGGTGTATGGCGGTGCCCATGCGAGTAGTGGGGAGGTCTACGGCGTCTACGGCCAGAGCGATTCTTCCTCGGGGAGGGGGGTCTACGGCTTGGCCACGGACTCCGACGGAACGACCTATGGCGTCTACGGCAAGAGCGCGAGTTACCTGGGCAGCGGCGTCGGCGGGGAAGGCCACACGGGCGTCTACGGCAAGGCCGTTGGGGGCACGCTCGTCAACCCCAGTTATGGCGTCTATGCAGAGGCAGATCCTTCCGGGGAGAGTTATGGTCTCTATTCTGAAGGGGACGCTCACGTAGAAGGCCTGCTCACCTGGAAGCCCATCACCAGTTACCTCTCCATTCCGGCGGCGGCGTTCGTGCCTCAGTACAACTACGATGCCGAGACCTATAACGGAGGCTCCATCGTCAGGACCCTCTCGGGTTCCTACGACATTTTCAACGCGCCGGTGCAACTGCCGCACGGGGCAACCGTCACCAAGATGACCGTGTACTGGTACGACAATTATGCCGGCGACAACGGCACGATCGCCTTGCGCCGGTCGTCGTTCTCTCTCTTCCCCCTCACAATGGCCGAGGTAACCACCAGTGGCAGCGGAGGAAACGGCAGCGGCGTGGACTCGACCATTGACTACGCCCAGATAGACAACTCGCAGTACACCTATTACCTTACCGCCCAGTTGCCCACCGACGGCACGGATTACGTTGGCCTTTACGGCGTGGTCATCGAGTACACCATCGACCAGCCGTACTAGCCGCAGGGAGTGTTTTGGAAAGGAGGCTCTGATGATGTCTGCGAAAGAGCGCTTGTTGGCGTCGATCCGATCTCGCTCGGCGATCTGGAAGGGATGGCTCTCTTTCCTTCCCGCCCTGATCGTCGCCGCGATCCTCGTCAGCGTGGCCTCGGCCCAGAGTGGGGGGTACGATCTCAGTTGGTGGACGGTGGACGGAGGCGGGGGGATGTTGAGCCAGGGTGGGTACTCCCTTCACGCCACAGTGGGCCAGCCGGACGCGGGCCCGGCCCTGCAGAACGGAGGGTACACGCTTATGGGGGGCTTCTGGCCTTCATCGGCCACGGGTGGATACACCGTTTACCTGCCGTTGGTGATCCGTGAGTGATCCCATCTGTGTCGGCCCCGCCCGACCAGTCTCTTGTTCCCGCGTGGGGTGGGGCAGGTGAAAGCCAGATCCCCTTTGCAAGAGCCCGTTGGCCCTGAGGGGGACCATCCGGGAGGGGTAACGGCGCACCGTCGATCGGAGCGGGGCCGCGCTCCAGATGGGGAAGGCCTCTATGCTCAGGCGGGGGGCGGGGTGTTTGAGCAGTACAGGCGACGGGATGTGTTTATCCTGCGTATCTGGTGGGAGGAGGGGGTGTCGGGATGGAGGGGATGGGTTCAACACGTCTCGACGGGTCGGTCCACCTATGTTCGAACCGTGGAGGGGTTGCTGGCCTTCATCCAGCGGTTCACCACCGACCTGACAGAG
>DROW01000154.1 GCA_011388675.1 Chloroflexota bacterium | reverse complement strand
GGTCGTGGCCCCCTGCCGTCAGTGGTCCGGCGCTGGGCGGAGCCTTCCCGCCGATTCCACCGGCCTCATCCACCGCCACCGCCTCGCCGTCGGCGGGCGGGAGGTGGAGGGCTTCTGCGTGGAGGGCGCTCCCGCTCAGGTGGTCCTCCACGCCGTGCTGGAACTGGCCCCTCGGCGGCCGGACCTGCTGGTCGTGGGTATCAACTACGGGGAGAACCTGGGGGCCGACGTCACCATCTCCGGTACCATCGGCGCGGCGCTTGAGGGTGCGGCGCTGGGCCTCCCGGCCCTCGCCGTCTCCCTGCAGACCCCCAAGGAGACCCATACCCATCCCTCCGACGACGTGGATTTCACCGCAGCGACCCACTTCACCCGCACCTTCGCCCGACGGCTGTTGAAGGTCCCTCTGCCCTTCGACGTGGACGTGATCAAGATCGACGTTCCGGACGACGCGACCCCCCGCACCCCGTGGCGGCTGACCCGCGTCTCCCGTCACACCTACTTCCGCCCCCTGCCGCCCCGGCGGGAGGACTGGGGTCGGCCCGCCCGGGTGGACTACGAGGCGTGGTGGGACCCGGAGGCGCTGGAGCCGGATTCGGACATCTACGCCGTGGCGGTGGACCGGGTGGTCTCGGTGGCCCCGCTGAGCATCGATCTGACCTCCCGCGCCGACCCCGGCGAGGTGGAGGCCCTCCTGCGTGGGCCGGCGGGCCTTTGACCCCGGAGCGCGCCGTGCTATAATCCCCCTGCTTGTCCGCGCGTCGCGCGGTACGCAATCCGTGCCGTGCAGGGTGCGGGATGCTGAGGGCAGAGTAAGAGGTGCGAGTTGCAGATGGATAGAGAAGATCCCGCGCTCGATCTTTCGATCGTTATGCCGGTCTACAACGAGGCCGGCAATTTGCCGCTGCTGCACGCCGAGTTGAGGTCGGTGCTGGACAGGTTGGGCCGTTCCTACGAGATCCTGGCGGTGGACGACGGGTCCACCGACGGCAGCCTGGAGGTGCTCCGTCGCCTGCAGCGGGAGGACCCCCACCTGCGCGTCATTCGCTTCCGGCGGAACTTTGGGCAGACGGCCGCCTTCGCCGCCGGGTTCGACCACGCCCGGGGGCGGGTCGTCGTCACCATCGACGCCGACGGCCAGAACGACCCCGCCGACATCCCGCGCCTCCTAGAGGTGATGGAGGAGGGGGACTACGACATCGTCAGTGGGTGGCGGCAGAACCGCAAGGAGCCCTTCATCACCCGTCGCCTCCCTTCCATCATCGCCAACCGCCTGATCTCCCGCACCACCGGCGTCCGCCTCCACGACTACGGTTGTTCCCTCAAGGCCTACCGGTCAGAGGTGGTCAAGAACATCCACCTCTACGGCGAACTCCACCGCTTCATCCCTGCTCTGGCCGGGTGGATGGGGGTGCGGGTCGCCGAGGTCCCCGTCAACGACCGCCCCCGCACCTACGGGAAGTCCAAGTACGGCCTGTCCCGCACCGTCCGCGTCCTGCTCGACCTGTTCACCGTGACCTACCTGCTCAGTTTCTCCTCCCGGCCGATGCAGCTTTTCGGCCTCATCGGCCTGGGGCTGGGCGGGCTGGGCGGGCTCGTCGGCCTCTACCTGGTCGGGGCCAAGATCGCCCACGGCATTCTGGAGGGAGTGGAGGGGTTCCGGGCCTACCGGATCGGAACCAGTCCCTGGCTGACGCTCTCTCTCCTCCTCATCGTGCTGGGTGTCCAGTTCATCGTGATGGGCCTCCTGGGCGAGGTCATCACCCGCACCTACCACGAGGCGCAGGACAAGCCTATCTACGCCATCCGTGAGATCATAGAACCCGAGGAGGAAGGATGAGCCGTGTCCTCGTCGTCGGCATCGACGGTGGCACGTTGGACCTGATCCGTCCGTGGGCCGAGGAGGGGCACCTGCCCACCCTGGCCCGCCTGATGGAGGAGGGAGCCTGGGGACGGCTGGAGTCTACCCTGCCGCCCGTCACCTCCCCTGCCTGGCCCACCTTCGCCACCGGCAAGAACCCCGGCAAGCACTCCGTCTTCGACTTCATCCGCCCCAGCGGCGGGGAGTTCGAGATGGTCAACAGCACCTCCATCAAGGCCCGCACCCTCTGGGAGATCCTGTCCGAGGCCGGGCGGCGGGTGGGGGTGATCAACGTCCCCGTGACCTATCCCCCCCGCCCGGTCAACGGTTTCGTCGTCGCCGGGATGCTCTCCCCCCACGGCGGCCGCTTCACCTACCCCGAGGGCCTGCTGGAGCCCTACCGGGAGGAACTGGGGGAGTACCGGATCGCTCCGTCGGTGCAGTACAAGGCGGGGGAGGAGGAGCCGTTCATTGAAGACCTGCTGGACCTGGTGGAGCGGCGGGGGCGGTACGCGCTGCGGCTGATGGAGGATCACCCCTGGGACTTCCTGATGGTCCACTTCCAGGCCACCGACGTCCTTCAGCACGCCTTCTGGAAGTTCGTCGATCCGAGCCACCCCCGCCACGACCCGAAGGCCGCCCGCCGGTTCGTCCCGGCGATGCAGGAGGTGTTCCGCCGGGTGGACCACTTCATCGGCCAGATGGTGGAGCGGCTCGACGGCGACGCGACGGTCGTCGTGATGAGCGACCACGGCTTCGGCCCCCTCCACTGGGTGGTCAACCTCAACCTCTTCTTGCTGGAGAGGGGGCTTTTGCGTCTCAAGCGGGACCCCTTTACCCGGCTGCGGGCAGGCCTGTTCCGCGCTGGCCTGACCCCCGCGTCGGTCTGGCACCTGATCGAACGGGTGGGGCTGCAGAACTACGTCTGGCGGGTCTCCAAGTCCACACGCAACAAAGTGGTCAGTAAGTTCCTCTCCTTCGACGATGTGGACTGGTCGCGCACGCTGGCCTACTCGATGGGCCACGTGGGGCAGATCTACATCAATCTGAAAGGACGGGAGCCCCACGGGATCGTCGAGCCAGGGGAGGCGTACCACGAGGTCCGACAGCGGGTGATCGAATCGCTGCGGGACCTGCGCCATCCGGAGACGGGGAAGCCGCTGGTGGACCGGGTGATCCTGGGTGAGGAGGTGGCCCACGGTCCCTACGCCAGCCGGGGACCGGACCTCCACGTTGTCTTCGACGGGTATCGGGCCATCGCCTTCCCCCTCTTCGCCACCGACAGCCGCATCGTCACCCGCCAGATCCGGGGCGATTCCGGCTGCCACCGGCTGCACGGGCTGCTGATCGCCTGGGGCGCGGGGGTGCGGCCTGGCCCGGCCCCCGCGGACGCCCACATTATGGACCTGGCCCCCACGATCCTCCACCTGATGGGCCTGCCAGTGCCGGACGATATGGACGGGAAGGTGCTGACCCCGATGCTCCGCCTCGACCGGCCGGTGGAGTACGAACGCGCGGGCGGGGAGGGGACGGTGGCGGAGGAGGGCCTGTCGGCGGAGGAGTCGGCCGAGGTGGAGGACCGCCTCCGCGCGCTGGGCTACCTCGGTTAGCGACGGAGAACTGGGAGAACCTGACCTCTCGGCCTCTTGGGCCCTCCGGCCGATAGAGCGGGGAAGGTTATACTTCCCCTACGATCTCCTTGAACTCCTCGAACGGGATGGCGGTCAGGGTATGGGTGCGGGCCTGACCGAAGACGTTGGCCAACAGGGCCACCTTCGCCGCTGTCCGCGCGTCGGGGGCCTCGAAGATGTGCAGGAAGTCGTACTCCCCCAGGAGGGCGTAACTGGCGATCCGCCGCACCTCCGGGCACTCCTCCTTCAGCCGCCGCTCGAACTCCTCGTCGGCCGTCGCCAGGGCTTTCACCTCTCCTGGACTACGCGGAGAGACTTTGGAGAGCAGTACGAACGTCGCCATCTCACACCTCCTTTGCCCCAGCCACCCAGTAACCGAGTCGGCAAGTCGGCAAGTCAGCAAGTCGGCAAGTCGGCAAGTCAGCGAATCAACGGATCAACGACCGCTCCCACGCCCGAACTCCTTTGCCAACTGCTCCACCGTGATTCGGATCATCGTCGGGCGGCCGTGGGGGCAGGTGCGGGGGCTGGCACACCGCTCCAGCGACCGGATCAGCCCCTCCATCTCCTCCCGGGTCAACACCTGCCCGGCCTTCACCGCCGCCCGCTTGCAGATGCCGCAGACGATGGCCTCTTCCACCTCCCGCTCCACCGGCGAGCGCGTTTCCCCCAGCGCTTCCGCCACCTCCAGCAACACCTCCGCCGGGCGGGCGTGGGCCAGCACCGCGGGCAGCGACCGCACCAGGAAGTGGTTGCCGCCGAACGGCTCCACCTCCAGTCCCAGCCGGGCCAGCGTCTCCAGCCGCGCCTCCACCGCCGGGGCCACCTCCGGCGAGACCTCCACCGTTACAGGCTCCAGGAGCCGCTGGGAGGGAACCCCCTCCTCGCGCCGGGTCATCATCTGCTCGTAGAGCACCCGCTCGTGGGCGGCGTGCTGGTCGATGAGGTACAGCCCGTCCGGCCCCTCGGCGACGATGTAGGTCGCCCCCACCTGGCCGATCACCCGCAGCGGGGGCAGGCCCCCAGGCCGCGCCGACGGCTCCAGCGGCGGTTGCAGGGGCACGGCGGCCGGCTCCGCCTTCGGGACCTCCACCCGTCGGTGGGCCGGTATGGGGCGATCCCGCTCTATCCAGCGGGCGGGCGCAGGCGGAGCGACGGAGGGAACCGGCGCGCCCCCCACCACGGTCCGGCGCACCGCCCGCTGTACCGCCCGGAAGACCCCGTCGGCGTCGCGGAAGCGGACCTCCACCTTGGCCGGATGGACGTTGACGTCCACCTCCTCCGGCGGCAGGTCGACGGATACCACCGCCACCGGGTAGCGGCCCGTAGGGAGGAGGGTGTGGTAGGCCTGGACCACGGCGTAGGTGAGGCGCGCGTCCTGCACCCAGCGGCCGTTGACGAAGAGGGTGATGTGTCCCCGGTTGGCCCGGTGGATCGAGGGCGGGCTGACGAAGCCGGTGACCCGGACCCGACCGTCCACCGTGGCCTCTTCGGGGATCTCCAGCAGCGCGCCGCCCACCTCCAGGCCGAAGACCGCCACCAGCACCTCCCGCACCTGCCCGTTTCCCGGCGAGCGGAAGGTCTCCCGGCCGTCGTGGACCACGGTGAAGCGGAGATAGGGGTAGGCGAGGGCGTAACGGGTGAGCCAGGCGTCGATGTGACGGCGCTCCGTCAGATCGCTGCGGAGGAACTTCCGCCGGGCCGGGACGTTGAAGAAGAGGTCCTCCACCGTAACCGTCGTGCCCGGCGGGCGACCGCTGGACCGCCGGTCCACCACCCGCCCCCCTTCCAACCGGATCAGGGTCCCTACCTCCTCCTCCGCCGCGCGGGTGACCATCGTGACCCGGCTGACGGCGGCGATGCTGGCGAGGGCCTCCCCGCGGAAGCCCAGCGTGGCGATCCGCTGGAGGTCATCCGCGGAAGCCAGTTTGCTGGTGGCGTGCCGGTGGAAGGCCAGTTCGACCTCCGCAGCGGGGATGCCGCAGCCGTCGTCCGTGACGCGGATGAAGGTTTTCCCTCCCCGCCGGACCTCGACCCGCACGTCCCGCGCCCCGGCGTCGATGGCGTTCTCCACCAGTTCCTTGACCACCGACGAGGGCCGCTCCACCACCTCCCCCGCCGCGATCTGCGAGGCCACCTCCGGCGGCAACACGCGAATCCCCATCGTACCTCCCCGCGCCTATTTTATCACACAACCTTCCCCAAGCCTAGCACCGCCGTATGTTTGCAGGAATGACTGTTGAGACCCTCCGCGCAAACATGCGATGGTCCTTTTCTGTTCCCGTTTGCCTGCTCCCCTGGTTTGGGGTAGAATGCGGCAACGAAGGGGGATCGGAGGAGAAGAGGATGAGCGACCAGTTGCGTCGGATTCCGAGCGTGGACCGTCTCTTGGGAACGCCGGCTTTGCGCGAACGGGCCGCGTTCTACGGCCGTCGCCTGGTGGTCGCCGCCGTGCGGGAAACGCTGGCCCGAGTGCGCGAGGAGGCCCGCGCCGGCGCAGAGGTGCCTCCTCAGGAAGCGCTGATCGCCCGTATCGTCGCCGACCTGGAGCACCGGTTGGCTCCCCTCCTCCGGCCGGTGATCAATGCCACCGGAGTGATCATCCACACGAACCTGGGGCGCGCGCCCCTCTCCGCCGCCGCCCGGGCGGCGGTGGCCGCCGCGGCCCAGGGGTACTCCAACCTGGAGTACGACCTCCCTGAGGGACGGCGGGGGCATCGGATCGATCACGTCGAGCGGCTCCTCTGTGAACTGACGGGCGCGGAGAGCGGCCTGGTGGTCAACAATAACGCCGGGGCGGTCCTTCTGGCCCTCGCCGGGCTGGCGCAGGGCCGGGGGGTCCTCATCTCCCGCGGGCAACTGGTCGAGATCGGCGGGGGCTTCCGCATCCCGGACGTGATGGCCCGGTCCGGCGCGCGCCTCATCGAGGTCGGTACCACCAACCGCACCCACCGCGCCGACTACGAACGGGCGCTGCAGCAGGAGCCGGACGTCGCCCTCATCCTTCGCGCCCATCACTCCAACTTCCGCATCGTCGGCTTCACCACCGAGGTGGGGATCGGAGAACTGGTGGAACTGGGAGCCCGATACGGTGTGCCGGTGATGGACGATCTGGGCAGCGGCGCGCTGCTGGACACCTCGGCCTTCGGCCTGGCCCACGAGCCGATGGTGCAGGAGAGCGTGGAGGCCGGCGCGGCGGTGGTCTGCTTCAGCGGGGACAAACTCCTGGGCGGGCCCCAGGCCGGGATCATCGTCGGCAGGGCCGAGTTCGTCGACCCTCTCAAGCGGCACCCTCTCGCCCGCGCCCTCCGGGTGGACAAACTCTGCCTGGCCGCGCTCCAGGCCACCTTGCTTCACTACCTGCGGGGCGAGGCGACGCGGGACGTCCCCGTCTGGCGGATGATCGGCGCGTCCGTGGCGGAGATCGACCGACGGGCGAGGCGGTGGCGCCGACGGCTGCGTCGGGTCGGCATCGAAGCGGTCCTCGTCGACGGCCGTTCGACCGTGGGCGGAGGAAGCCTCCCCGGAGAGACGCTCCCCACGCGGCTGGTGGCGCTGCCCGTGGCCGACCCCGACGGAGTGGCAGCGGCTCTGCGGGCGGCGGATCCCCCGGTCGTGGCCCGCATCGAGGACGACCGACTGCTCCTCGACCCCCGCACGGTCCTTCCCGAGGAGGAGGAACCGCTGCTGCGGGCTGTGCAGCAGGCCGTTGTGTGAGGAACTACGGAGACACAGAGGACGCGGAGTTTCCTTGCCCTTAAGGCTTCTCTGCGTCTCCGTGGTAAACCAACAGATTTTTGATGAAGGTAGCAGAGCAGTGAGAAAGGACCTGGACCGATTGATGGAAGAACGCGGGCTGGATGCGCTGGTCGTGTCCGGCTCGATGTACGGCAACCCCTCCCTCGCCTACTTCCTGATGGGGGCGAACGTCAGCCAGGGGATCGTGGTGAAGAAACGGGGAGAGGAACCGGTCTTCATCCACTCCCCTATCGAGCGGGACGAAGCCAAGTCAGCGG
>DROW01000153.1 GCA_011388675.1 Chloroflexota bacterium | reverse complement strand
TCCTGCTCGATACGGCGGAGGCTTTCAGCCGCTACAGGACGGGTTTGCCATTGAAGCTGTCCTTGCTTTCAGACGGGGACCATCAAGATCTCTTCGATGAGCGGCCATCCGCGTACGATCCTCTTCCTTGCCGCCGACGCCAACGGGGTGCTCCCGCCGGTGGCGAAACTGACCCCCGAGCAGGCGATGCTCTGGTTCCTGATGGGGTACACCAGCAAACTGGCCGGGACGGAGACGGGGATCGTCGACCCGGTCTCCACCTTCTCCCGCTTCTTCGGCGAGCCCTTCATGCCCCGCAACCCGGACGTCTACGCCCGGATGCTGGGGGAGCGGCTGGAGAAACACGGCACCCGCGTCTACCTGGTCAACACCGGCTGGTCTGGCGGCCCCTTCGGGGTGGGGAAGCGAATGGACATTAACCTCACCCGTGCCATCGTCCACGCCGCTTTGGAAGGGGAACTGGAAGGGGTGGAGTACGTCGAGGACCCCCTGTTTCACGTCTGGATTCCCAAACGCTGCCCTGGCGTTCCCTCAGAGGTCCTTTTCCCCCGCAACACCTGGGCGGACAAGGAGGCCTACGACGCTCGGGCGCGGAAACTGGCCCAGGACTTCAGCGACCACTTCGACCGGGCTTATGGGGATAAGAACATCGACCCGGCCGTCGTCGCCCAGTGCCCGGGAAAGTGAGGGCTCCGGGTTTCAGGTTCTAGGTTCGACCGGCCTGGAACCTGGAACTTTGAAACCTGAAACACAGATCGTGTGGAGGTCCAATGAGCACACAACCCACCAAAGAGGAACTGCTTGCTAAAGCGAAGAAACCCGCAGAGGACGCGATGCGGCTGCATCCCTTCTATCGGGGCAAGGTGCAGATCGCGCCGAAGTGCCCCGTGCGAGGGTTGAGCGACTTTGCCATCTGGTACACGCCGGGGGTGGCGGCCCCTTGTCGGGCCATCCACGAGAACCCCGATCTGGCCTACGAGTACACCAACAAGGCCAACACCGTCGCCGTCGTCTCCGACGGGACGCGGGTGTTGGGGCTGGGGGACATCGGCCCGCTGGCCGGGATGCCGGTGATGGAGGGGAAGGCCCTGCTCTTCAAGTATCTTGGCGGGGTGGACGCCGTGCCGATCTGCCTGGACACGAAGGACCCCTACCGGATTATCCTCGCCGTTAAGTTGATCCAGCCCTCCTTCGGCGGTATCAACCTGGAGGACATCTCCCAGCCGAAGTGCTTCCGGGTGCTGGATATGCTTCGCACCGACCCCGAGGTGAAGATCCCGGTCTGGCACGACGATCAGCAGGGGACGGCGACGGTCATCCTGGCCGGGCTGATCAACGCGCTGAAGGTGGTCGGCAAGCGGATGGATGAGGTGAAGATCGCCGTCATCGGCACAGGCGCGGCCAATATCGCTACCATCCGCCTGCTCCTGGCCTCGGGTGTCCCCTTCGGTAACATCATCGCCTGCGACAGTAGAGGCATCCTCCACCCCGATCGGGAGGACATCGCCCAGCGGAAGATCGAGTTCGTGGACAAGTGGCGCATCTGCCAGCATTCCAACGCTGAGGGGCGACGGGGAGGCATCCCGGAGGCTCTGCGCGGCGCCGATGTCTGCATCGCGGCCAGCAGGCCCGGACCGGGCACCATCCTCCCGGAATGGGTGGAGCAGATGGCGGAGGATGCGATCGTCTTCGCCTGCGCCAACCCCATCCCGGAGATCTGGCCCTGGGAGGCGAAGGAGGCGGGGGCGCGGATCGTCGGTACGGGCCGGAGCGACTTCCCCAACCAGATCAACAACTCCCTGGGTTTTCCAGCGATCTTCCGCGGCGTCCTTGATGTCCGGGCCTCCACCATCACCGACGAGATGGCCATCGCTGCCGCGCGGGAACTGGCCCGCTGCGCTGAGGAGAAAGGGCTTCGCGAGGATTACATCATCCCGTCGATGGAGGAGTGGGAGGTCTTCCCCCGCGAGGCGGCGGCGGTGGGGGTGAAGGCACAGGAGCAGGGCGTTGCGCGACTACACCTTTCCTATGATGAGTTGCTTCGCAAGGCGGAGGACACGATCCGCCAGGCGCGGGAGATGACGCAGTTCCTGATGGAGAAGGGGCTGATCCCGCCAGTGCCGGAGGCCGGAACGTAACGGAATACGCAGTACGCAGTACGTATTCCGTATTTCGTATTCCGTTCTGAGGAGGAACCCAATGTACGACCTGATCGTCATCGGTGGAGGGCCTGCGGGGATCACCGCGGCCGCCATTGCCATCAACCAGCGGTTGGAGACGTTGATCATCGCCGAGCAGTGGGGCGGGCAGACGACCTACGAGATGCTGCTGGAGGATATGGAAGGGCAGGAGGTCATCTCGGGGGAGGCGCTGTTGGACGTTTTCCGTTGTCAGTTGGACTACTTAGACTTCGCTCGGCGGTTCGACCGGGTGGTGAGGATCACGCCGGAGGAGGACCGCTTTGTCGTGGAGACGGCCAGGGGGGACCAGTTTGAGGGGATGGCGCTGATTATCGCCACGGGGGCCAAGCCGCAGCGGCTCGGCGTGCCGGGGGAAAGCCGACTGGCGGGTCGGGGTCTGAGTTATTCAGCGGCGACCCACGCCGGGCTGTTCCTGGGCAAGGACGTGGCCGTCGTGGGAAACGGCC
>DROW01000152.1 GCA_011388675.1 Chloroflexota bacterium | reverse complement strand
CCAACGCAGCGGGCGGACGGGCGTCTCGCTGGATGCCTTCATCGTTTCCAGAACCGAGTTCAAGGTGTTACATGAGCGCTATGATGATGGAACCTGGGACCGGGCCAAGTTTGCCGAAAAACACATTCTGTTTCTCGAGCGGGGGGAAGAGTACGATTATATGCAGTATCTGTTTGCGGGTCTCTAATCGGCGCTAGAGGGCTAGGGAACAGCGCTGCACGTGTTCCTCTGCGACTCTGTTCCCCTGCGGATTTGTCCTCTCTGCTCCACGCTCCCTCGCAGACAAAGGAGAATAAAATGAAAACCACCATCTGCATCTGGTGTAGCGTGTTGGCGGCGCTGCTTCTGTTCGCAGGCTGCAGCCCGGCGGGAAGCGTTTCTCCCACTCCCTCTCCGCTCCCTACCTTCACCCCCCGCCCCAGGGCCGAGGGGCAACCCCCCCCGCCCTCGCCCGTGCCGCAGGCCGAGGGTGGGGCCGCCCCAGCCCAGGCCGGCGGTCAGGTCGTCACCTACGTCCCCTCGGAGGGTATCGGCAACATCGCCGTGCGGCTCACCTTCCCCCAGACCCCCCGCTACCCGGACGGGGCGGGGCTGGTTGTGGACGTCTCCACCTTCTTCACCCCCGCAGACGATTTCTACGAGGACCTGGACGTTGCCCCGCTGGGGCTCATCCGGGTGGCGTATCTGTGGCCGGGGAAGGAATCCCGCAGCACCGGTGCCCGGTCCGACGGCACGTTCGACTACGGCGGCGAGACGAGCATCCGCGCCCTGCGGGACGTGATCCGCTTCGCCGCCGGGGAGATCCCCGACGCGGAGGGCCGCTATATCGGTGACCTGAGCCCCTTCCCCGTGCTGACCGACCAGGTGGGGCTGTACGCCTTCTCTCATCCCGGCATCGCCGCCGTCAACGTGCTGGCCCTCTACGGCGACCAGTTGCACGTCCGCTACTTCGTCGGGCGGGAGAACCCTACCGTGGATACCCTCTCCGCCGTCGAACTCGGCTATTGGGACGAGAACAACCGGCCGGTCCTTAACCCCCTCTACCGGTACCCCGATGACTACTCGCCCACCGGTATCGCGCTGGACTACAGCACGGTCCGCTGGGCCGCCGACTACCGCTACTCCCGGCAGCCGGCCTACGTGGGCTACCCTTACTTCGATCTGAACGGGAGCGGTCGCTACGATGAGGGGGACTTCGTCCTGGGCTACAAGGTGCCCAGTATGTTCGACAAGCGGGTCTATTCCGCCGCGCTGACCCGCGCCCTGCGCGAAAATGGCGCGCTGGACGACGCGAACTGGCCCGCCGACCTGGCGACGCCGGAGGAGGCCGCCGCCTGGTAGGAGTTCCGCACCACCCCGCCACGCTATTCCCTCCTGGCGGAGCAGCCCCCCGACCTGAAGTGTTGTTCCTCTTCTGCGAGGACGACCACGTGCAGCCCCACCGCGACAAGCCCCTCCATCAGGCATACGACGGCTTCCCTCACACCGCCGGCCTGTGGACCCGCCTCAACCCTCGACACCGCCTATGTCAAGTGCCAGCCACCTCGGCTGGCTTGCCGAATCGCGGCGCGGGATGTATCCTATCGGCTGCATAGAGGCGTGGTCCATCGGTGGAAAGGGGAAGGAAAATGGACGCAACCCCTTTGGAGGTCAGGGTTGGGCGGCTTCTACGGGAGCGGGGATTGACGCTGGCGGTGGCGGAGTCCTGCACTGGTGGCCTCATCGGCCATCGGATCACCAACGTGCCCGGCAGTTCCGCCTACTACCTCGGTTCGGTCACCGCCTACGCCTACGAGGCGAAGGAGACGTTGCTGGGCGTGCGCCACGAGACCCTTTACCGGTACGGCGCGGTGAGTCGGGAGACCGCCCTAGAGATGGCCCGTGGCATCCGTCGCGTCCTCTGGGCCGACCTGGGGTTGGCGGTCACCGGCATCGCCGGCCCCGGCGGCGGGACGGAGGATAAGCCCGTGGGGCTGGTCTACATCGCCCTGGTCGCGCCGGACGGGGAGTGGGTGGAGCAGCACGTGTGGAAGGGGAACCGCCTGGAGAACAAGGCACAGTCCGCCGAGGCTGCGCTGGATCTGGTGCGGAGGTATCTGGAGGGGGAGTTGCCTCCTCCTGCAGGCTGACAGCCTGTACTGTGTGGAAGGCGCGGTGCCGGTTGATAGCCTGCACTGCGTGAGAGGGAATTGGCGTGGCGCGGGCCGTTGGCCTGCGTTTATTTTTCGGCCGCAGCACTTGACAAAATTTAAGTCGTATGTTATAGTTTTCAACAGATCGATTAAATTTCTTGAGGAGGCGCGATGTATCCCGTCCCGACGGAATGTCCGGTTTGCCACGACGACCTTCTGGTCACCCGGCTGGTCTGCCGCAACTGCGGCACTGCGCTGGAGGGAAGGTTCACGATGGGGCGGCTGGCTCAACTCACCCCCGACCAACTCCACTTCGTCGAGGTCTTCCTCCGCTGCGAAGGGAAGATCACCCGCGTGCAGGAGGAACTCGGCCTCTCCTACCCCACCGTCCGCAGCCGCCTGGAGGAGGTCATCCGCGCCCTCGGCTACGAGGTGGGCAAGGATCGGGCCGACGAGGAGGAACACCGCCGGGAGATCCTGGAACGATTGGCCCGGCGGGAGATCACGTCGGAGGAGGCGTTGAGGCTCCTTCGCGAGATTCGCTAACGTGGCCCCCCGCTGGCAGGGCACGTCGACGCCGGCGTGCCGTTCAAGCGAGACCGCGGGGGAGTAGCGTTCGGAGGGTCGATATGTATCCCTGGAAGGAAAAACCGCCGTGCGTGGATCCGTTCTTGGCCGAATCGCTGGTCGGTGAGTGCTTGGGGAATGCGTTGCGTCAGGCAGGGCGCATCCAGCGACCGGTCCGCCTGAACCTCAGAGGATGGCTTGCCCGCTACACGTATCGAACGCTGTGCGGGCTTGGGGACCATCTGGTGGCGCTTGGGCAGCGGTTGCGGCAGTATGGGGCGATGACCACGAGATCGGCGGGCGAGCGACCGTAAGCGCGGGAGGAGTAAGGAGGGGCGATGTTTCGGTGGAGCGAGGAGGTATCGGCGGAGCCGCAGATCACGGTGACGGAGTGCCTGGGGGATCTGATGGTGCGGGCCGTGGAAGGAACTCGGGTCACCGTCCGCGTGCGCAACGGGGCCGACGAGGCCACCGTGGAACGGGAGGGGGATTCCGTTACTATCGCCGCCCGCGACGACTGCTCTTTGACCTGTCCCCCGGGTTCCACTCTCACCATCCACACCGTCCGCGGCGACCTGTGGGTCAAGGAGGTGCAGGGGGAGATCACCGTCGGCACCGTCCACGGCGATGTGGCCCTGCGGGACGTGGGGCCTGCAACGGTGGATCGCGTCTACGGCGACCTGCTCGCCCGCCGGATCGCTGGCTCTTTGGCGATCCAGGACGTGGCGGGAGACGCGCAGGTGCGGGACGTGGAAGGCCCGGCGGTGCTGCACCAGGTCGGGAGCGACCTGAGGGCCGAAGGGCTGCGGGGAGGGCTCGTGGCGGAGCAGGTCGGGGCGGACGGGCGACTGGGGCCGCCTTTTTCCCCTGGCGCGACCTACCGGCTGCAGGTCGGGAGCGACCTCTTCGTCCACCTTCCCGCCGACGCCAGCCTGCGGCTCTCCCTTCGGCCCGGTGGCCGGGTCCGCTCCTCCCTCCCTGGCCTCCTCTTAGAGCCCGCCAACGGGGGGAGGCAGGGGGTCATAGGCGCGGGGGAGGCCCTGCTGGAGGCCCAGGCAGGGGGGGACATCTACCTGCGGCCCACTGAGCCTCCCTCGCGGGAGGAGGAGTTTGCCTTCACCGTCGATCTGGAAGGGCTGGAGATGACCATTGAGGCCCGCATCGCCGAGGCGATGGCGGAACTGGAGGCCCGGCTGGAGGAGAGCCTGGGCCGCATCGACAGCGAGGCGGTCCGGCGGCGGATGGAGCGGGCGGCGGAGCAGGCCCGCCGGGCGGCGGAGCGGGCCGCCGAGCGGGCCCGGCTGCGGGCGGAACAGGCGGAGCGGCGCTGGCGACGGGCCAGTGGTCGGCGGGCCCGGCCCCGCCGGGAGGGCCCCACCGACGAGGAGCGGCTGCGGGTGCTACGTCTGCTGGAGCAGGGGAAGATCACCCCCGACCAGGCCGCCGACCTGCTGGCCGCGCTGGAGGGGCGGTGATGGTCGCCGCGACGCTCCCCCGCCGAACCCGGGGCATCGTCCCCTTCGATCCCTTCCGTCACCTGGGCCAGGTGGCCGACCTGATGGAGATGGCCTTCGCCGAGGAGATGGGGCCCGTGGCCCGGTACATCCTCCGCCGGATGCGACGAATGGCCCGCTGGGGCGGCCTCGGCTTTCTGCTCTGGGAGGCGGAGGCCAGCGGCATCGACCCCCTCGGCTTCGTCTGGCTGGAAGAGGGGCGCGTGGTGGGCAACATCTCCCTGCGCCGCGCCGCCTACCCCGGTGGGTGGATGATCGGCAACGTCGCCGTCCACCCGGACTGGCGGGGGCGGGGCATCGGCCGCGCGCTGGTCGAGGCCGCGCTGGAGACGGTGGAGCAGCGCGGGGGGGCCTGGGTGGGGCTGGAGGTCCGGGAGGACAACCTCGTCGCCCGCAGGCTGTACGAGCGTCTGGGCTTCGAGCCGGTGGGGACGACGGTGGAACTCGCCCGCCCAGCCGGGCTGCCCTGGCCGAAGGAGGAACTCCCCCCGCCAGCCCTCCCCCTGCGGCGGGCCAAGCGGCGTGAGAGCGGGGCCCTCTACCACCTGGCCCAAGAGGGGCTGGGCCGCCTCCATCGGGAGGTCCTGGAGGTCCGTCCCGCGGCCTACCAGGCCGGGTGGGAAGCCTGGCTCTCCGCCTGGCTGGAGGGGCGTCGGGAGGATTGGTGGGTGGTTACGGAGGGAGAGCGGGTCGTGGGGGCCGTCGGCCTGCTCAGCCGACGGCCCGCCCGGTACCATCGGATCGAGGTGCTGTGCCGCGTCGGGCGGCAGGAGGACCTGGGGCCCTCCCTGATTCGCGCAGGGGTGGCCCGCCTCTCCCGTCGTCGCCCCTGGGCGACGGTGACGGTTCTCCCCGGTCCCCGTCGGACGCTGGAGCCGATCTTCGCCGAGTTCGGCTTCCGACGACTGCGCTGCCTGGTCCAGATGCGCCGGATCATAGGACATCGCCTGGAGGTCAATCGATGAACAACGTCCTGGCCCGACAGGTCCGTCTGGCGGCCGGGCTGAGCCGCAATGCCAAACTGTTCCTGCTGATGGGAGCCATCAGCGGCCTGGGCGGGGGCATCTTCATGCTCCTCCTCAACCTCTTCATCCTCTCCCGGGGGAACGATGTCGCTTTCCTCGGCTTCCTGATGTCGCTGATGAGCCTTTCCGCCCTGCTGTTGGGGCTGCCGATGGGCATCCTGACCGACCGCATCGGCCGCAAGCAGGCGATGCTCCTGGGGTCGGTTGTGGCGACGGGGGCCAGTTTGATCCTCGTCCTCTCGCCGGTGGACTGGCCGCTGCTCCTGGCCGCCGTCGGCTGGGGAGCGGGCAACGCCCTGTTTATGGCGACGGGGCCGGCCTTTATGGCGGAGAACGCCACGGAGGAGGAACGGGCCACCCTCTTCAGCCTCCGGCAGGGGACGGGGATGCTGGTCGGCTTCGCCGGGAGCATGGTCGGGGGGAACCTGCCGGGCCTCTTCGCCACGCTCCTCGGGGTCCACCCCGAAAGCGTCACCGCCTACCGGGCCACCCTCCTCGTCGCCACCGGGATTATGACCGTCGGGCTGGTCCCCCTGCTGATGATCGAGGAGCGGAGGGACCGTTCCCTGGTCCGGACGGCCCGATCCGCCCCGTCCCTCGGCTCGCTCGCCCTCTGGCGCAGCGTCGCCCCGCTGTTGATCCCCCAATTGCTCATCGGCCTGGGGGCCGCGCTCCTCATCCCCTACCTCAACGTCTTCTTCAAGCAGCGGTTCGGGGTCAGCGACAGCCTCCTGGGGACCATCTTCGCCGTCAGTCAGTTGCTGATGGGGCTGGCGACGCTGGCCGCGCCGATGCTGGCGGACCGGTGGGGGAAGATCCGGACCGTCGTCCTCACCGAACTGGCCTCTCTGCCCTTCCTGATGGCGCTGGGCTTCGCGCCGGTGCTGCCGGTGGCGATCGGTGCCTTCTGGGTCCGCGCGATGCTGATGAATATGGGCGGTCCGCTCTACACCGCCTTCGCGATGGAGCAGATCCCGGAGGAGCGGAGGGGGACGGTGGGAGCGATGATGGGCCTGGTCTGGTCCATCGGCCAGGGGATCGGGCCGGGGATCAGCGGGCTGGTGCAGCGGAGTTTCGGGTTCACCCCGCTCTTCCTGACGACGGGGACGACCTATCTGGTCGGTGCGTTGATGATTCAGGCGTTGTTTGGGAAGAGGGAAGCAGGAAGTGGGGAAGCAGGAGGGAGCGGATGACGGAGCGGATGCGGATTCTGGAGGAGATCGAGGCGGGGCGGATCAGCGTCGAGGAGGGGGGGCGGCGACTGGAGCGACTGTCTGCCAGGGATGATGTTCCACAGAGTCCCCCGCCCCCTGTTGTGCGCCCGGCGCTGGTGCGGGTGCTGTGGCAGGCCGTCTTCTGGACAGGGGTGGGGCTGGTGGCGGGCGGCGCGCTGCTGGCGGGAATGGTGGTCGCCTCGTGGGTCTCCCACTTGTGGCTGATCTGCGGCGGGCCGATGTTGCTCCTGGGCCTGACGGCCGTGGCTCTCGGCCTGTGGCTGCGGCGGGCCCGCTGGTTCGCCCTGCGGGTGCGGGAACGGGACGGCGAGGGGATGGCCTTTGCCTTTCCGCTTCCGCTGACCCCCATCGCCTGGCTGCTGCGCATCTTTGGCCCTTTCATCCCCCAATTGCGCGACACGGGGGTGGACGAGGTGATCCTGGCGCTGCGGAGGGAACTGCGGGCGGGCCGCCCCTTCGTCGTGGAGGTAGACGAGGGGCAGGGGGAAGAGCGAATACAAGTCTATTTCGGATAGGAGGCAAGAGATGGGCGCGACGAGCGACGAACGGTTGAAGGTGTTACAGATGCTGGAGGAAGGGAAAATCACCGCCGAGGAGGCGGCAACGCTGCTGCGGGCGCTGGAAGGGGGCCAACGTGCCCGATCCGACACGCCAGCCGCGGGGGGGGAACATCGCTTCCTCCGCATTCAGGTGACCGATATGGCCTCGGGAACCGCTAAGGTCAACGTGACCGTCCCCATCGGCCTGGTGCAGGCCGGCCTGCGCATCGCCGAGCGGTTCGCCCCGGACGAATTCGGCGACCTGGACGTTCAGGAGATTATGGACCTCAT
>DROW01000151.1 GCA_011388675.1 Chloroflexota bacterium | reverse complement strand
GGCGGCCGGGTGACCGAGTTGACCGCTCGACCCTTGCTCAACCTCTTCTTCCCCGAACTCTCCGGCCTCATCCAGCCGCTGGCGGGGGAGTACGCCGGTCGGCGCGAGGCGCTGGAGCGGCTCCCCTTCTTCACCGGCTACGGCGTGGAGACCGGGCTGCTCATCGACATCCTCAACGCCTACGGCCTCCAGGCCATCGCCCAGGTGGACCTGCGGGAGCGGATCCACCGGAACAAGCCGCTGCCCGCCCTCTCGCCGATGTCCTTCGCCATCATCCAGGTGGTGGTCCGGCGGTTGGAGGACCGGCACAAGATCCGGCTCCTGGAGGAGATCAACAAGACGATGAACCTGATCCGGTACGAGCCGGGCCGGTTCTACCTGGAGACCATCGAGGTGCGCGAGCGGGAACGGCCGCCGATGATCACCATTCCCGAATATCGGGAGAAACGAGGCCTGCCGCCGTTGGAGGAGGACCTCACCACAGAGGCACAGAGGGCGCAGAGGTGAAGGAGAAGAACAACGGAATTTCTCTGCCTTCTCCGCGTCTCTGCGGTTTATCATACCGAGGGAAAGTCTCTTGACCCGCCTGATCCTCATCCGCCACGGAGAGACCGACTGGAACGTGGAGGGCCGCTACCAGGGGCAGGCGGACCCGCCGCTCAACGACCGGGGGAAGGCCCAGGCCCGGCGGTTGGCCGAGGAACTGGAGGGGATCGGCTTGGAGGTGCTCTACGCCAGCCCCCTCCGCCGCGCCCTGCACACCGCCCAGACGATCGCCGAGCGGCTGGACCTCCCCCTCCACATCGAACCCCGCCTGATGGAGATCCACCTGGGCCGGTGGCAGGGCCTCCTCTGGACGGAGATCGCCGCCCGCTACCCCGACCTCTTCCGCCGCTGGCAGACGGAGCCCTGGGAGGTCACCCCGCCGGGTGGGGAGAGCCTGGCCCAGGTCCAGGCCCGCGTCTACGCCGCCGTGGACGACATCCTGGCCCGCCACCCCGGTCGATGCGTCGGCCTGGTCACCCACCGCCTCCCCATCGCCTTGCTCAAGATCCGCTACCAGGGCCTCGACCGCGACGCGGTGCGCACGCTGGAACTGCCGAACACGTACTGGGAGGAGATCGTCACGGACCACGCATCACGTTTCACGCATCACGAGCCACTGATACGTGAGGCGTGATGCGTGATGCGTGATGCGTGAGGGGGGAGGAGGGATGCGCGAGCAGATGATGGAACTGGTCTGGGCGGCGCTGGGGGCGGTGAACCCGATGCGAGCGGTGGCCCGTTATTTGCATTGGGAGGGGGACCGGCTCCGCGTTGGGGACCGGCTCTATAACCTATCCCCCGACCGCCGCGTGGTGGTGGTCGGGGCGGGGAAGGCCACGGGAGGGATGGCGGCCGCCGTGGAGGCCATCCTGGGTGACCGGATCGACGCGGGCTGGGTCAACGTCCGCTACGGCTACGAGCCCGCCCAGCCGCTCCGCCGCATCCACGTCCACCCCGCTGCCCACCCCATCCCCGACGCGGCCGGCCTGGAGGGGACGCGGCGCATCCTGGACCTGGTGGACACCCTCGACGAGGGCGACCTGGCGCTGGTGCTCATCTCCGGCGGCGCGTCGGCCCTGCTGGTCCAGCCGGTGGAGGGGATCTCGCTGGAGGATCTGCAACGGCTGACCGACGAACTGTTACGCAGCGGCGCGACCATCCAGGAGGTCAACGGGGTCCGCAAGCACCTCTCCCGGGTCAAGGGGGGACGGCTGGCCCGCCAGATCGTCCGACGGGGGGCCCAGGCAGCCGTTCTGGTCCTCTCCGACGTGGTCGGCAACTCCCTGAACCACATCGGCTCCGGCCCCTGCGCGCCCGACCCCACGACGTTCGCCGATGCCTGGGCGGTGCTGGAACGGTACGGCCTGCTGGAGCAGGTCCCGGAGGCCGTCCGCGCCTACCTGGAGCGGGGGCTGCGCGGCGAGGTGGAGGAGACCCCCAAGCCGGACGACCCCCTCTTCGAGCAAGTCCACCACGTGATCGTGGGCGACAACCGGATGGCGGCGCTGGCCGCGGCGGAGCGGGCGCGGGCGCTGGGGTTCCACGCCGAGGTGTTGACAACCTACCTGGAGGGCGAAGCGCGGGAGGTCGGCAAGGTGCTGGCCGCGCTGGCGAAGGAGGAGGCCTGCTACGCCGCTCCCTTTCCCCGTCCCGCCTGCCTGGTCCTCGGCGGGGAGACCACGGTGACGGTCCGCGGCGACGGGAAAGGGGGGCGCAACCAGGAGATGGCGCTGGCCGCCGCGCTGGCGCTGGAGGGGTGGGAGGGGGTGATGGTGGCGACGCTCGCCACCGACGGCACCGACGGCCCCACCGATGCCGCTGGCGCCATCGCCACCGGGGACACCGTGGCGCGGGCCCGCGCGATGGGGCTGGACCCCGTCGACCACCTGGCCCGCAACGACTCCCACTCCTTCTTCGCTGCCCTCGGCGACCTGATCCTCACCGGTCCCACCGGCACCAACGTCTGCGATCTGGCGTTCGTGCTGGTCCGTGGGTAGGGCGCACGCTCGTCCCCATCACTCCCCGACTCCCCCGGGGGCGATGGGCCTGCTGGCGCTGCCTCGGACTTGACTTCTCCCCGCGGTGTGCTAATATTTGCCTTGGAGGTAGGTATGATGTCCGCCGCTTGGCTTCTCATCGACGATAACGACAATCCGAGCGCCCTCCAGGGGCGGCCAGCGGCGTGACGTCTATCGCCTGCGCGTGTGCTCTAGAGCCGCCCCATCGGTGGGCGGCTCGTTTCTTTATTCACCACGGAGACACAGAGAACACAGAGAAAAATAAATAGAGAAAAAGAGAGAACTCTGTGTTCTCTGTGTCTCCGTGGTGAAACCAAGAACGAGGAGGCCGAGGATGCTCAAGACCCATCACTGCGGTGAACTGCGGACGGAACACGTCGGTCAGGCCGTCACCCTGGCGGGTTGGGTGAACCGGCAGCGGGACCACGGTGGGCTGGTCTTCATCGACCTGCGCGACCGCTCCGGCATCGTCCAGGTGGTGGCCGACCCGGCTCACGCCCCCCAGGCTCACGAGGTCGCCGCCCGGGCCCGCCAGGAGTACGTCCTCCAGGTGCGGGGGACGGTCCGCCGCCGCCCCGAGGGATTGGTCAACCCCCAGATCCCCACCGGCGAGATCGAGGTCCTGGCCGACGAGGTGGTGATCCTCAACCCGGCCAAGACCCCGCCCTTCTACATCTACGAGGACGCTCCCGTGGACGAGGCCCTCCGGCTCCGCTATCGGTACCTCGACCTGCGTCGGCAGCGGATGCAGCGCAATCTGATCCTGCGCCACCGGGTGGTCAAGTACATCCGCGATTTCCTCGACGCGCGGGGCTTCCTGGAGATCGAGACGCCCATCCTCTTCAAGAGCACCCCCGAGGGTGCGCGCGACTACCTGGTCCCCAGCCGCATCCATCCCGGCAAGTTCTACGCCCTCCCCCAGTCCCCCCAGCAGTTGAAGCAGTTGCTGATGGTGGCCGGGTTCGAGCGGTACTTCCAGATCGCCCGCTGCTTCCGCGACGAGGACCTGCGCGGCGACCGGCAGCCGGAGTTCACCCAGTTGGACCTGGAGATGAGTTTCGTCGAGCGGGAGGACGTGATGGCGCTGGTCGAGGAACTGATGATCGGCATCGTCGAGGAGTGCACCGACCGGCGGCTGGTGACCAAGCCGTTCCCCCGCCTCACCTACGCCGAGGCGATGGCCCGGTACGGGACGGACAAGCCGGACCTCCGGTTCGGGATGGAACTGGTCGACATCACCGACCTAGTGGCGGAGAGCGGCTTCCGGATCTTCCGCCAGGTGGCGGAGGCGGGGGGACGGGTGAAAGGGATCCGCGTCCCCGGCTGTGCCACCTACAGCCGCCGTCAGATCGACGAACTGACCGAGTTGGCGAAGAAGGAGGGCGCGGCCGGCCTGGCCTGGCTCGCGCTGCCCGAGGGCGGGGAGATCCGCTCCTCCTTCGCCAAGTTCCTCTCCGAGGGCGAGGTCGAAGCCATCCTGGGCCGGATGGGGGCAGAGCCGGGCGACCTGCTCCTCTTCGTCGCCGACCAGCCACCGGTCGTGGCC
>DROW01000150.1 GCA_011388675.1 Chloroflexota bacterium | reverse complement strand
GCACCTCGGCGGTGAAGTCGATGTGGCCCGGCGTATCGATCAGGTTGATGCGATGGCCCCGCCAGTGGCAGGCGGTGGCGGCGGAGGTGATGGTGATCCCCCGCTCCCGCTCCTGTTCCATCCAGTCCAACTGCGTGTTCCCCTCGTCCACACTTCCGGCGCGGTGGATCCGTCCGGTGTGGTAGAGGATCGCCTCGGACGTCGTCGTCTTCCCCGCGTCGACGTGGGCGAAGATGCCGATGATCCGTACTTTCTCGATCGGTGCTTCTTTCTTCACGACTGTACTCCCGTAGCCGGGCCGTTACAACGCAAATCGCCTCGCGGCCTATCCGCCGGAGGCGATTCCCTCGACGTGCCCAGCCTCTAAACGTGGGGCAATCATACCACGATAACGGATTTCCGTCAACTCAAAACAACTTGGAAGCAAGGGCCATCGCGTTTTTTTGCCCAGGGGAGGTATTTATCCCTTTCCCCCTGCAAGCGGGGGGAAGGGGAAGGACCGGGGGTGGGAAAGGCCCGACTTGCCCCATCCTGCCCGTGGTGGTAGAATGCCCAAACCAGCGAAGGAGCCACTGTGGTGTCGATCCGGAAAGCCCGTCCTGACGACTGGGAAACCTGCGCTGCTCTGGACCATTCGACGGTTACCGACCGGGCCTGGCGGGTCGAGGTCCGCGAGCAGGAGGGGCGGATCCACGTCACCTTCGAACCGGTCCGCCTGCCCCGTTCCGCCCGCCTGCCCTACCCCCGCCGAGGAAAATCCCTGGTCGCCGGGTGGGAGGGGTGCGACCTGTTCCTCGTCGCCGACACGGGGCGGCAGGTGTGCGGCTACGTTACCCTCCGCGCCCTGCGCGGCCACGGGCTAGCCTGGGTGCAGGACCTGGTGGTGGATCGACGATGGCGACGGCAGGGGATCGGCAGCGAACTCCTCGCCGAGGCCGCGGAATGGGCACAGCGGAACGGTCTAGAGCGCCTGGTCGCCGAAGTGACGACGAAGAACGACCCCGGTATCTGTTTCCTCCGCTCCCACGGGCTGGCTTTCTGCGGATACCACGAGCACCACTGGCGCACACAGGACATCGCAGTCCTCTTCGCTGGGTCGCTGCGCTGACGTTTGGGAATCGGACGGTCGTGGGGATTGGTGGCTTTCACAAAGGATGAATGGGTTGTCGTCGGCTAACTGGATAGAAACGTTATCCCTGCTCAACGCCATCTTCACATCCGGCATCGTCATCCTCTCTTTCGCGCTCCTTGTGTACATCCTCCTTCACAACTTCCGCAGCAACGTCGCTCGGGCCTTCTCTGCTATCCTGGGCTGCGTCCTGATCGCCTACTTCGTGGACCTGGCCGTGGCGGGTGCCTCCCTGGACGTCGCTGTGCGATGGCTCCGCTTCCAGTGGTTGGGGATCGCCTTCACGCCGGCCGCATACCTCCACTTCACCGACGCTCTTTTGGCGACCACCAACGATCGCAGTCGAACCCGCACCTGGGCCGTGCGCGGCGCGTATGCCCTGAGCGGGTTGACGCTCCTGGCCGCGCTGCTGACCGACCTCCTGGTCCACGACGGCTACCAGGAAGCCGGCGTAACCCACCTGAGAGCGGGCCCTCTCTTCTGGGCGTTCTTCGCCTACTTCCTCATCTCCCTCGGCTGGGGTGTGGTGAATATGGTGCGCGCCTGGAGCCGCTGCCTGACCACCACGTCCCGCCGACGGATGACCTATCTGGGCCTCTCCTTCCTCGCTCCCGCGGCAGGGGCTTTCCCCTACCTCCTGATCGCTGGCTGGCCGGAGCGTCTGCCCGGCACGCTTCTCTGGGTCCTCCTGGTCGTGGGCAACCTCGCCGTGGGGGCGATGCTGGTCGTGATGTCCTACACGGTCGCCTTCTTCGGCGCGCTGACCCCCGACCGCGTGGTCAAGCACCGCTTCGTCCGCTTCCTCCTGCGCGGGCCGGTCCAGGCGACGGTCGTCGTTGTGGTCATCGTCGTCGCCTCCCGCGCCGACGGCTTCCTGGGCCTGCCCTCTTTCCGCCTGACCCTCTTCGGCGTCGTCGCCGCCATCCTGCTGGTCCAACTGGCCGTG
>DROW01000149.1 GCA_011388675.1 Chloroflexota bacterium | reverse complement strand
GGGGCGACGGCCCAGGCGGCGTCGGCGGCAGGGGAAGGGGCAGCGGTCGCCCTGATGATCCGGGATTACCTGGGGGCTCTCTGATCGGTCCCCAGCCCGCCGGATGTGTAGGGGTGTGTTTCAGAATGGGGACGGATTGAGAAGGACCGACGGGCACCTTCACCCCCGAACTGAGGCGCACCCGATGTGTAGTCCCCCCTTTTGCCGATGTGTGGTATACTACAACAGCAAGAGGGGATGACAGCCATAGGAAAGCGTGAGGAGTGCAAGGATGAAGGAAATCAGAGAGGTCAGTGGCGAATTGCTGGAGGCGTTGCAGATCGCCAAAGAAGCCGAGCAGAAAGCGGAGGCGTCCTATGTCGATGCTGCGGCGAAGGCAGGGAACTCGTTGGGGCGGATGCTGTTTGAGCAACTGGCCGAGTTTGAGCGGTATCATTACCGCTGGCTGGTCGCGCTGGAGGAGTCGCTTCGGGAGAAGGGAGCGTTTGTCGAATACGAGCCGCGTGAGTGGGCATCCTCCCCGCCCGGCGAGGTGAAGGGGCTTGACGAACCCAACCGGATGAGCCTGGTGGAGATCGTCCAGGCCGCGATGGAGTTCGAGTGGGACGCGGAAAAGCGGTACGTTGCCTTGTCAAAGGAAGTGACCGACCCGCTGGGCAAAGCGATGTTCGAACGGCTGGCTGCAGAGGAACGAAAGCACTACCAGGTCTTGGAGAACGCCTTCTGGAGCCTGAACAACCACGGCGTGTGGGTCTGGCCCGCGTAACGATCGAAAGAGCGGGTTGAAGCGATGGGTCCTCTCGCAGTCGTATCGCTGGCGGGAGGACCCTGCATATTTCACCTGGTGCGTGCTATAGGGACGCAGAGCCATCGAGAGGGGGGGCATCCCCCGGCTTCTACGTTGAGGAGGAGGACGGGCGATGGATGTGGGGATGGTCGGCCTGGGTAAGATGGGGGCGAATATGGCCCGGCGATTGGCGCGCGCCGGTCACCGGGTCGTCGCCTACAACCGCACCCCCTCGAAGGCGACCGCCCTGGCGGAGGAAGAGCCGAACGTCGAGGCCGCGACCACGCTGGAGGACCTGGCTCTTCTCCTCGCACCGCCCCGCGTGGTCTGGATGATGGTACCCGCGGGTGAGCCGGTGGACCGTATGATCGGGGCGTTGGTCGAAGTGCTCTCCCCAGGGGACGTGATCGTCGACGGCGGGAACTCCAACTACAAGGACACGCTCCGGCGCGCGGAGATGTTGGCCCGGAAGGGATTGCACCTGATCGACGTGGGCACGAGCGGCGGCGTGTGGGGCCTCGCCGAGGGATACAGCCTGATGGTGGGCGGAGCGAAAGAGGTCGTCGACCGTCTCCGGCCCCTGTTTGAGGCCCTGGCCCCTGCCCCGGACAAAGGGTGGGGCCACGTCGGCCCCAGCGGCGCGGGCCACTTCGTCAAAATGGTCCACAACGGCATCGAGTATGGCCTGATGGAGGCCTATGCGGAGGGGTTCGAGATCCTGCGGGAAAAGAAGGAGTTCGGGCTGGACCTCCATCGGGTGGCGGAGATCTGGCGGTACGGGAGCGTGATCCGCTCCTGGCTGCTCGACCTGATCGCGGCTGCGCTGGCGGAGGACCCCGATCTGGGGACGATCCGGGGGTGGGTGGCGGACAGCGGAGAGGGGCGGTGGACCGTCGTCGAGGCGATCGATCAGGACGTGCCGGCGCCGGTCATCACCCTGGCCCTGCAGATGCGCTTCGCCAGCCGTCAGACAGAGCGGTTCGCCGATCGGCTGCTGGCCGCGATGCGTCAGCAGTTCGGCGGCCACGCGGTGGTGCGGAAGGAATGAAGGACGCCGTTGCTCGGGGCAAGACGCCCCCCGCCGCCGTCGTCATCTTCGGGGCCTCGGGGGACCTCACCCGGCGGAAACTGGTGCCGGCCCTGCACAGCCTTGCCTGCCGGGGGCTGCTTTCGCCGTCCACGCACGTCGTCGGCATCGCCCGGTCCGATCTATCGGAGGAGGCCTTCCGCCGCCGCCTGTTCGAGGGAGTGGAGGCGTATGCTCGCTACCGGCCTGGCGAGCACCTCTGCGAGATGTGGCCCCACTTCGCCGCCCGACATACCTACCTCCGCGGCAACTACGACGATCCCGAAACCTACCGGCGGCTGGGGGAACGGCTGGCGGCGCTGGGGGATACGGAGGGGAACGTCGTCTTCTACCTGGCGACGCCGCCGCTCCTCTATCCGGTCGTGGTGCGGAGGTTGGGCGAGGCCGGGCTGGCGCGAGAGGAGGACGGCTTCCGTCGCATCGTCGTTGAGAAGCCCTTCGGCCACGACTACGCCAGCGCCCACCGCCTCAACCGGGAGATCCACACCGTCTTCGACGAGGCCCAGGTCTACCGCATCGACCACTACCTGGGCAAGGAGACGGTCCAGAACATCCTCACCTTCCGCTTCGCCAACACCATCTTCGAGGCGGTCTGGAATCGGGATTGCATCGACCACGTGCAGATCACGATGGCCGAGGAGGTGGGGGTCGGGCACCGGGGCGGGTACTACGACCGGGCGGGGGTCTTCCGCGATATGTTCCAGAATCACCTCCTTCAATTACTGGCCCTGGTGGCGATGGAACGGCCCGCCGCTGCCGACGCCGACACCCTCCGCGACGAGAAGGTTCGGGTGCTCGAAGCGTTGCGTGTGGACGGGAGGGGGGTCGCCGGTCAGTACATCGGCTACCGGGAGGAGCCTGGCGTCGGGCCGACCTCGCGGACACCGACCTACGGCGCGTTGCGGGCCTTCGTCGACCGGGAACGGTGGCGGGGGGTGCCTTTCTACCTTCGCTCCGGCAAGCGACTGGCGGAAAAAGTGACGGAAGTGGCTATTCAGTTCAAGGAGGCATCCCTCCCTGTGTTCACCTCGTCGCCCCCGTCCGCTTCGCCGAACGTCCTTTGCCTCTGCCTGCAGCCGGACGAGGGGGTTCATCTCCACTTCCACCTGAAGGAGCCGGGTGCGGGGATGGCGACGCGGCCGGTCAGTCTTACCTTTCATTACGCCGATCTCTTTGGGGAGCGGGGGCTGCCGGACGCTTACGAGCGGCTGTTGCTGGACGTGTTGCAGGGCGATCCCGCGCTCTTCGCCCGCGCCGACGAGGTCGAGTGGGCGTGGAAGGTGATGGATCCGGTGATCGCCCGGTGGGAGCGGCCCGATGCGCCCGCCCCGCAGCCCTATGCTCCCGGAAGTTGGGGGCCGGAGGCCGGGGAGGCCTTCATCGCCCGAGACGGCCGACGGTGGCTGCACCTCTGTGGGAAGCACGGGCAGATGTCGGGCCGGGTGGGAGTGCTGCCTTGACCCGGGTGTGGGTGTTCCCGGATCGGAACGCGCTGGCGCGGGCGGCGGCAGAGCGGTTCGTCGCTGCCGCCGACGAGGCCGTGCGCGCACGCGGCCGGTTCTTCGTCGCCCTGGCCGGAGGCTCCACGCCCCGACCGGCGTACCGGCTTCTCGCCGATCCCGCCTGTGCGTCCCGCGTCGACTGGGATCGGGTCCACCTCTTCTGGGGCGACGAGCGGTGTGTGCCCCCGGACCACCCGGAGAGCAACTACCGGATGGTGCGCGAAGCGCTGCTCGATCGGGTACCGATCCCCGTGGAAAACGTGCATCGGATCCGTGGCGAGTGGCCGCCGGAGGAGGCCGCGGCCGCGTATGAGGCGGAATTACGGGCGATCTTCGGTCCCGATGGGCGGCTGGATCTGGTCCTGCTGGGGCTGGGGGCCGACGGTCACACGGCGTCGCTCTTCCCTGGCTCAGCGGCTCTCGACGAGCGGGAGCGCTGGGTGGCAGCCGTCTTCGCCGATCCGGTAGGGACGTGGCGGATCACACTGACTCCACCGGCGTTGAACGGGGCACGGGAGGTGCTCTTCCTCGTCGTGGGGAAGCCCAAGGCGGAGGCCCTGGCCCGCGTTCTGGCCGGTTGGGACCTGCCTGCCGGACGGATACGGCCTCGATCCGGCCGGTTGTCGTGGTTCGTGGATCGGGATGCGATGGGAGGGGGGTGGATGGCTGGGCGTGGGTTGGAGTTGAGGGAAGGAGGCGTGGATGTGCGGAGCGCGACGGAGAGGGGATGAGCCCTCGGTTTCGGACAGAGAGAGGTATGAGGGCCTGCTCTACAGGGTTCTGCGCCGCTGTTCGGCCAACCTTGACCTGGGGGTGACGCTGGAGGAAGCGCTGAATCAGACCATCGAGGCGTTGGGAGCCGAGCGGGGTTCCCTGTTTCTCCTCGATCCCGCTGAGCGGGTGATCCGCCGGATCGGGGCGCAGCCGGGGATCGGCGAGGACGAGTTCGATCGGCGGGTGGAGCGGGTGGTGGCGGAGGGGTTGGCCGGTTGGGCCATCCGTCACCGGCAGGTCGCTCTGGCGGCCGACACGCAGCAGGATGAGCGCTGGTATCACTTCCCCGAGGATCTGGCGGAGGCGGGCTCCGCCATCGCCGTGCCGCTGGTCCACGGCGGCGAGGTGGTCGGCGTGATGACGCTCCAGCACTCCCAGCGGGGGTTCTTCAGCGCAGACGACGCAGCGCTCGCCGAGGCGGTCGCCGCCCAGGTGGCGATCGCGGTGACCAACGCCCGGCTGCACGACGCGGCCCGTCGTGATCGGCGGGTTCTGCTCGACCTTTTGGCCGCCCTGCCGGACCCGGTGCTCCTGATCGACCTGGAGGGGCGGGTGGTGCGGGCTAACGAACGGGCGCGGCTCCTCCTCGGGACGGGGATCGTCGGCCGTCCCCTGCGCGCGGCCGTCGACAGTCCGGAGGTGGTGGAGGCTTTTCAGGCGGTCGTCGAGCAGGGAGCGCCCCAGACGGTCGAGGTGGAACTGGGAGAGGGACGGTGCTTCGATGTGGCCCTGGTGCCGGTTGTCCACCTCGGCGTCGTCCTGCGCCTGCACGATGTGACCCGCCTGCGTCGATTGGACGAACTGAAGTCGCAGGTCGTCGCCGCCGTCTCCCACGACTTGCGCAGCCCGTTGGCCTACGTGCAGGGGTTCGCCGAGACCCTGGCGGAGGAGGAGGACCTTTCCGATGTGGCTCGGCAGTGCGTTGAGGGGATCCTCGCCGGTGCGCGGAGGATGTACGCGCTGATCGACGATCTGCTCGACCTGGCCCGGATCGAAGAAGGGTCCTCCCGGGTCGAGGAGGCCTGCGAATTGGCGTCGATGGTCGACGCGGTGGTCGGGGACCTGGCCCGGCGGATGGAGGCGAAGGAGCAGAGCGTGGAGATCGACGTCCCGGCCGACTTGCCCAGCCTCCAGATGGGGAGCCTGGACCTGCAGCGAGTGCTGACCAACCTGATCGACAACGCGGTGAAATACACGCAGGTGAAGGGGCACATCCGGGTGACGGCCCGTCGGGTCGGCGAGGGAGTGCGGGTTTCTGTGGCGGACGACGGGCCGGGAATTCCGGCGGAGGCACAGGGGCGGCTGTTTGAGCGGTTTTACCGCGCAAGTAGCGAGGGAGAGGGCACAGGCCTGGGCCTTTCGATCGTCCGGGCGCTGGTGGAGCGGCAGGGGGGACGGGTGGGGTTCGAGAGCGAGGTCGGGAAGGGCTCCACGTTCTGGTTTTGGCTGCCGTGGGCGGCTCCTGGCGCGTCGGTTTCGTAGGGGCGATGGAACTTCCGCGGACAGTCGAGGGGCGTTTCGTCCGGCGAGAGAACCGCTTTCGGATCACCGTCGACGTCGATGGCCGGGTCGAATCGGCCCATCTGCCCAACTCCGGTCGTCTGAGCGAATTACTGGTCCCGGGACGGCGCTGCTATCTGGTGCCCCGTTCTTCGCCACAACGGCGTACCCCTTACGACCTCCTTCTGGTCGATTACGACGGGGTTCTCGTCTCTGTGGATGCCCGGCTGCCCAACCCCCTCTTCGCCGAGGCGGTGGCGGCGGGGCGGCTGGCCCCTTTTGTCGGCACGACCGTGGTCGAGCGGGAGGTGCGGCGGGGGGAAAGCCGCCTCGACTTTCGGCTGGGCGGGCCGTGGGGGACGTGCTGGGTGGAGGTGAAGTCGGTGACGCTGGTGGAGGGCGGCCTGGCCCTGTTCCCCGACGCCCCGACCAAGCGCGGGCGGCGGCACCTGGAGGATCTGGCCGCGCTGGCGGGGGAAGGCTACCGGGCGGCGGCGGTCTTCGTCGTGCAGCGGCCCGACGCGGACGCCTTCGCTCCCAACCGTCGTGCCGACCCCGCGTTCGCCCAGGGATTGGCGGAAGCGCGCGCGTCGGGGGTGGAAGTGTACGCGTATCGGTGCCGGGTGACGCGGCGCGAGTTGTCTATCCTCGATGCGGTGCCCGTTCTTACGTAAGAGGGGCGAGGACCTGCCTCGCCCCTCTCCGCTGTGCAGTCCCCCTCAGACGGCCCCAAGGTTACGGTTCGTACTCCACCGTCAGGTGCACTGTGGACCACTCCGCCATACTGGCGAACGCGCTCCCTGCGTCGTCGCCCTCGAACCAGAGCCGAATCTGGAAGCGTTGAGGAGTTCCAGAGGCCAGATAGTTGGAGAGTGCCTCGGTCACGTCGATCGGGTTGTCCAACCCCGGCGACGCGGCTGAAATGTCTGCCAGCGAGGCAACGAAGCCGCCGGAGTAGGCAGCGGGGTAAGCGCATACTCCGGGGTACTCCACCTGGTCCACGTTCAGCGGGTGGAGGAACTCGAACGGGTCGCCGTTCAGGGAATACTCGCTCAGATCGAGATACGCCGAGACGATCCGGGAGACGTCGTTCAGGTCTGCGATGTCGAAACTGACCACGGCACGGATGCCGTTGCCAGCGGGGGCGATGCCGGCGCGGATCGAGTTGGAGCAGCCCGCCTCGCTCACGTTCCCGGTGAGCGAGCCGAGGGGCAGGAGGATGACGCTCTCCGTCTCGCAGGCCGGGGTGTTGAAGTTGACGGTCAGCCGTCCGATCTCCGATCCGTCTCCCGCCAGGGCGATGATGGTGAAACTGCCGTTGCCACCGCAATCCAGGGTGCCAGGGCTCCAGGAGGTGGTGTCTGCATCCAGGGAGGAGGAAGTGGCGACCGGCATCCCGCTGCCGGGGGTGAAGGCGAACTCGTATCGGTACTCTGCCTCCCCCGTCGCGTCGTTCCAGGTGAACTCGACGGTACCGTCGGGCTGGATGTTCGCCTGGAGGTTGGTCGGCGGGGCGGGGGTGACCTCCTCCGTGGGTCCCTCCGTCGGTTCTGTGGTGGGCTCCTCCGTCGGCTCGGGCACGACGATCTGGACGAACACTTTGGTGCCGAACATGAGCCCCGTGTCCGACTGCATTCGCCAGTCGCCGCGGTAGGTGCCGGGGGTAGTGGGGGCGGTCAGGTTAACGCTGATGTCGGCCGTACTCCCGGCTGCCGTCGGCGGCGCGTCCACCGACGCCGGGCCGCCCATCGCGTCCCCGCCGATGAAGACCAGTTTGAAGCCCGGCCCCCAGTCGCAGGTGCCGGTGTTGCGCAGCCGCCAGGTCTTGACGAAGGACTCCCCAGGGGCGAACTCCGTGTTGTCCGGCACCGTCACGTCGGCGACGAAGGCCGCGTTGAGGGTGCAGCCGCCCGGACCAGTGACGTCCGCTTCCGGCGTGGGAGTGACCCTCGCCGTGGCCGCTTCCACCTGCAGGGTGATCGTCGCCGGTTCGGATGCCGTTCCCTCTGTATCGTAGGCGATCACGGAGATGGTCACTGCCCCTTCGGCGACGGGGGTCCAGGGGATGGAAACGCTGAACGTCGTGGGGTTGCCCTCGGGCGGGGTGACGCTGCGGATCTGCTGTCCGTTGACCAGCAGATCGACGTGGGCAACGCCTTTGTCGGCGGCGGCGGTGGAGACGATCTGAACCTCTTCGCCCACCTGCACGGTGGAACCGCTGGGCGGGGCGGTGATGGTGACGCTGGGTGCGCCTCCTCCTCCGCCTACAGGCCCGCACGCGATCGCTGCCACGATCAGGAACACGCCAGCCAGCGCTATCTCCCGCAGGGCTTTTTTCCCATCCATCGATAACCTCCTTTCACCATCCAAGCGTGATATGCCCTCATCTTTGAAACGGATGAGGGAGGGGATTGTTACAGCCCAGACCGCTTCCGTTCCCGCGCGTGGATATGTCGTGTTCCTCGTTCGAGCCATTCGCGGCAGGGCGGGCGGTGGTCATCCCCCTGGCGGCCCGTTCGATTGGGGCGAACGTCCTCCTCAGGGCAGGGGAATCTCGAAGGTGGCGCGTGTCCCTTTCCCCGGCTGGCTGTCGATGTGGAAGCGTCCCTGGAGCATTTCGACCCGTTCTCGAATCGTATCCAATCCCATTTGCTCGACCAGAGGGCCCTCGGTGAGTTCCGCGGGTTCGAAGCCGCGCCCGTTGTCTTCTACGACCACCTGCACCCGCTGGTCGTCGATGTCCACTCCCACCTGGATGGCCGTTGCCTGGGAGATGTCGACGGCGTTGCCCATCAGTTCCTGGATCACGCGGAAGACGGTTACTTCTTTGTAGTTTGCCAGCCGCCGTTCCCGACCGGTGATGTTCAGGGTGATCTCGACGTTGTGGCGCTCCTTGAAATCCTCCACGTACCGGCGAAGGGTGGGGATGAGGCCCAGGTCGTCCAGCATCATCGGCCGGAGGGTGCTGATGAACTCCTTGACCTCCTTGAAGGTCTTGACGACGGCGTTCTTCAGGTTGGCCAGTTCGGTGCGAGCCTTCTCCGGATCGATCTCGAACAGCCGCTCGCAGATCTCGGCCTGGAGGATCAGGTTGGTCAGCGACTGGGCGGGGCCGTCGTGGATGCGCCGGGCAAGCCGTTGCCGCTCCCGCTCCTGGGCCTCGATGACCCGGACGATCGGCGGAATGGCCTCTGTCTCCGTCAATCCCTCCCGCGACGCTTCCGGCAGGTCCACGGGGTGCTGGGCGACCTCCAGCACCTGCCGCAGGAACTGGGCGTAGCGTGAGAGGTTCTTCTGGTCGGATTGGAGTTTCTCCAACTGCCCCCGCATCGTGAACAGCCGTTGTTGCACCTCACGGACCGCCGTGTAGGCCTCGCGGATGTCCTCGCGGGGGACCGTGTCGAAGGCCGCTTCGATCTGGCGCAGGCGGGTCGTGGCCTGGGCGTTCCGCTGGACTAGCCGCTCGACCTCCGCTGCGGTCTGCTTGATGAGCAGGTCGATCTCTTTCAGCTCGGTCTGCACCTGTTGGTACTCCCGGCGGGAGTTCTCCAGCAGTTGTTCGAAAGGGGAGAGTTGTGTAGATTCCGTCGACGTAGTATTCGTCATGATTCCTCCTCCGTATCAGCGCGAAGCGGTACCCATCCTCGACGCAGGGCGTACACGGCTGCCTGGGTGCGGTCGGAGACCCCCAATTTACCCAGGATCGACGTGATGTGGTTCTTCACGGTCTGGTGGCTGATGCCCAGGTAGTAAGCGATCTCTTTGTTGCTCATCCCGCGGACCAGAAGACGAAGGATCTCCATTTCCCGTGGGGAGAGGGGGGAGAAGAACCGGTCCCCTTCCAGGGCGAGGGCCCCACCGAACTCCCGGAACTTGGAAAGGAGCCAGGTGCCGACTTCCTCCTCTGTCAACACGGAATTCCCCACCACGTAGTTGCCTTCGCTCACTGTCCGCACCGTCTCGACCAGTTGCTGGGGGTCCACATCCTTGGCGTGGTACGCAGAGGCTCCGGCCAGGATGGCGTGGTACACCTGTTCCTCGTCGTCGTAGGCGGTGAGCAGGACGACGCGGGTGCCGGGACACGCGCGATGGATCCGGTCCATCGCCTCCAGGCCGTTGAGTTTGGGAAGGTTGATGTCCATCAGCACGATGTCGGGGTGAAGGGCGACGGTCTTCTCCACCGCCTCTTCACCGTCTTCCGCTTCCCCAACGACGGTGATGTCCCCGGCTGTGCTCAGAACGTTTCGCAGCCCTTCGCGGAAGAAGGGGTGATCGTCGACGATCAGGATTCGGATGGACTTGTCCATTGTTCCCCGCCCCTCTCTAGTATAGCACAGGCTAGGCGGAAAGTGCAACCAGGTCGCACTGAGGGGAGGTGCGCTTCAGTCGTCGGGTGGAAACTGACCCCACGTTCCCGTTATGGGGGTCGGGCGGCACCCCCGGACGGGCACCGTATCCGTTCGAGCCGCTCCTGCACGCTCCGCAGTGCCGGTTCCTGGTCGAGGACCCGGTGGTACAGGGCCACGGCCTCCTCGCACCTCCCCTGTGCTTCGAGCAGCCTTCCCAACGCCAGGGCCGGCTCGGCGAGGGCGTCGCTCCGTCTCGGAGGGCGAACGCACGGGAGCCATTCCCCCTCCAGAGGGAGACGGTGGGCTGTCCACGGGGCGAAACTGCTCACCGGGGTGTACAGTGCGCCGTTGACGACCTGTTGGAGGAGGGACCGCGCGCCCTCCAGGTCGCCCTGAGCCTCCGCCACCCGTGCGGCCAGCAGATGGCCCTCCTCGTCGGTCCCCAGGGCCTGGGCCGCCGCCGCCGCCTCGGCCGCCCGGTCGACCTCGCCTTCTTCCAAGTAGAGCCGTCCCAACAACAGCCACGCCTCCCTTACGGCGGGCTCCCTCGCTACCAGGTCCTCCAACCGCTCTCGCGCCCGGTCCAGATCGCCGGCCCAGATCAGAACCTGGGCCTCGGTGAGGTCAGCGTCCGGGGAGAGGGGATGTCTGCGACGGTATCTCTCGATAGCGGACAGGGCGCTGGTCGAATCCCCCGCTGCCGCGTACAGCAGGGCCTGGCTCAACGTATCCCCCTCCTGTTCAGACCGTTGGATCGCTTGTTGGAGGATCTGCGGCATGGCGCTGGCCCGCCAGGGGGTCTCCTCCCAGAACGAGGCGGAGACCAGACGGGGGGCGTGGGCGAGGCACGTCGAGAAAGCCCCCAGCGCCTCGTTCAGCCGACCAGCCGCTTCGAGGTAGCGGCCGAGCAGGCACGGATAGGCAGCCTCCCCCGGATCGAGGCGATGCGCCGTCTCGATCGCCGCGACGGCCCGATCGTACTTCCCAGCCTCCGCCAGCAGGGCGGCGAGGTTGGCGTGGTCGGGGGCCCAGGCGTCGAAGCGGCGCAGATGGTCCTCGTAGGCCGCGATGGCGCGATCCCGCCACGATGCGTCGCCGCACGCCAGGTGGCCGTAGGTCAGGGCCAGATCGCGGCGGTAGTACCAGTTCGCCGGGTCCCGCGTCGTGGCAGTTTCCATCCATTCCCTGGCGCTCTCCCAATCCTCCTGGTAGGCTGCCGCGCGGGCGTGGGAGAAGGCGGCGAAGCCCCAGTTGATCCACAGGGTGGCCCCCGCGAGGGCGAGAGAGACCAGGGTGAGAACGAGAGTTCGGCGGAGGGATGGCCGGTGGGATACCTGCCCCCTGACGGTGAGGACCAAAGCGGCGAGGAGGAAGGCGTGCAGGGAGATCGTCGGCTTGTCGAGGAAGGAGTCCACCAGGCCGTGGACCCCCCATCCCGCCAGGCCAGCGATCCCCGCCCGGTCCAGGGTGAACCCGTGGCCTGGGCTGTCGCTTCGGCGCAGGGCGAGGAGGAAGGCCCCGGCTAGCCATCCCACCGCCAGCAGGCCCAGGCCCCCCATCTCGGCAGTCAGGGTGAGGTACATACTGTGCGCGTGGGCGAACTCCTCTCGAAGGCGAAGGGGATCGCGGTACCGGATCAGTTGTTGTCCAAAGGTGCCGGGTCCGCTCCCGAGCAGAGGATGCTTCCTCATCACCACGAAGGCCACGCGCCAGCACTCCAGCCGTACCTCGTCGCTTCCCGCGCCCGGGTTGAACCCGCGCTGGAGCAACACGAGCCCTCCTCCCGCCACGGCCAGGAGGAGGAGCCCGAACAGGACGGCCTTTTGGCGGCGTCCGATCTGCCTCCGCATCGACCACAGTCCTGTGAGGGCGGCACCGAGCAGGCCGACCACGCCACCTCGGGATTGGGTGAGCAGGAGCACCGCGAGGCCAGCGATCAGGCCCAGGGCTCCGAGCATGCGGCCTGGGGTGGTGCGGATTTTGCCCCATCGGTAGGCGCCCAGCGGGAGCACCAGCACGAGGTAGGCCGCCAGCGTGTTCGGATTGCCCAGGAGCGAGAGTCGGGGGGGGAGCACGGCGCGCCCCGGCGATGGCCAGGTCGCTACCTGGAGGGAGGGGGGAAGGTCGATGTACCACCTCACGACGCGGTAGAGCCCGGTGGCGCACGTCAGGACGGCGATGAACAGGACCGCGTCCAAAAGCGCGGTGCGGAGGGTGGGGAAGCGGACCAGGTCGAGGAGGAGATAGAAGGCGATCGCGCCTGCGGTCGCGCCGACCACGGTCTCCAGGCTGAGCCGGGCGTCGGTGGAGAGGAGGGCTGAGAGGAGGGCGACGGCGAGCAGCGCGACGATGGGCAAATCGATCGGGGTGTGGGCCGCCTCGCCCCCGCATCGCCACTTCCACACCAGCCATCCGCCGACGAGGAGGGCCGCCAGTCCCTGGAGGCGAATCCGCTGGGGGTAGAAGTAGGTGCTGTGGATGGGGGCCGAGTAAAAGATGGTGAGGTAGGCGACTGGCAGCGTCAGCAGGAGGACCGTGGCGGTGGCGGTGAAACGGGGGGAAAAGCGGGGCCTGCGCATCCGTCCCTCCGGTGGGTCAAGGGGCGGAGAAGGCAGTACGGCTGCGGATGAAGATCTGGGCCTTCTCGTCCGCGTACTCCTCCTCCCATCCTCCGGTGCACCTCAAGTAGAGCGCCAGGGGGCTGTTCGGCGTGGTGAGCACCAGGTTGACCCCGTACTCCCGAAGTTTCTCGTCCACAGGGCCCCGCGCCAGTTCGATGTCCAGGTACTCCCGCAGGAACTCGTCGCCGTAGAGGTCGGTCCGCCCGTCCACGAAGACCTGGTACTCCGGCCAGAGGCTCCAGATCAGGTAGCCTCCCCAGTTGTAGGGGTTGAACATCTTGCCCGGCGGGTGGTGCTGCCGGATCCACTCGATCGCGTCTACCGGGTAATCCTTGCGCAGGGCCTCCTCGATCGTCTCTGGTCGGAAGGACTGGTATGCCCTCACCCCGAGGATCGCGACCACGACGAGCACCAGCAGGAGGTGAAGCGCGCCGCGGGCCGGGGTGGGGCGCGGGATGCGGCGGATCCGACGGGTCCAGCCCAGCCGTGTCAGGATCGGTGCCAGGTGGCGGCTCAGAACCGGGGCGGTGACCAGGGCGAAGGGGGCGATGTTCCGCCCGGCGAGGAGGGCGGCGTAGGCGAAGAGGCCCACCGTCACCACGTCCGTCCCGTCGGCCCGGCGGCCCGAGAAGCCCATCGCGGCCATCGTCGCCAGCAGGAGCCAGATGAACGGCTGGAGGCCCAGCAGGTGAAAGTCGGGCGATTTCCACTCCAGGATGTATTCGCGCAGGAAGGGGATGCGCACCGTCTCCAGGTAGTAGATCCACATCCGCGTCGTGTTGGGGTTGATGACCAGGAGCAGGGCGGAGAGGAGGGCAATCCCCGCCACCATCGCCAGGCTGCGCCAGTCGAGCGTCGGTTCGGATGGAGGGGTAATGTAGTTCGCCAGGTGGTTGACGACCTCCCCGATGAGGAACGCGACGATGACCATAAAGCCGAGGGCGTACCCGGCGTGCAGGTTGACCCACAGGACGAACAGAGGGGGCAGGACCCACAGCCGGTTGACCCCCCTGCGTTTGAACAGGTGCAGCGCGTAGCAGACGAGGGCGGTGAAGGCGAAGGAGACGAGTTGGGGTCGGGGGGTCCAGATCACGCCGGAGGTGATCGCCGCCAGAACCGTGGTGAAGGCTCGTAGGAACGGATCGCCCTCCATCTGTAGGTAGACGAGGACGAACGCGGCGACGACCGCCCCGTAGACCCACAGGGAGAGGCCGGGGTAGGAGAGGTAGCGGAAGAGGGTGTAGAGGATCACCTGGCTCAGCCAGGAATGGTTGACCCAGCGGGACCCGTACCGGGTGTGGGAGAAGATGTCGGTTTGCAGGATGTGGCCGCTCTCCACCGTGATGCGTCCGGACTGCAGGTGCCATCCTGTGTCGGCGGAGAAGGGGGGACGGGTCGCCATAATGACGAGGCCGAGGAAGAGGATGATCACCACCAGCCGTCGGATGTCGAGCCAGGTCAGCCACTGCCCGCTCATCGGTCCCATCTCCTGGTGATAATCTGCATCTCACCGCAGAGACGCGGAGGGCGCAGAGGGATAGAAAAAATTGTAAAAACTAACTCACTAACTCTGCGTTCTCCGTGCCTCTGCGGTCAAAAGCGACCGGGTATCCCCCTGGCACGTAGATATCCAGGATGTCCCTCAGCATCGTCGCCGCCGAGGGCATCGGGGTCGGCTCGTCGATAGCGGCCATGATGGTGCCGTAGATGTCGGTGTGGTAGATCACTCCCATCTGCTTGCGACCCAGTCGGGCCAGGAAGTGGTCGGCCGGGAGGGGGGTGGGGGCCACGCGCAGGTCAGCCCTGCTGTCGGGACGACGCTCGGCGGTGGCGACCAGTTTGTACACCCGTCCAGCCTCGCGGGCGGCCACGACGTCGGCCCCGGAGAGGCCGGTGATGCCGGTCCGGTCCACCTCCTCCAGCCGGGCCGGGATTCCCATCACCGCGTTGACCAGGATGACCAGTTTGGCGGCGGCGTCCCATCCCTCCAGGTCGAACGACGGATCGGCCTCCAGCACCCCCTCGGCACGGGCCCGGGCCTTCGCCTCCTCCCAGGAGAGGCCGTCCCCCAGCAGTTCCAGCACGTAGCCGGTGCACAGGTTGGGGACGGCTTCGATGCGGGTGACGGTCGCGCCGCGCAGGTCGCGCTGGCCGAGGTAGAGGGCGGGCAGGCCGCCGGCCACCGTCCCGTCGAAGCGGAGTTGGGCCCCGTGTTGGGCGGCCAGGTCGTGGAGTTCCCGGTAGGCCAGGACCAGGGGGCCCTTGTTAGGGGTGACGACGTGGAGGCCGCGCTGGAGGGCGGTGCGGACGTGGGTAAGGCCCGGCTCCGCCCCCCGCTGCAAGTTGACCGGAGAGGCTTCGCATAGTACGTCTGCTTCGGCGGTACCGACCAGGTCGGCCGCCGTCCGGTCCGCGCTCCCCACGCCGGGCAGGTCGGCGACGGTCCCCCCAGCCTGCTTGAGAGCGGAGATGCGGGCGGGGTCGAGGCCGGCGGGGTCGTAGGCGGAGCCCCGGCTGTCCGCCGCGCCGACCAGGACCAGCCGCAGGCCGTAGCGGGCCTCCACCTCCGGTCCCTTTTGGGCCAGCAGGTCGCAAAACCGCCGTCCCAGATTCCCCAGGCCGATCAGCAGAATGCGTACTGTTTGCGTCATGAGCGTGCCTTGGATGGAACCGCAGAGGCGCAGAGGCCGCAGAGTTTTACAGGTTTTTGGTGAATCCTCTGCGTCCTCCGCGCCTCTGCGGTGAAGTTATGTTCCCTCTGCCGCTTCGCGCCCCAGGCGGAACGCCTCTCGGTTGGCGTCCGCGTACTTGGGCGGAACGCGGCGGATGATGGCTTTCTCCCAGACCTCAGCCGGGGTGTCCAGAAGGGCGGAGAGGGCCCCCAGGACCACCGTGTTGACCGCTCGGACCGTGCCGGCTTGCTCCGCCAGGGCCAGCCCGTCCACCGTGACCACCCGCCCGGCCCGGGCCTGCAGCGCGGCGAGGATCTCCGCCTCTGGGGGGTATACCGCGTCGCCCACGCTGACCGACATCGGGGTGATCTTCTGCGTGTTGACCACCACCGTCCCGCCGGGGCGGAGCCACTCGATCCAGCGGGCCGCCTCCAGCAGTTCGAACGCCACCAGGAAGTCCACCGTGCCCTTCTCACAGGTGGGCGATCCCACCGTGGGTCCCCAACGGACGTGGCTCTCCACCACGCCGCCCCGCTGGGCGAAGCCGTGGACCTCCGATTTCTTGGCCTCCAGCCCCAGGTCCAGCCCCACCTGGGCCGCGATGTCCGAAGCGGTCAGAATTCCTTGACCCCCAACGCCGACAAACAGGAAGTTCTTTTCCATAAGCATTCACCTCGTGTTAGGTTTGACGGAAATCCTTGCGCCGGTCATAATCGAGTGTGTAGAGGATGTTCAGAGTCTGGTTTGGATGGAGAAGCACGATGACTATCCGGGATGTGGCCCTCAAATTACGGATCTCGCCTCGTGAATTGGAGCGGGAGAGCCTGCGTTTGTTTCTTCGTCATCGGCTCCGTTTGGTCGAGTCCGAACTCTTGCGGCTTGCCTCCAAGTATGGTGTGAAGGGTATTGTCGAACTGGATCGCTTGATCCAAGAAGGCCGTTTTCATGAAGATGAGGCCTTCGAGGACTATTTCGAGTTCGACCACCTGGAAGCCGAGCGCGACCTCCTTCTCGATTTGCTGGAGCAGATAGATTGAACTCTTTGGACCTACTCCGTCGTATCGCTGAAGTCGTTCAACAGCGAATCGGCGATCCCTCCTAGTCTCCCTGTCACCCAGTCACCCAGTCTCATAGATCGCATCCACCGGGCAGACCTGCAGGCAGACGGTGCAGCCGGTGCACAGGAGCGGGTCGATGGTCGCCTTGGGCTTGCCGGTCTTGGGGTGGGTCTGGTCGCTCTTGAGGATAGCCGGGCAGCCCACGCGGAAGC
>DROW01000148.1 GCA_011388675.1 Chloroflexota bacterium | reverse complement strand
TTACGAGGAGGACCGTCCCCCGTGGACCGACCAGGCGGTGATCGGGGAGTTAGGATTGGTAAAGGGGCACAAGTTTCTGTACTACTTTGACTATGGGGACAGCCACGAGTTCGAGGTGAAGGTGGTTGGCATTTACCCTGAGGCGGAGCCGGGCGAGTACCCGCGGGTGGTGAAAAGCGTGGGAGAGGCTCCGCCCCAGTACGGGTGGGACTGAGTTTACCCTGCCACCGCCCCGCCCACCGCTACCTCAAGGACTTCGCCGAACGACGCCAGGAGGCCGAGGCCGGGGCCGTCGAGCCCGCGCCCCACACAGGCCCTCCGCGTCCCCGCGATGGGAGTCACCGGTATACCTCTTCCTCCAAAACGCCGATAAACGGCAGGTTGCGGTAAATCTCAGCGTAGTCCAGCCCGTAACCGACCACAAACTCGTCGGGGATCTCGAACCCTACAAAGTCGATCGGGATATCGATCACACGGCGGGCCGGCTTGCTGAGCAGGGTACAGATCCGCAGACTGGCCGGGTTCCGGGTGCGCAGGTTGCGGGTGATGTAGTCCAGCGTCCGCCCCGTATCGATGATGTCCTCGACGATGAGCACGTGCCGCCCCTCAATGTTGCGCTCCAGATCCAGCAGGATCCGGACCACCCCGCTGCTCACCGTCCCGGCTCCATAGGAGGACGTCTCCATAAAATCGATCTCGTGCCGTATCTCCAGATGGCGGGTGAGGTCGGCCAGGAACATAAACGCCCCCTTCAGCACGCATACCAGGAGAGGGCGATCTTCGTCGGTATAGGCGGCGTTGATCTCCCCAGCCAGTTCGACGATCCGCGCCTGGAGTGCGTCCTCCGGAATCAGTACCTTCGCTACGTCGTCTCTCAGTCCCATCTCCCCTCTCCCCCTGTCGTCAGGTGGCGTACACCTCTCGTTTCAGCGCGGCGATGTAGGGAAGCGTGCGATACTTGTCGGCGTAATCCAGCCCGTAGCCCACCACCCACACGTCGGGGATCTCGAACCCCAGGTAGTCCACCCGAACGTCGACTTCCCGCCGCTCCGGCTTGCTGAGCAGGACGCAGGTACGGAGCGACGCCGGACGGCGGGCGCGGAAGGTGCGCACCAGGTAGTCCAACGTATAGCCGGTGTCGATGATGTCCTCCACGATGAGCACGTGCTGCCCGGTAACCGGCGCGCGGGTGTCCATAATCAGCCGGACCGCGCCGGTGCTCACCGCTCCCCGGTTGTAACTGGAGAGGGCGATGAAGTCCACGTGGTGGGGGATCGTCAGACGACGCGCCAGG
Organism: Chloroflexota bacterium; assembly: GCA_011388675.1. Taxonomy (GTDB): domain Bacteria; phylum Chloroflexota; class Anaerolineae; order B4-G1; family DUEL01; genus DUEL01. The sequence continues at coordinate 1,821 of DROW01000148.1, read as the reverse complement.
TCGGCCAAGAAGATGAAGGCCCCCTTCAGCACGCCGACCAGCACGATCTCCCCTACGTCGGCATAGTCTGCGCTGATCTGATCGGCCAGTTCCCGCACCCGACGCTGGATCGTCTCCTCGTCCAGCAGCACCCGCTCGATGTCCTTTGGCAAGGCAAGCCGTTCCGTCATCCCTTTTTCTCCCTCACCTGATGACACCCTCGGCACCGGGCCTCGTACACCTCATCCGCTCCGACCAGGATGACCGGATCGTCGTAGGCGGCCGGCTCCCCGTCGATCAGCCGCTGGGTCCGACTGGCCGGCCCCCCGCAGACGACGCAGATGGCCTGGAGTTTGTCGACCCGTTCGGCCCGGGCCATCAGTTGCGGCATCGGCCCGAAAGGCTCACCGCGGAAGTCCATATCCAGCCCGGCGACGATCACCCGCACGCCTCGATCGGCCAGTTCCTCACACAGATCGACCAGCCCCTCGTCAAAGAACTGCCCTTCGTCGATGGCGACCACGGTGGTATCCATCTCGATGAGAGAACGCAGTTGCTGCACACTTTCCACCGGTATGGCCTCCCACTGAAGGCCGTTGTGGGAGGTGACCTCCCGCTGGGCGTACCGGGCATCGAGGCTGTGTTTGAAGACCTGGACCTTCTGACGGGCGATCTGAGCACGGCGGACCCGGCGGATCAGTTCTTCGGTCTTACCGGAGAACATGCTGCCGCAGATCACCTCGATCCACCCCCCGCTGGGCTTTCCGTACACCACCCTGCTCCTCCTGTCTTTCTCCACGGAGGCCCCGTAGGTGCGACGCACCTACTGACCGCTGCTCAACGAAATACGGGGGCAGATGTCCTTTGCACCTGCCCCCGATGATCACGCTCTAACGGTCGGATTACCCCTCTTGCTCCTTGCCCGGCTGCTCCTCCGCCGGAGGCTCGTCGCCGGGCAGGACGAACCCGCGGGCGCGGAGCCGCTTCTTGAGCGTGGCCAGCGACTTCAGGCCGAAGCCCCGCAGGTTGGTCAGCGTTTCGTCCCCTTCGGCCAGTTTCGCCAGCGCATCCCCGATGGTCTCGATTCCGGCCGCTTTCAGGGCCGCCTCCGCCCGCGCCCCCAGTTCCAGCACGCTGATGGGCTGCTCCGGAGAGCGGAGCGCCTCCTTGCGGGCCCGCTCCGCGGCCAGCAGTTCGTCGCGACGGCGCAGCCGGCTCAGGAACCGGTCCACCTGCCCCTCGGTGTCCACGATTCGCTGCTCACCCGTGAAGAAGGGGTGGCACTTGGAGCAAACATCGGTGCGGATCACCGGGACGGTGGCCCCAACCGTCCAGGTGTTGCCACAGGCACAGATCACCTGGGCCTCCGGGTAGTACTCGGGATGGATGCCTTTCTTCACGTCGGCCTACCTCCGCTCCGCATAGACGCTGACCCGCTTGCGGCCGCCACGGATGGTGGAGAAATGGACGTAGCCGTCGGTCAGCGCGAACAAGGTGTAGTCCCGACCCATACCGACGTTCTCACCCGGTTTGACGGTCATCCCCCGCTGACGAACGATGATGTTGCCAGCCCGAACCCACTCGCCGCCGAATTTCTTCACCCCCAGCCGCTTGCTGTGGCTGTCTCGCCCGTTCTTACTTCGTCCACCGCCCTTCTTGTGCGCCATCCTTCAACCTCCCTAAACCACGATTTCATCCACACGCAGGCGGGTGTAGACCTGCCTAAAGAAGTAAGTATTTCCTTGGTCGGTACCATCCATAGATTCATAATTTTTTTTGTCTTCTACCTCTTTGGTTAATTCTTCTTTGGTTTTTTCTAAGAAAGAATTAAACTCTAAGGAT
>DROW01000147.1 GCA_011388675.1 Chloroflexota bacterium | reverse complement strand
TTGCAGCGTGTAGGTGATTCGTCGCAAAGACCCGGATTGCGCGGGCCGAACTCTACTGCCACAAGTGCACGTAGATCATCAAAAATCTCATCCTCGTTTCTAGCGCCTTCACACGCCACTGTCCACACCTGTGGGTCGTCGGCCAGGTGCTCCATTGCCTCTCGGAACACCGCCACATTGTCGGGGGGCATTTCCCCCTCGGCAATGAGGCCACACCCCAGCCCCGTGATGAACGCCTCCCACACCTGATCCTGGACCTCGGGAGGGGGTTGGAGGTGGCCCTGCTCGTCCTCGATCATCTGGTCGGCCCACCAGACGGAGGGAGCGTGAGTCGGCGTAGGCGTGAGCACAGCCGTTTCCGTCGGCGGAACGGACGGTTCGGCGGTCGGCGTAGGGGCCGAGGTGGGATTCAAGGTGGGACTCCACGGTTCAGTCGTAGGATGAGAACCACAGGCCATACAGAAAGCAAGGACCACAAGCACCACCACGACCAGTCCGACCCCCACCGTGAACCAGGCCAGCGGGGTCAACCGGCGATACCAGGGTCGCTTCAGGGGAGAGACCTTGAAAGTTGGTCGATAACGAGCCATTTTTCACCTCCTTCTTCCCATTTCCCCAAAGGGACGACCAGACGTCGCTACTCCGACCAGTCGGCCGCCGTTTGACGAGTACATCCTGTGCTCAAATCAAACTCATATGTCCAGTGTTCATTATCCCAGGAGGGCACTCCGCTCTCGTCAAGCCAGAGCCATTCTTTCATCACTAATTTCACCGGCTTCCCCTCAAACGGCATCCCCAATTGGAAATAGAGGGAAGGGTATCGCCGATGGGCCATCACTTGGAAGCCGGGATCGTTGAAAGAATACACTTTCTCGCCATCTTCTGCCACCGTCGTCACCGTCGCCACCTCAGGAGCAGCCCATCCCCACTGGGCGATTCGATCCGTCGTATTTTCCGCCTCGAAACCAACGAACGTATCCGTCCAAGTACGTAGGAGATACAAAGGTCGGATCTTCAAGCCGCCGTGATCCTGGGAGGGCAGATCACACACGTATACGTCCAACACCTGGTTGTAATTGATCCCCCACAAACCGTCGGCCTGTCGAGCCAGGATGGAGATATTGTCATACGTTTCTTGCTGCTGCTCGCCCCCCTCTATCCACCCCTCTTTCGCCCACGCTCGCGCAACCGCCAGATCCTCTCCCTCGCTCACATCAACGACCTCATAATCTATCAACTGCCACTCCTCTTCAAAAACGAGCCGCTCCCAGCGCAACGCTATCTCCTCCCGCTCTACCCCGCTCCACTTCAGGGAAAACGGCGTGAAATACCCCGCCGCCTCCTCAAAGTGTCCTTCCATAAGGGCATCATAATATGCCTCTATCACCGCCCTCGGCGAAGTACGCGCAGAGTTCGGCACCGGAGTAGAGGTTGAAGTCGGCACAACCTGGGTGATCGTCGGTGTCACCGCGCCCTTCACCCCCTCCTCCGAGTCGGTGCTACTCGCCACAGTCGGCTCTCCCTCCCTCTCAGAAGCGTCGCCGCCTATGCAAGAAAAAGCCACCAACAGAATGAGAATGCTTATCCCGAAAAGGAACCACTTCCGATTCTCTTTCATCTTTCTGCCTCCAGATTTGGTTTTGTGTCCTCTTTACTCCCCCCGCCCCTCGATCCCGTGCGCGGCCTCGGCCACCCCCATCACCGGTCGGGTGATGCGGGGAACGCCCAGGAAGACCTTGAGGAAGGGCGTCCGTATGCTCACCCGCCCCTCCACCACCACCAGATTCCGGTGCGCCACGTACACCCGGTCCACCCGGAACACGCCGGAGGTCAGGTCGTCGGCCACCGCCTGGGCCACCGTCAGCGCCTCCGGCCTCACCCGCACCACCTGCCCGTGCTCCAGGGTACCCACGTCCACCATCTTCGCCGCCTCGTGGGCGGCCAGGTCGGCCGCGTCCTGGGCGATGGCCGCCCCCGCCGCCGCGTTCCCCAGGTCGTGGGCCAGCCCCAGCACCAGCAGCAGCAGCGGCAGCAGGATGAGGAACATCACCACAAAGGACTGACCCTGCTCACCGACCAGAACCTCACGCATCCCTGATCTCCACCTCGACCTCATCGGGGATCACCTCCACGCCCGCCCGTCGGACGGCCCAATCCAACGCCTCCAGCACCCGCGCCTCCTCCAGCCCCAGCCGTTCGGCCAGGCAGTGGGCCAGGTCGGCCCGGGCGTCGTCCAGCCGGGCCCGCCCCCCGTTCGACCCCACCAGCACGTCCAGGATGGCGGCCACCGGCCGGGCGAGGAAGGGATTGAAGACCGCCGCCATCGGCCTCTCCCCGCCGTCCAGCAGGCAGGCCACCCCCCGGTGGGCGTACTCGGCAGGAAGACGCTGCCAGGAGAGCCT
>DROW01000146.1 GCA_011388675.1 Chloroflexota bacterium | reverse complement strand
GGCGACCACCGCCAGGAGGATCCCCCCCGCCGCGGTCAGCGGGATGACCTCCTCGAAGATCGTGTCGTAGATGACGCCGAACAGGACGGAGAAGAGGACGCGGACCGATTGGAGCAGGAACAGCAGGACGGCGGCCGCCTCCAGGGTCCGGGGCAGACGGGCCTCGTGCATCGCTCACCTCCGTCCTCGGTTTCTAACCACAGAGACGCAGAGGACACAGAGTTTCTCGGAATATGGAGAGATCTCTGTGCTCTGTGGTTTACAACAGGCCGACCTGGCTGTAATCTCCCAGGTTCATCTTGAACGCCTTCGGCTTCATCGGGGAGCGGTTCAGGGTCACGTTGCGGCCGATGAGGCTGTCTTGGATGCGGGCTGGGATGTCGCGGATGACGGAGTGTTCGAGGACGATGGACCGCTCGATCTCGCTGTTCTCGATGGTCACGTCGTGGTAGATAGAAGTGAACGGGCCGATGTAGGAGTTGACGATGCGCGACCGTCGGCCGATGATCGTCGGGCCGCGCACGACACTGTTGATGATCTCCGCGCCCTTCTCCACCGTCACCCGGCTATCCACCTCCGAATCCCGGTCCACGTACCCCTCGATGACCGGTTCCAGTTCCTCCAGGACCAGGCTGTTGGCCTCCAGGATGTCGCCGGGGCGGCCGGTATCGATCCACCAGCCACGGTGGACGTAGGGGTACACCTTGTAGCCGTGGTCCACTAGCCACTGGATGGCGTCGGTGATTTCCAGTTCGCCCCGCCACGAGGGCTTGATCTCCGCCACCGCCTGGTGGATGTGGTGGTCGAACATATAGATGCCCACTAGGGCCAGATCGGAGGGTGGGTCCTTCGGCTTCTCGATCAGGCGGACGACTTGTCCCTCCTCGTTTAGTTCCGCCACGCCGTACTGCTCCGGATGGTCGACCCGCGTGAGCACGATCTGGGCGTTCCAGTCCGACTCCTGGAACTGGCGGACTAGGTCGGTGATCCCGCCCTGGATGACGTTGTCGCCGAGGAACATCACGAAAGGGTCATCTCCCAGGAAGTCCTGGCTGACCTTGACGGCGTGGGCCAGGCCCAGGGGCTGCTCCTGGTGGATGTAGGTAACTTGGATGCCCCAACGCCCTCCCCGCCCGACGGCCGCTTTGACCTCCTCGGCGGTGTCGCCGACGACGATCCCGATGTCAGTGATGCCGGCGTCCCGTATGGCCTCGATGACCCGGAAGAGGACGGGTTTGTTGGCGACCGGGATCAGTTGTTTGGCCCGGGTGTAGGTCAGGGGATAGAGACGGGTGCCTTTGCCTCCGCTGAGGATGAGACCTTTCACGGTAAACCTCCCTCCAAATCCGAAATTCGCAATCCGAAACGGCAAGGAAGCAAGGAGCAAGGGGCAGGACGCAAGGCGCAGGGTGCAGGGGCAGGGCTAGCGGTAGTAGCCTCCCAGGGTCACGTCCACCGGGGCGTTGGTGAGGACGGCACCGATGACGCGGACGTGGACCCGTTCCAGGAGTTCCTTGGCTCGTTGTGCGTGCTCCCTGCGGGTATGTCCGGCCCTCACCACCAACAACACGCCGTCGACCTTTGTGCCCAACACCGCGGCGTCGGTCACGGCGATCACCGGCGGCGCGTCGAAGAGGACCAGGTCGGCTCGCTCACGCAGCGCGGCGATCACCTGCTCCATCCGGCGCGACCCCAGCAGGTCGGCCGGGTTGGGGGGGAGGGGGCCGCTGGGTAGAAGGAGCAGGTTCTCCACCCCGGTTTCCGCCAGCGGCGGCTCTTTCAGCGCGTCTTGGTCGACGAACATCGTGGTCAATCCCTGGCTGTTGGGGACCTCGAAGATCTCGTGTAGGCTGGGGCGGCGGAGATCGGCGTCCACCAGGATTGTGCGCCGCTCCCCCTGGGCCATCGTCACCGCCAAATTGGCCAGGGTGGTGGATTTCCCCTCACCCGGCGCAGCGGATGTCACCACCAGGGTCTCGATCGGCTTGTCCAGCCCGGCGAAGGTTAGGTTGGTGCGCAACGTTCGATACGCCTCCGCCGCGGGTGAGCGGGGATCGGTCAGGGTGATCAGATCGGGTTTAGGGCTCATACCTCGTACTCCGTATTCCGTGCTTTGCGCTCCGTCAGTCGGCGGGAGGGACCGTCCCTAGGACGGTCACGCCGACCCACTGTTCCACGTCGCGGGGGGTGCGGATGATGCCGGATTCGACCCATTCCAGGAAGAAGATGACCACCGCGGCGATCAGCAGGCCGAAAACCACTCCGGCTGCCAGGACGATTGCCGTGCGGGGGGGCCAGGCCTGGACGTAGGTGGGTTCGTCCCGCAGGACCGCTCCCACGCGGTCCTCCTTCCGCAGCCGTTGGTTCTCGCTGTCCCGCCACTCCACCAGCAGCATCGCCCACGTCCGCGCGATCCGGTTGGCCTGCTCCCCGTCGGTGTCCTCGATCTCGATCTTGATGACCATTCGGTCGTCCTCGGCGGCGAATCGGGCGTTAGCGCGTAACTGCTGAGGGGTCATATCCAGCCGCAGCCGGTCGATGACCTGCTGGGCCCACTTGTTGGAGTCGGCGACGGTCATATACGACCGGAGCAGGGTCTTGGCCGACTGGGTCAATCCAAAGTCAGGCCGGGCCGGCTGGATGACCACCTCCACTGTCGACTGGTAGGTCGGCGTTTGGAGTTTCGTGAAGCCGACCGCGCTCACGGCCGTCGCCACGATGGCGACCAGGATGATCCACCACCGTTTTCGCAAGATACCAACGATCTGCCCAAATTCCACGGGTACACCTCCTCAGTGGTCGGCGGTTATTGTACCATAATCGGGGGTGAAGACCAACTGGGTGGTTGGGTGGTTGGGTGATTGGGTAATTGGGTGATTGGGTAATTGGGTGATTGGGTGATTGGGTTACTTGGGGATGCGGGCGAGGACGGGGAGGCCGAGGGCTTCCAGTTCCTCGGGGTCGCGGACGGTGGGGTCGAAGTAGTGCCAGGCCAGCGCCAGGCCGGTTCCCACGGCGAGGGCCAGCCCCAGACGGACGGCGGGGCCGAGCAATTGGTCCCGGAGGCTGGGGGGGAGGGGGAACGGCTCCGGACTGTCCAGCAGCCGCACCGCGGGGTCCAGCCCCTCCAGTTGGGGGAAGTAGGCCGCCCCGTTCTGGGTCAGTTCGTCGGCGACGGCCTCGGCCAGCGCGCGGCACTGGGCGGGATCGGGCCAGGTCAGGTACACCACGAGGATGGATTGGGCGTTGTCGGTGACGATAGCCGCCTGGACCGCCGCTGGATCCGCCGTGATCCCTCTCTCCGCCAATCGATCGGCTACCGCCTGGGCGAACGCCCGCGTCTCGGCCACGTCGGCCAGGCCGTTGGCGATGTACTCCGAGGTCAGCCACGGATAATATCGGTCGTAATCGAGGCTCAACCCCGCTGGTTGTGTGCCCGCGGCGAACCGCATCACCACTTGGTAGACCGTCGGCGGCGGGTGGTAGGTGACCGCGAGGTGGGCCAGCACCACCACCACCGGCGCGGCGACCAGCCACCACCGGCGGAGAATCACGCGTAGGAAGTGGCGAAGTTCCATATCAACCCCCCTCTCGCTCTAGGTGACTGAATCAGCGGATTGAGCAGATTAAGCAGATTAGGCGAATGGAGTGGATTAAGCGGATGGGGCGAATTCGCTCATCTGCTCCGTCTGCTCAATCCATTTAGTCTGCTTAATCCGCTTAATCTGCTGAATCCGCTGCCCTTCCTCCCTTCCCGTGCAGCACGTTCCCTATGAACCGACGAATCCGCCGTCGAAACACCTCCGCGTCGAACCGGGCGGCGTTACGGACGCAGTCCTGGGGGTCTATTTCGTCAGGATCGAAAGCGCGGACGGCGGCAGCCAGCGCCTCGGGCGTGGGTTCGCGGAAGAAGGTCCCCGTCTTTCCCTCGACCACGGTGTCCAGCGCGCCACCGGCCCCAAAGGCGATCACCGGCCGTCCGGCCGCCTGCGCCTGCACCGGCGCGATGCCGAAGTCCTCCACCCCCGGCAGCACGTAGGCCCGGCAGCGGGCGAACAGGTCGGGCAGGTCCTCGTCCGGCACGCGGCCCAGGAAGGTGATCGTGGGCCCGGCGATGGCCTCCAGCGCCTCCCGGTCCCGCCCATCCCCGGCGATCACCAACGGCAGCCCCAGTTGGTTGAAGGCCCGCACTGCCAGGTCGATCCGGCGGTAGGGGACTAGGCGGGAGACGATGAGGTAATAGTCGTCGTGGTAAGGGACGGGGTGGAAGCGAGTCGTGTCCACCGGCGGGTAGATGACCACCGAGTCGCGCCCGTAGTAGCGGCGGATGCGGGCCTGCACCTCCCGGGAG
>DROW01000145.1 GCA_011388675.1 Chloroflexota bacterium | reverse complement strand
GTCAAGGTTTTGTCTGACCTTTTTACCACAGAGGCGCGGAGGGCACAGAGTTTCCTTTAATCGGGAGGTTTCTCTGTGCCCTCCGTGCTTCTGTGGTGTTTTACTTTGGGTGGGGGGGCGGAACCGGTCAATCGTCCTCCGCGACCTTTCGCACGCGGAGGCGGAATCCTTCCACTTCTTCCACCTGGACCGTTTCGCCCACTTCGATCGGGCCTTCCAGCGATTCGGCCTGCCACCGCTCCCCGGCGACCAGGACGATGCCTCGGGGATCGAGGCGCACCTTCACCACGCCTCGGCGCCCGATCAGTCCCTCTTTGCCGGTGACCGGTCGGGGCTTTTGCGCGCCCAGGGCTTTGGCGATGACGAAAGCGAAGAAGAGGGCCGTCATAGCCGCTACGGCGACCACCAGCGGGACCGAGACCCGGCCGTAAGGAGAGCCGATAGGGGCGTTGAAGAGGACCAGCGCGCCCGCGATGAAAGTCCCAACCCCGGCCGCGGTCAGGGCCCCGTGGGTCGGCGCTTTGATGTCCAGCGCGAAGAGGACGAAGGCCACGACGATGAGCAGCAGCCCCAGCCAGTTGACCGGGAGGACGCCCATCGAATAGGCGGCGAGGGCGAGGCAGATCACCCCGACGAAGCCAGCCACCCATCCCCCGGGAGAGGAGAGTTCGATCAGGATAGCCTGCACCCCAATCGTCAGAAGGAGCAGCGCGACGTTGGGGTTGATCAGCACCGAGAGCAATTGCTCGATGAGGGACATCGGCACCTCCCGGACGGTCGCCCCCGCGGTGTGGAGCACGATCTCTTCCCCGTTCCCCAACTTCACCGGCCGCCCGTCGAACTGCTGGAGCAGGTCGTCCACGTCCTCCGCGATCAGATCGATCACCCCCAGTTCGAGGGCCTCCTCCGGGTTCGCGGTGGCGCTCTCCCGGATCGCCTTTTCGGCCCACGCGGCCGCTGCTTCTCCTCGACGTTCGGCGAAGAGCGCGGCGTGCTCCGCCATCACGTTGGTCATCTTTTCGATCAGGTCCTCCGGTGGCTCTTCCTCCGTCAGCGTGACCGGATGCGCTGCGCCGATGGTCGTGCGGGGGGCCATAGCGGCCCCGTGGGCTGCCAGCAGGATCAGGGTCCCCGCCGAGGCGGCCATTCCCCCTCGCGGCCACACGTAGACGATGACCGGGACGCGGGCGTTTTCCAGGGTCTCCATAATACGGACCGTGGAAGAGAGGTCCCCGCCGGGCGTGTTGAGGCGGATGACGACCGCTTCGGCCCCGGCCTCCTCCGCCAGGCGGATGCCCCGCTCGAAGTAGTCTGCCACGGTGGCCGTGATGGCGTCGTCCACGGTCAGAACGAAGACGGTCTGCTCTCCCTGCGCCGCCGCCACGCCCGGCCACAACAGCCCCAGGAGCCAGAGCCCGATCAGGACGACCGCTTTCACTTTCATACTTTCCCTCCTCGTTCCCCCACGGGCCGGTGGGGTCGTTTCCATTATACCTCACTCTTTCTGCTGAGGCCATTGGTCGGGGGCCGGGGTGCAGGGCCAGGGGGTCTCAACAGCCATTCTTGCAAAAATGCGATGGCCCTAGGCCGGGGTGTCCACAGCAAATCACGCTACCCGGAGGGGGACCGGTATCAGCCCCTTCAGAGGCGATTGTTGACCCATAGAGGCTCCCTACGGGCGCTTCTGCCTCCGTTTCGCAAGTGCCGGTCACCTCTCTTGCCCTCCGTTTCGGATACCCGGCCGTTTCTCCCCTCTTCGCCCCCGCCAAATGGCGCTCCCCTTCCTCTCCCGGGCGTGATACACTCGTAACAAACGGGAGGAGGATGGAAAAGATGGAGGGGATGAAGACGGGACTGTGGATCGGGATTGGCATCGGCGTCGTGATCGCCCTGGTCATCGGTGGGCTGGCGTTGGGCGGCGCGCTCGTCGCCCGTCAGTTGTGGTCGCCGACGATGGCGGCCGGCCCGTATTTCCGGCCCGCATCCCTCTGCGGAGAGGGGCCAGCGGAACTGGCGGCCGAGCCGGTGATGCCCTGCGAGGGTTGGGAACCCCCGGAGGAGGCGGAAGGAGCGCCCTCTGATGGGGCGCTGTCCATCGACGAGGCCCGCGAGGCGGTGGAACAGTACATCGCCCGTCTCGGCTATCCGAACCTGGAGGTGGCTGAAGTGATGGAGTTCGAACACAATTTCTACGCCATCGTCCGCGAGACGGATACGGGCATCGGTGCGATGGAACTTCTGATCGACAAACGGACTGGCGCGGTGGGGCCGGAGATGGGGCCGAATATGATGTGGAACGGCAAGTACGGGATGCACGGCCGGGGCCGCGGGTGGATGATGGGAGGAGGCGCGGCGATCACCAACACCATCTCGCCGGAAGAGGCGCTCCGGATCGCCCAGCGCTGGCTCGACGCCTATCGGCCTGGGGTGACCGTCGAGGAGCACGCCGATCCCTTCTACGGTTACTACACCATCCACACGATGAGGGATGGGCGGATCGAGGGAATGCTCAGCGTCAACGGGACCACGGGGCAGGTCTGGTACCATACCTGGCATGGGGAATTCATCCGGATGGTCGAGGAGGAGCACACGGATTGATCGCGCCGATCGAGGAAACCGCGCTTTGATGGAGACGAACTCTGGATATAATGGTGAGGTCGGCGCAGGGGCGTTGGGTGCCCGTCAAGCCGTGGCGGACAGGGTGTCGGACTCTGCGCCCTCCGCGTTGAGATCTGAGCGATCACTGCGTGGCGAATAGAGCGCTTCTGGAAAGCGGAGCGGAGGTAACGGAAGATGAAAGTGGAATTCTTCAGCGCCGAGTGTAGGTTGTGCAATGCCGCCCTCGAATTGTTGAGTAGGACGTTCCCTCACCTGTCCATCGAGGTCCATCGCCAGTCCGAGTGCGTGGATGGCTCGTGTTGCCGGCTGGCGGAATCCTACGGCGTGCGGGCCGTGCCGGCGCTCGTTGTGGACGGGAGGGTCGTGTTGGTGGGGCGGCCAACCCCATCGGACCTGGAATCGCTCGCCCGCCTCTTCGCGGCGTAGCGGGCGGTGGGCCCGATCAATCGATCGGAAGAAAAGGGGAACTTGGGTGAGTGTAGGGTCGAGTCCTTCCTCGGGAGGGGATGCCCCGAAGAGGGAAGCGCTGTCCCCTCTTCTCGTCACGGGAGCGACCGGGTTTCTGGGGCGCAATCTCTGCCCATACCTCGTTCGTCGAGGCTACCGGCTCCGGGCCCTCGTCCGTTCTACGTCCGATCACGCTTTCCTGCGGTCGCTGGGGGTCGAACTGGCTTTCGGGGATGTGCGTGACCCCCCATCGGTCCGTCGGGCGGTGGAGGGGTGCTGGGCCGTCGTCCACGCCGCGGCTAGGTTCCGCTTCTGGGGTGATCCGGCGGAGTTCCACGCGGTCAACGTGGAGGGGACGCGCAACGTGCTGGATGCGGCGCTGGAGGCCGGCGCGGAGCGGTTCGTCCACATCTCCACCGTCGTCGTCGTCGGCCGCCCCCCCGAAGGGGAAACCATCACTGAGGAGACCCCCTGTCGGCCCCTCGATCCCTATCAGAAAAGCAAACTGGAGGGCGAGCACCTGGCCCTGGCCTACCACCGCGACCACGGCCTGCCGGTCGTGGTCCTCCGACCGGGGGCGATGTACGGCCCGTGGGGTCGGTACGGCTTCAACCGGCTCTTCTTTGAGGACCCCCTGGTGCGGGGCCTCGCCTTCCGCGTTCACGGTGGCCGTCACATTACTTTCCCGGTCTTCGTGGAGGACGTAGCGCGGGCGATCGAGGCCGCGCTACACAAGGGCCGTCCCGGCGAGGTCTACAACCTCTGTGGCCCGTGCATCACTCACCGCCAGGTCGGCGAGACCATCGAGCGGGTGCTGGGCCGGCCCGTCCGCTGGATCCCGGCCCCGGCCTGGGCGATGGTCGGGCTGGCGAGGGCGTGGACCTGGCTTTCCCGCCTCACCCACCGCGAGCCGCACTATCCCATCGGTCTCTACCCCTACGTCTTCTACGACTGGCGGGTGAGCGCGGAAAAGGCGCGGCAGGAACTGGGCTTCGAGCCGACCCCCTTCGAGGAAGGGGTGCGGAGGACGCTGGTTTGGTATCAGGAAATGGGCTTGTTGAAGGTGAGAACCCCAGAGGCGCAGAGGACACGGAGAAACCTTTGAAAGGGAGAAACTCTGCGTCCTCCGTGCCTCGGGGGTAAAAAATACGGAGGCACATCCGATGAAGGTACGGAAGAACGGGGCGGCGTGGGTGTTGCGGCTGGAGACGGGGGACGAAGTGATCGGCTCGCTGGTGGCCTGGGCTGAGGAGAACGACATCGGGTTTGCCAGCGTGCAGGCCATCGGCGCGTTGCAGCGGGCGGTTTTGGGCTACTTTGACGCCGGGGAGAGGGCCTACCGCCGCATCCCGATCGAGGAGCACGTCGAGGTGGTCTCGCTCCTGGGCAACCTCTCCCGCGGTGAAGACGGCACGCCCGTCGCCCACGTCCACGCCGTCCTGGGCTACGCCGACGGCACCACCCTCGGCGGCCACCTCTTCGAGGGGATCGTCGGACCCACGCTGGAGGTGGTCCTTTTCCCGCTGCCGGAGGAGATCCGCCGCAAGAAGGACCCCGGGACGGGGCTGGCGCTGCTGGATCTGTGATCCTTGCTCCCCCGCTTCCCCGCTTCCTCGCTTCCTCTCGTCCGGAAGCGGGGAAGCGGGGAAGTTACTCCACCCGCAGGGCCTTTTCCGGCACGCGCTTGCCGATAGGGCTTCGTCGGACCGTTTCGGCGAACGCCTCGGGCGGGATCACGCCGGTCTCGTGGGCGAAGGTCAACAGGGCGACGATGGCCGCGTTGCGCGGGCCGGCCCGGCCGCGGAAGTCCCGCACCCGTACCTCCGCCCCCGTCTCCGGCATCGGCAGGCTCTCGTCGACCCACACCGTCCCCCTCTCCATCCGTCGGATCCGGTCCGCCTCGTGGCGCAGGCCGTCCTCCGAGGTCACCAGCACCGCGTCGGGTGTATCGATGCCGTGGTAGGCGATGGGCTGGCGGGAGAGGACCAGTTCCGCTGTGGAGAAGCCGACGCCCACGGTGACCGGGTAACTTCCCTTTTTCGTCACGTGCAAGCCCGAACTGATGGCCGCCCGGGCGAACAGTTCCGCTGCCCGCTGTACCCCTTCTCCGGCGGAGCCGCCCACCACGAGGCCCATCCGTTTCCCCAGTGGAGAAGTGAAACGGACCGCCACCGGCTCCATCTCCAGCAGCGAGTCCTTCTCCTGAAGGGACAGCCGGAGGGGCGGACGGGGGTCTCCGCGCCACACCCCTGTCTCGTATCCGGCCTCCTTAGCCAGTTCCTTGAGCCGCAGGCCGGGGTTCCGTTTGACCCCGTAGGCGACGCAGATTTCCAGCACTTCGACCAGGGAGAATCCCTCCGTGTCCACCGCCTCTTGGAGAACGTCGGAGAAATCCCCCAGCCCGATCACCCGTGCAGCATAGGGAGCCCCTGCGTCGAGCACCAACCGGCAAAGGTCGTGGTGGGGGAACGGGCTCCCCTCCGGCGTGATCACCGTCCGAAAGCCCTCCGGGGTCAACCCGCTGGGCTGCCCGCCCGTCATCCCGTAGAGCATGTTGTTGTGGACTATCACCGTCAGGTCCACGTTGAGCCGGGCGGCCTCCAGCAGATGCTGCAGGCCGATAGTCGCGCCGCCGTCGCCGATGAGGACGATCACCTTCTTCCCCGGCGGCGTCCCCATCCCGATCCCCGCCCCCAGCGCCACCGACCGGCCGTGCAGGCCGTGGACAGTGTGGGTGGCGAAGACCTTGTCGGCGATGCCGTGGCAGCCGATGTCGGTCACCAGCACCACGTCCAGTGGGGAGAGGCCCAGCCGCTCCAGCGCGCGGACCAGGTTCCGGTCGATCAGATGATGGCCGCAGCCCTTGCAGTACGGAAAGGCCGTCGTTGTGAGGAATGCGCTCATTTCGCCTCCACCTCCTGGACGATGCGTTCGGGCGGGATCATCCGCCCGATGCCGGTGACCAGACGCACCTTCTCCGGTAGCCGATGACCGAACAACAGCCGCGCCAGGTGGCCCTGCAGGTTCTCCTCTGCGATGACGACGCGGGGGTATCGGTCCAGGATTTCGTAATAGACCGATGGGACCGGCAGTAGGGTCCGTGCCACCAATAGCGAGGTCGGTGTCCCTCTGGCGCGCAGATCTGCCACGGCCTCCCGCGCTGCTCCGGCGGTGATCCCGTAGGTCACCACCAGCGTCTCCGCTTCTCGTTGCTCGTCCAGGTCGTACAGGACGGGCGTGTGGGCCTCCACCTTCGCCTGAAGGCGGCGCGTATTGGACAGCGCTTCGTCGGTGGAATGGCGGAGGATCCCCTGCGTGTCGTGGGTAGACGCGGTGAGGCGGACCTGGTGGGAGTCGTTGCCCACCGGCAGGAAGGGGGGGACCAGCGACTCGTCCGCCTGATAGGGACGATAGGGGGCGGTCCCCTCGTAGAAAGCCCGCTTCACTGGCTCGATGTCCTCCAGTCGGGCCAGGTCGAAACTGCGCTGGGTCATCACCATTTCCTTCGACGTGAGGAGCACCACCGGCGTCCGCGCCTCCACGGCCAGCCGCAACGCCGCTGGCGGCAACCGCCAGCAGTCCTCCAGGTCGGCGACGCAGAGGGTGGGGAGAGGGTAACCGCCGGAGATGACCCCGTGCAGCAGGAGCAGGTCGCCCTGCGCCCCCGCCGTCGCCGTGCCGGTGGAGGGGCCCATTCGCTGGACCAGCACGATCAGCATGGGCAGTTCCATCATATAGGCCATATTGACCGATTCGACCATCAGGGCGAAGCCGGGGAAGGAAGTCGCCGTCACCGGCAGGCGGCCCGCGGCGGAGAGCCCGGCCATCCACTGGAGCGCTGTGATCTCGTCCGGCGCGGGGAGGATGGTCGGGAAACGGCGGGCGGCATAGGCGTAGATGAGGCTCGCCGGAGTGATGGGATACCCCACGTAGACGTCCGCCCCCGCCCGCACGCACGACTCGGCGATCAGGCGGGAGCCGTCGGTCAGGACCAATCGCTTCGTCTCATCCGTCATCAGCATCACCTCTTAATCGGTTTCACCGCGGAGACGCAGAGGGCGCAGAGTTCTGTTGATTTTTTATTTCTTCTCTGCGCTCTCTGCGTCTCTGCGGTAACTACCAAACGTATACATCGCCGTCGCGGCCCAGGGAGACGGGGCCCTCGAAGGTGGCACGCGCTTCCTCCAGCCATCGGTCGTAGTGATCGGGGAAGGGCGGGTAGTGCACCAGGACCAGTCGCTTCACCCCCGCCTGGCGGGCGATCTCCCCGGCCTGGGCGGGGGTAGTGTGACCGGGGAAGTCCCCCGTCGCCTCGTGTACCAGCAGGCTGGCCCCGCGTGCCAGTTCGACCATCGTTTCGCAGGGCGCGGTATCCGCCGAATAGGCGGCGGCTTCTCCCCCTGCGGCCTCAAAGCGGAGCGCCAGCGTGGGCCGGGAGTGGACCACCGGCGCGGCGAACACCCGCAGTCCGGCGATCTCCGTCACCTTTGTGCCTGCCTCCGGCCTTATTACCATCGGCTCGACGGGGAACATCCCCTCCCAGCTCTCCCACCGGAACAGGGTGAGCAGGTCCCACACCCCCTCCAGCACCTCCCGCAGCCCGAAGATCGGCAAGGGGGCCGTGCGCCCCAGGAGCCAGAGGCTCTGTAGGAAGGGGGCCACCCCGGCGACGTGGTCGGGGTGGAAGTGGGTGAGGAACAACCCGCGCAGTCGTTCGACCTTCAGGCCCACGTGGGCCAGGTGACGGAGGGGGTTCTCCCCACAATCCACCACCACGAACCCGCCCTCTCCCTCCACCGCCAGGCTGGTGGGACCCCGGTCGGGGGTTGGAACCGCCGTCGCCGTGCCCAACAGGATCAGGCGGGCCATCTCACCTCCCGTAGGCCCAGAACACCCACATCGCCACCCCTGGGGTGATGCGAGCCTCGATCAGCGCGGCGATGGCCAGGGCGGGCAGGACGATGAAGAGGGCGGTCTTCAGAAAATCGGCCAGGGCCTGGAGCCAGGCTTCTCCTACCGTCATTCCGGGGGAGGGCGTGATGAAGGACGCGCCCAGGCGGACGGCGGCAGCGCACCAGAGGAAGGCGGCGGGTATCTCCAGGATGCCGTGAGGCCCGACCAGCGCGAGGACCACCCAAGGGCTGTAGCCGGACCACAGGATCTGCAAGCCCACGTAGACGGCCAGGGCGAGCGTGATCAGCAAGGGGGTCACCGCCAGCGAGCCGAAGGAGAGGGTTCCCAGGATAGCGCCCACGCTCAGCGCACGCAGGTTGTTGCCCAGGATGAAGGTAGGCGTGATTCCCCCGAAGAAAGCGCGACCCGGCTCGTCGAACGAGAGGGTGATCGGAAACCGGCTGGCGATGCTCCAGCCAAGGACGCCCGCGCCGACGACGCCGGCCAGGACGACGAGCATCGCTGGCGAGGATCGGCGGAGGATCGCGGGAGCCTCGCGCAGGTAGAAGCCCGCCAGCCACCCCGTCCAGCGAAGGGCGCGGGGGACCGCCTGCCGCTTCCTCCCGAAGAGCCACCACTCCCAGGCGAAGTGACGCCGGAACGTCTCCCAGACCCTGCGGATCTGGATCCGATCGATCTCCCGGCTGAGCAGTTCTTCCCGGTTGAACAGCCGCAGTCCCATCCGGATCAGCAGGACGTCGCTGACCAAAAGGAAGGCTAGTAGCCACCACAGGCTGGTGTACTGCCCCCACAGCATCAGGAAGGATTCCGCCTGGACCAAGAAGGCCATTGGCAGGATGATGAAACTGGCCAGGAGGTTGGCCGCCCGGATGCTGGTGGTCTGGCTGGAGACCACGACGGCCCCCGAGACCATCACCAGGGCCTCCGCGGTGGTCAGGGCGAACATCTGCGCCAGCAGTTCCAGGGACGGAGCCCAGCGTCGGGTGAGGTAGAGGCCGATGAGGTAGGAGGCCATCCCCAGGTAACTGGCCGCCAAAGGGGGGATCAGGGAGGAGAGGATCTTGCCCACGTACAGTTGCGTATCGGAGAGGGGGGTCGCCAGGAGCGGTTCCAGGCTCTTGCGTTCTTTCTCCCCCACGAAACTCTCCAGCGCGATGACCAGCGAGAACGTGATGGGGAAGAAACCGACGACCATCAGGAGGAAAGGGACCGTCCGTTCGGCGATGATGTGCCCGCCGTACCGCTGGAAAAAGCGAAAGGTCGCCTGAGCGACGAGGTTGGCGACGATGGGGAAGAGGAGGGTGAGGAGGAGGATGGGGGTCACGAGCCGCCAGTCGCGGAGGACGTCCCGGATCTCCCGCGCGGTGAGGGTCCAGATCAGCCGCAGATCTTCCCGCCGTGTCTCTTTCATCATTGGGTGCTCCCTACGATGCGCAGGTAGACGTCCTCCAGGCTCCACTCGCTACGGGCGAGGGTGATCACTTCGACGTCGGCCGCGACGAGGGCGCGCAGGATCAGCGGGTTGGTGGTCTCCGGGGTCTCCGTCTCGTACCAGATCCGGTTGCCGTCCGTCGCCACGATGTGGGCGAGTTGGCTGACCAGGGAGTAGGCCCGGCCGACGCCGTTCTTGAGGTGGAGTTCCATCAGAGGGGGGCCGACCAGTTCCCGCTTCAGTTCGGCGGGGGTGCCGATGGCGACGAGGCGGCCCCGGCGGATGATGGCGATCCGGTCGGCCAGGAGTTCGGCCTCGGCCAGATTGTGGGTGCAGACGACGATGGCCCGTCGCATATTGCGCAGCGAGAGGATGGCGTCGCGGACCAGTTTCGCGCTGTAGGGGTCCATCGCCGACGTCGGCTCGTCCAGCAGGAGGACCGGCGGGTCGTGAAGCATCGCGCGGGCCAGGGCCAGTTTCTGCTGCATCCCTTTGGAGTATTCCCCGATCCGTCGGTCCCACGCCTCCGGCATACCGAACTGTTCCAGCAGCCGACGGGCGCGCCGCTGACGGGTCTCCGCGTCCAGCCCGTAGAGGCGGCCGAAGAAGTCCAGGTACTCTCCTCCGTACATCCGCCGGTAGAGCCCTGGATATTCGGTCAGCAGGCCGATCTTGCGCCGCACGGCGGCGGGCTCGGTCAGGACGTCGTGGCCAGCCACGATGGCGCGCCCCTTGCTGGGGCGCAGGATGGCGGCCAGCATCCGCACTGTGGTCGTCTTCCCTGCCCCGTTCGGCCCCAGAAGGGCCAGCACCTCACCGGCGGCGACGGTGAGGGAGAGGTCATCCACGGCCACAAGGTTGTCGAACCGCTTGGTTAGTCCGTGTGCTTCGATCATCACTCGCTCCGCTGCGGAATTATACAGACCAACGGCGAAGAACGCAAAGGGGTTGACAAGAAAGGAGGAGACGATATACTGTAGCCTAGAAATACCACGGAGACGCGGATAGGGGTACCCTGTCCCTTCCGTGGTAGGAGTTACGGAGGGGTCTGTGGGCACGTTACGGGATCTGGCGTTGATCCTGCTGGCGTTGGAAACGGCGCTCGGCACGCTGGTCGTGCTGGCGTTGATGGCGGCGATCAACTACGCCCTCTTCTACTTCCGCTGGTGGGAGGTCCTTCCCCGCTGGTTCGCCATCGCCCGCGGTTACCTCCTTCGGGGCCAGCGGGCGGTCGAAAGCGGTTCCCGGGTCGTTGCCTCCCCGGTCTTCACCCTTGTGTCGACCTGGGCGGGCGTGAGGGCCGTCGCGGGGAACCTCCGTGACGGGCAGAAAGGCCGCGGCACGGCGGGAGAGGGGATGGGCGAGATTCAGACTTCAGGGAGGGAGGGATGAACCTACGAACGAAAGTCCTCCTCTTTGGGGGTATTCTCGGCGCGTTGGTCGGGGTGGGAGTAGCGTACCTGTACCTCCAATCGGCGCCCATCCAGGTGGACGAGGAAGGGCGGGAGCATCTCCCGCCGGTTCACCCCGGCGATGCCCTCAAGGTTACCCTCGGCTTGCTGACCGCGATTCGGCAGATCGTCGGCCTGGGTCGACTGCCGGCGGGGTAGTCGAATCCACCGCAGGGGCACAGAGGACGCAGAGTCTGTTGTTCGCTACCCTCTGCGTCCTCTGTGCCCCTGCGGTAGAACCACAGTTTGACACCTCCCCCGCCCCGTGCTAGAATCCCCGCGCGATGCCGGAAGCCACGTTCCATTTCCCGTCCGATTTCAAGTGGGGCACGGCCACCTCCTCTCACCAGGTCGAGGGGGAAAACACCAACAACGACTGGTGGGCCTGGGAGCAGGAGGAAGGCCGTATCAAAGAAGGCCACCGCTCTGGGAGGGCCTGCGACTGGTGGCAACGGGCGGAGGAGGATTTCGACCGGGCCGCCGAACTGGGGCAGAACGCCCATCGGCTCTCCGTGGAATGGTCCCGTATCGAGCCCAGGGAGGGGTACTTCGACGACGCCGCTCTGGATCGGTACCGCGAGATATTGCGCGGTCTGCGCGAGCGGGACATCGAGCCGATGGTCACCCTCCATCACTTCATCAACCCCCTGTGGCTTGCCGAGATGGGGGGGTGGGAAAACCCCCGTGTGGTCCCCCTCTTCGAGCGGTACGTGGCCCGCGTGGTCGAAGCGCTGGGCGAGTTCTGCACCCTCTGGTGCACGGTCAACGAGCCCAACGTGCTCGCCTATCTGGGCTATGTGCTGGGCGTTTTCCCGCCGGGGAAGCAGGACTTCGGCGCGGCGATGAAGGTGGGGCGGAACCTGATGCGCGCCCACGGTGCCGCCTATCGGCGCATCCACGACCTCCAGCCCGAGGCGCAGGTCGGTTTTGCCCACAACATCCGCGTCTTCGACCCGGCCAACCCGCGCTCCCCGCTCGACCGGTGGGTGGCCCGCTGGCAGGATCGGGCGTACAACGAGACTTTCCTCGCCGCCGTGACCGAGGGGCGGTGGCGGCTGCCGCTGGGTTTCGGCTTCGCCTGGCGGCTGCGGAACACCCTGGATTGGATCGGCCTCAACTACTACACGCGGGACGTGGTGGCCTTCGACCGGCGGATGGGGAAGCAACTGTTCGGGCGGAACTTCCACCCCGAGGACGCGGAACTGCTGGACGGCGGATACGGTGAGTTCTACCCCGAGGGAATGGGGCGCTCCCTCCGCCGGCTGTCCCGCCTGGGCCTTCCCATCTACATCACGGAGAACGGCATCCCGGACGCCGACGACGACCAGCGTCCCCGTTACATCGTGACCCATCTGCATCAGGTGTGGCGGGTGATCCAGGGGTGCGTTCCCATTATGGGCTACTTCCACTGGACGCTGGTGGACAATTTCGAGTGGGCCGAGGGGTGGACACTGCGCTTCGGCCTGATCGAACTGGACCCCGAGACGCAGGAGCGGAGGCCCCGCCGGTCGGCCTACCTCTACCGAGACATCTGCAAGGCGAACGCGATCACCCCGGAGATCATCGACGAATACGTCCCAGAACTCCGACCGGTGTTACTGCCGGGATAGGACGAACCACAGAGACGCAGAGGGCACAGAGAAACCTCATAATATAGAGAAAACTCTGTGCCCTCCGTGTCTCTGTGGTGAAACCACCTAGATGTAGAACCGCTCCGGATCGACCTCCTCGCGCAGGATGCGCAGTTCCTCCTCCGTCGGCGGCTCGTTGACACCGACCTCGTCGGGGATGATCAGTTCGAAGCCGGTGTTCTCGATCACCTGATCGACCGTCACACCGGGATGGGTGGCCAGGAGCCGCATTCGCTTCGTCTCCTCGTCGAAGTCCAGCAGCGCCAGTGTGCTCACCACCCGGTAAGGGCCGCTGCCGCGGGGCAGTCCCGCCGCCTCCCGCGCCCCCGGCCCGTCGATGTACCCCGGCGTGGTGACGAAGTCCACCTTGGGCACGAACCGCCGCTTCTCGTGGCGCATCAGGATGATGGTCCGCCAGACGAGGGAGCCGACGTCGTTGCCGCCGCCCGAGCCGGGGAGCCGGATCTTCGGCGGGTAGTATTGGGGGCCGATGATGGTGGAATTGACGTTGCCGTAGGGATCGATCTGGGCGCCGCCGATGAAGCCGTAGTCGACGAAGCCCCGGCAGGCCGTCTCCAGCACCTCGCAGATGCCGTAGGCGCCGATGGCCTTGTAGAAGGTGCGGCTGCCGCCGACGGCGCGGGGCGGGATCTCCAGCCGCGCGCCCACGCCGCCGAACTCGAAGATGGGCATCAGGTTCGGCGCGTGCATCTTCTGCGCCAGGCTGGCCGCCAGCATCGGGATCCCCGTGCCGACGAAGACGGTCACGTTGTCCGGGATCTGCCGGGCGGCGACGCAGATCAGGAGTTCCGTCAGATTGTACGTTTGCTCGCCCATCACCGCCCCTCCATCGCTGCTTTCAGTGCTTCCAGTCGCTCTTCGCCGATCAATTCGAGGTACTCCTGGTGGTTGGCGACGCCGTAGATGTACTTGTCCAGGTAGGCCTGGGTTCCCTCTTCGGTCTTGGAGGCCTCTACCCACTCCCGCAACTGCTCCTCGTCCCGGGCGTACATATAGGCCATCTCGCCGGGGTGGGAGCCGAAGGGAGCGTGGACGACGGCGTCGACCAGGAAGTAGGGGATGATGGTCCGCTCGGGGTAGCGGCGGATCTCCTCTGTGTCGATGATCTCCTCGGCGCTGATGATCAGCCGCTTGGAGGCGCGGGCGATCTCGTGGGCGAAGCCGGAGATGCCGTCGATCTGGGCGTTGCCGTACCGGTCGGCCCGGTGGACGTGTATCAGGGTCACGTCCAGGATCAGCGCTGGCACCAGGCAGACCTTCTGGCCGGTGAAGGGGCACTCGGCGACCTTAGCCGCGCTGTACTTGAAGGTGTCGCTGCCGAGCATCACCCGGACGGGGAGGAAAGGGACCCCCATCGCAGCCGCCTTGAACCGCCAGGTCAGCGCGCCGTTGGACCATTCGACGATCCGCTTGAGCCGCCCGCTCTCCGCCGCCCGCCGGAAGACCTGGGAGGTCCCGTACAACTCCAGGCCGATGTAGGTGAGGTCCATCTCGCTCACCACGCCAGCCCCGAGGAGCAGGTCCGTCTCCAGCACCCCCTGCCCGACCAGTCGGAGGTCCTTCTTCCCCTGGCGGATCAGTTCCCGCACCAGGCTCATCGGGGCGCGGACGGTGCCGTAGAGTTCGGTGCCCAGGTAGCAGCCGTCGGTGACGAAGCGTTCGATCGCCTCCTCCTCGGTCATCAACTTATCGACCATCGCCCGGGACTTCCTCTCCCGGTTCCACTCCCGGAACGCGTCGAGGTCCGGGGGTTGGATCAGTTCACCGATGCCCGATTCGAGGATGCGCAAGGTGCACCTCCTTTCGAATGGCTGGAAGGAAACGCGCGCGAAAAAAGACCGCCTCAGATGAGGCGGTGGACTACGTTTTCCTTCGCTCGTTGAAGAGCCGCAACCACTCTTCCAGATCCCCCACGGAACGGGGTTTCTCTTCTTCCTCCAACTCTGTTTTACGGTCGGCGATCAGTTCCGTTGCGAAGTCCTCCGCGGGGATCACCCGTGCCCCTCTGGCGCGCGCTGCCGCCTGCACGGAGCGGTCGGAGGAGATGACGATCAGCCCGGCCGGGTCGCGCGCGCGCCGGATCCGTTCGCAGAGCAGCGCATCGGCGGTCCGTCCCGTCGGGGCGAAAACGACCTGGACTTCTGGAGAGGAGAGGGCGAGGGATCGGCCGCCGGGGATGCCTGCGTCGAAGACGACGGTCGCCCGGCGGCGGTGTCGCCAGCAGTACCGGCGGAGCCGCTGGACCAACGCCGCCTCGTCGTCCGGGTCCTCCAGGCTGAGGTCCGGCATCCGTCCGATTAGGTTATGCCCGTCGATCAGCAGGGGCATCGCTGCGCTTTCCCCCGTATGCGGTGAGGCGGGGAGGAAGGTCGACGTCGTTGGCAGGCC
>DROW01000144.1 GCA_011388675.1 Chloroflexota bacterium | reverse complement strand
GGCCCCCTGCTCCACATAGCAAATGTGTCCAGCGTGGGTGAGCAGGCGCACCCCGTAGGGGGTCAACCCCACCCGCATCTCCAGATCCCGTCGTTCCTTCGGAATGCCGATGTTCATTTTGCAACCACCTCTTTTCCAACCGATAGTTCCACGTTCTGCGTTCTGCGTTCTACGTTCTACGTTCCACGTTCTACGTTCCACGTTCCACGTTCTACGTTCTACGTTCTGTGTTCTGCGTTCCACTTTCCGGTCGTTGGGGGCGGACCAGCAGGACCGGGCACGGTGCACCCCGCAGCACCCGGTCTGCCACGCTGCCGTACACCCACCGACCGAGGCCGGACAGGCCGTGGGTGCCCATCAGGATCAGATCGATCCCCTGCTCCTCCGCATACCGGAGGATCTCCTCCGCCGGATTCCCCTCCCGAACCTCATAGCGCACCACCGCGCCCCACTCGCGGACCCGCGCAGCGACACCCTGCAGGTAAGACCGCAACTCCACCTGGGCCCGTGCCATCACGGTCGTAGAGAGCTGCAGCCCCGGCGGGTAGGTGGTGAGCAACGCGACCGTCCGATCTCCCAACCCCAGCGTCAAGACCGAAAGGAGATGGACGTGCGTATGACCCGGACGGACGAGGGCGCGGAGGTGCGGAAAGACGCATTCCGCCAACTCCGACCCGTCCAGAGGGACCAGGATGTTCTGGTGCATTTCTGGCCCGAGCCGCTCCACGCGAGCCATCATCCCAAGGGCAGCAGCCTTACTTCGGAGGGCGGACCCGTACCAGCAACACCGGGCACTTCGCTCCGCGCAGCACCTTGTCCGCCACGCTGCCGTAGACCCACCGGCTCAGCCCAGAACGGCCATGGGTGCACATCGCGATCAGGTCGGCCCCGATCTCCTCAGCGTAGGCCAGGATCTCCTCCGCAGGCTGACCGAAACGGACAACGGTATGCACCGCAGAAGCCACGGGACGGAGCCGCTCGGCCACCCGCGCCAGGTACTCCTTCAGGTCTCGCTCGATCCGTTGCCGTTCCGCCTCCTGCGCGGCCAGGAACTCCGCCGTCGCGTACACCGGGTAGATGTCGACAGCGACCGCGATCGGCGGGGCGACCACCGGCGCGACGGAGAGGAGGTGAACCTCACTGTCGCGCCCGCGGACGATGTCGGCGACGTGAGGCAGCACCTGCTCGGCCAGTTCCGAACCGTCCAGCAGGACCACTACCTTCCGGTACATCGCCCTCTCCTCCCAGACACCGAACCGTATTCCCGATGTCCTCAGCGTTCCCCGTACTCCGCCCCCCTGCGAAGCGCTTCCTTGTTCAACTCCAGCAGTTCGCGGTGTCGTTCCGGCAGGTGCTCGTCCAGCGCCTTCTCGATGGCTTCCAGCGGAAGCACGCCCAGCGCCTGGACCAGGGCTCCCAGGCAGACGACGTTGGCCAGCCGGATATTCCCCATATCGCTGGCGATGTCGCTGGCCGGAACGTAGATGACACGGATGTCATCCCGCTCGCTTTTCTGAGGGATCAGCGAACTGTTGACGACCAGGACCCCTCCCGGCTTGACCGCCGGCTCGAAGGCCTCCATCGACGGGATGTTCAGAACGATGGCCGCGCTGGGTCGGCGCACCAGCGGCGAGCCGATCTCCTCGTCGGAGATCACGACGGTACAGCGGGCCTTCCCCCCTCGCATCTCCGGGCCGTAGGAGGGAATCCACGTCACGTGCAGATCCTGATCCATCGCCGCGTAGGCTAACAACTGCCCGGCGAACAGCGCGCCCTGACCACCGAAGCCGGAGATGATGATCTCTTCCTGGATCTTGCGTCCCGCCTCCTGCATCCTTACTTCCTCCCCTTCGCCAGCGCTTTGACCTCATCGATGACTTTCGTATCGCCAAGCGGGTAATAGTCCACCATATGCTGCTTGGCCCACTCCAGCGCCTCCACAGGCCCCATATGCCAGTTGGTGTTGCACGTGGAGAGGACTTCCACCATCGAGAAGCCCAGGCCAGCCAGCTGGGTCTGAAAGGCCAGTTTGATCGCCTTCTTGGTGCGCCGAATACCCGGCACATCGAAGACCGCCTGACGGGTAACATAGGCCGCGCCGGGGAGGGTGGCGATCAACTCCGCCATCCGGATCGGCCAGCCTGCCGTCTCCACGTCTCGCCCCATCGGGGAGGAAGTGGTTACCTGGCCCGGCAGCGTCGTCGGGGCCATCTGCCCGCCGGTCATCCCGTAGATGGCGTTGTTGACGAAGATGGTGGTGATCAACTCCCCCCGGTTGGCCGCGTGGATGATCTCCGCCGTGCCGATGGCCGCCAGGTCCCCGTCGCCCTGGTAGGTGAAGACCACCTTGCCCGGGCTGACCCGCTTGATGCCGGTGGCCATCGCCGGGGCCCGACCGTGGGCTGCCTCGGCAAAGTCCATATTGAAGTAATAATACGCCAGAACCGAACAGCCGACCGGGGCGATACCGATCGTCCGCTCCCGCACCCCCAACTCGTCGATCACCTCGGCGATCAGCCGGTGGATGATCCCGTGAGTGCAGCCGGGACAATAGTGGGTGTGCCGCTCGGTCAGGCTCTCCGGGTACTTGTAGACCAGTTCCATATCTTCAGGAATCTCGACCGTCGCCATCGGTTCCTCCTTAACGAGCGGTTTCAGGTTTCAAGGTTTCAGGTTCAACTTGCAACCTGAGACCCGCAACCTGAAACCTCTACCGGCACTCCGCGTCCAACTTCTCCAGTTCCGGCAGGATCTCGTCGGGCAGAGGGATCACGCCGCCCATCCGGCCGTAGAAACGGACCGTGCAACGGCCTTCCACGGCCAGCCGGACGTCCTCCACCATCTGCCCGGCGTTCATCTCGACCGTCAGGATACCCCGCACCTGCTCGGCCAGTTCGGCGATGCGCTTGCTGGGGAACGGCCAGAGCGTGATGGGGCGCAGCAGCCCCACCTTCATCCCTGCCCTCCGCGCCTCACGGACCACCGTCTGGCAAATGCGCCCCACGGTGCCGTAAGCGACGAGCAGGAGATCGGCGTCCTCGGTGCTGTATTCCTTCCAGCGGACCTCGTTAGCAGCGATCTTCTTGAGTTTGGCCTGCAGCCGCAGGTTGACCCGCTCCAGGTTCTCCGCGCCGAGGTAGAGGGAGGTGATGATGTTGGGATCACGCCCCTTCGCGCCGGTCAGCGCCCAGTCGGGCCGTTCCTCGGGTGGACGGACCGGCCGCATCGGCGGCATCTCGGCTGGCTCCATCATCTGGCCAATGGAACCATCGGCCACGATCATCGCCAGGGTGCGGTACTTCTCCGCCAGGTCGAAGGCCAGCACCGTCAGATCGATCAATTCCTGCACGTTGGCAGGGGCCAGGACGATCATATGGAAATCGCCGTGCCCGGCCGACTTGACCGCCTGGAAGTAGTCCCCCTGAGCAGGCTGGACGTTGCCCAGGCCGGGGCCACCGCGCATAATGTTGGTCACCACCGCGGGCACCTCGGAGCAGGCGATGTAGGAGAAGCCCTCCTGCATCAGGCTGACGCCGGGACTGGACGAGGAGGTCATCACCCGCGCTCCCGCGCAGGCCGCACCGTACACCATATTGATGGCCGCGACCTCGCTCTCGGCCTGGAGGAACACCCGGCCCAACTCGGGCATGCGCTTGGAGAAGTGCTCCAACACCTCGGTCTGGGGAGTGATGGGGTAGCCGAAGAAGGCCTCGACGCCCGCTCGAATGGCCGCCTCAGCCAGTGCGGCGTTCCCTTCCCAGAGTTCTTTCGCCATCGTCGCCTCCTTACGCTGTAGCAGCGGCCTGCCTGGGTTGACGCCGCCGCCGGTATACGGTGAAAACCACGTCAGGACAGATGGTAGCGCACATCGCGCAACCGGTGCACGCCTCCGGATCCGTCACTTCGACAGGGCGGTACCCCTTGGCGTTGAACCGCCCCTCCGCCAATCGGAGGATGTGCACGGGACAGACACTCACGCACAGACCGCATCCTTTACAGCGATCCTCGTCAATGATCACCATGCCTTTCGCCATGTCTTGCCTCCGTCCAATCGATTGATGGCCCACCACGGGCACGTTCCTAAATATACCCCTATCTCCACGAGTTGTAAAGTGATGCGTTTCCTTACTAAAACGGCAAATTTGACACCTCCTGCCCCTGGTGGTATATTATCTCTGCCAATTGCAGACCTTCCCGGGGGAGTCCGGGCGAGCCGGGCTGAGAGGGCGCCCGCGGCGAAGGCCACCGGCGCCGACCCCTCGAACCTGATCTGGGTCATGCCAGCGGAGGGAGGGAAGCAGTGGTAAAGGAGGCTGAGCCGTCCCGCTGGCAGGGCGGCTCTTTCGTTATGCGCGCGGTCCTTTTCGTCAACGGCGATCCACCCGAACCGACGACGGCGTCACGCCTGGCACGGACAGCCGACCTGGTCGTCGCGGTCGACGGAGGATCGCGGCACGCCCTCTCCCTGAACATCGTCCCCCACGTGGTCATCGGCGACCTGGACTCGCTGGAACCCGACCTGCGCGTCCGGCTGGTCGAAGCCGGTGCCCGCTTCCTCCCCTACCCCACCGAGAAGGACGAAACCGACCTGGAACTGGCCCTGCTCTACGCCAGCGAGCAGGGGGCAGACGAGATCTTCATCCTGGGGGCACTGGGGAAGCGGATCGACCAGACCCTCGCCAACCTCCTCCTCCTGGCCCACCCCACGCTGACGGGGATCCAGGTGCGCATCGTCGCAGGCCGACAGGAGGCCTTCCTCATCCGCGACGAGGCTTCCATCACGGGACATCCTGGCGACACCGTCTCGCTCATCCCGATCGGGGGAGACGCCCACGGGGTGACTACCGAGGGGCTCAAATGGACACTCGCCGACGAAACCCTCCGCCTCGGCCCCGCCCGGGGGGTATCCAACGTCCTCCTGGGAAGGGAGGCACGGGTGTACGTGCGGGAGGGACTCCTCCTGTGCGTCGTCATCCACCAATCCCAGATCGAGGAGGCGGAGAAATGAAGAAATGGCTAATCGCTCTCGTACTGTTGGCGGCGGTTCTGACCGCCTGCGCACCATCCACGCCAGCGTCGACGCCCACCCCCGTCGGCCCCCGCACCCTGACCGTGATGACCCACGACAGTTTCGACATCGGCGAGGAGACGATGGCCGCCTTCGAGGAGGCCAACAACGTTGAGGTGGAGATCCTCAAATCGGGCGACGCCGGGCTGATGCTCAACCAGGCCATCCTCAGCGCGGAGAACCCCCTGGCCGACGTGATCTACGGGGTGGACAACACGCTGATGAGTCGGGCACTGGAGGCGGACATCCTGGAGGCATACGAATCGCCCCTCCTGGCCCAGATCCCCGACCACCTGGAACTGGACCCCGACCACTACCTCCTGCCCGTCGACTACGGTGACGTGTGCCTGAACTACGACAAAGCCTGGTTCGAGGAACACGGCCTCCAGCCGCCGCAGAACCTGGAGGACCTGGTGAAGCCAGAGTACAAGGGCCTGACGGTCGTGGAAAATCCGGCCTCCTCCTCCCCGGGCCTGGCCTTCATGCTGGCGACCATCGGTCACTTCGGCCTGGAAGGGGACTACACCTGG
The DNA here is from genome assembly GCA_011388675.1 of Chloroflexota bacterium. Lineage (GTDB taxonomy): Bacteria > Chloroflexota > Anaerolineae > B4-G1 > DUEL01 > DUEL01. Next base: position 1,141 of record DROW01000144.1, on the reverse strand, counting down.
CTCGACTACTGGGCCGACCTACGGGACAACGACGTGCTGGTGACCACCGGCTGGGAGGAGGCCTACTGGGGGGCCTTCACCTACGGATCGCAGGGTGAGGGGGACTGTCCGATCGTCGTCAGTTACGCCTCCAGCCCGCCGGTGGAGGTGTACTTCTCCGAGGAGGAGTTCGAGGAAGCCCCGACGGGCGTCGTGGTGGGGGACGGGAGCTGCTTCCGCCAGATCGAGTTCGTCGGCATCCTCAAGGGCACCCCAAACCGCGACCTGGCCGAGGCGTGGATCGACTTTATGCTCGGGACCACGTTCCAGGAGGACATCCCGCTGCACATGTTTATGTTCCCGGCGAACGAGAACGCAGCACTACCCGACGTCTTCGCCCGGTTCGCCGTGATCCCGGAGCACCCCGCCTTCGTCGATCCGGCCGACATCCAGGCGAACCGCGAGACCTGGATCGAGCAATGGACCGAGGTCGTGCTGCGGTGAGGAAAAGGGGCAAAGGGCAAGAAACAGGAAGCAGGAGGGGATCGCCTGCCCTCCTGCTTCTCGTTCTCTTGCCCCTTGCCTTCCTGTTGCTTTTCTATTTCTATCCCCTGGCCTCCATCGTCGGGCTCTCGCTGGCCCCCAGGGGCCGCCTCGACCTGGCGGGACTGGTCCGGCTGATCCGGACGCCATACTACGCGAAAACCCTCTGGTTCACCACCTGGCAGGCGGCGTTGTCAACCCTGCTGACGGTGATCATCGCCCTGCCGGGGGCCTATGTGTTTGCCCGGTACGTCTTCCCCGGCAAGTCGGTGCTGGAAGCGCTCATCACCATCCCTTTCGTGCTTCCGACCGTCGTGGTAGCGGTGGCCTTCACAGCCCTGATCGGTCCCAAGGGAGTGCTCAACACCATCTTGATGCGGGTGCTGGGGCTGGAACACCCTCCGCTGAACCTTCAGGGCACGCTGACGGTGATCCTGCTGGCCCACGTCTTCTACAACGCGGTGTTGGTGGTGCGAATGGTCGGCACCCAGTGGGCCAACCTCGACCCGACGGTGGTGGAGGCGGCGCGAACACTGGGGGCCAGTCGGTGGCGGGCGTTCTGGGAGATCACGCTGCCCCTCCTGGCCCCCTCGCTGAGCGCGGCTGCGCTCCTCACCTT